>NZ_JBSHAO010000045.1:0-73749 GCF_053611545.1 Streptomyces sp. NPDC054796 | reverse complement strand
GCACCCCCCCCACCACGGCACCGACCCCCACCACACACCAACCCCACACGACCACCGACACAAGCCAACAACCACGCGGCGCCAGCCGCACCGCACCGCAACCACACGCCGCGCCGTAGCCACCGGCCAGGCACCCGGAACACAACGCACCGCCCAGCGCAGCGCCCCCCACCCCGTGCAGCGGCACAAAAATCAGCGCGGGACCTACAGTGCGCACCACACCGGCCAACCGTCCCGCGCAACACCCCCGGACAACCAGAACCCCCCGTTTCCTTCCGCCCCCCCGCGAAGGGGACGTCAAAGCGCCGGCCGAGGCGTCGGCGTGACGCCGCCCGCGACGGCGCGCTGTTTCGGCGCCGCCGTTCCCGTCCAGCACGTGCCGCGTCGCGCCAGCAACCGCCGCAGCCACAGCTCCGTGGACACGAGATCCGCGAGCCCGTCCAGGGGCAGGGGCTCCCCCTCCGAGGCCGCGCGGAGCGCCTTGCGCACGACGCGCGCCTCCACAAGCCCCGCGTCGGCGAGCAACGGCGCGTCGAAGAGCTGCACCAGCTCTCCCACCGCGACCCGCAGCCCGGCCCGCGCGGACGCGACCTGCGAGGCGTGCGAGGGCGCCCCCCACCCGGGCGGCAGCTCATGCACGCCCGCCCCCTTGAGCACCGCGCGCAGCACCGCGGCCCGCGCCCCCGGCTTGACCCGCAGCGCCTCTGGCAGGCGGCGGCAGGCGCGGACGACCTGGTTGTCGTAGAAGGGCGCGTGCAGCCGCTGGTTGCGGATCTCGACGGCCTGCTCGAAGACCCGGTGGTCCGCCGCCTGCCGGGCCAGCGCGGCGCGGGCCCGTCGCTCCCCGGGCCGTTCGACGGAGGGCCGCGCGTGCGCCGTCGCCTCCAGTCGCAGGGAGACCTCGGCGAGCGCCTCCCCGGTCAGCCAGCGTGCCGCGGGCCCGGGCCGGCACCAGGTCAGCGCGGCGACGGAGGCGCCGACGGCGCCCTCTTCGTCGTAGCCGCCGAGCCAGGCCGCACCGTACGCGGCGCCACTCGAACCGGAACCCGGACCCGAGCCCGCGCCATGCCCGTTGACGCGACCCGAGCGGCCGTCGCCGTTGCTCCCCGGCCCCCCGCCGGAACCTTTCCCCTGCCCCCTCCCCGAACCCGCGCCCGCCGCACCGGAACCACCCGCACCGTTCTCCCCGAAGCCCCCTTCCCGCATCCGTCCGGCCGTCTCCTCGATCCCGTCCCGGTACGGCGTGCGGGCGAGTCTGCGCGCCGCGCGGTACACCGTCCACGGCACGAGCACGGAGCGGCCAGGCGGCACGCCGTCGGCTCTGGCCAGCGCGGCGACGGGGCGCAGCAGATGGCGTCGGCGGCGGTCGAGGAGGAGGTCGGCGAGGCGCGCGGGGTGGGCGTCGAGTACCTGGCGGGCGCCGAGTCCGACGAGGTGGTCGGCGCTGCCAGCGGCGAGCCGGTGCCGGTGTCTCTCGGCGGTGACGAGGGAGGGCCCCGGCTCGTCCGTGAGGGGAACGTTGTCGAGTCCCGCGTAGGGCAGGGCCTCTTCGCCCGCCGCGACGACGACGTGGTGCAGCCGCGGGTTCTCGGCGATGCTGCGGGCGCGTTCGAGTTCGGGCGCGGCCGTGGGCGAGGCGGTGGCGAGGTCGTTGAAGGTGACGGCGAGGAGCCGTTCGCCCGCTTCGGAGCCGCCCGGGCCGAGCAGCGTGCCGGGCATCATCCCCGGCATGCCGGGGAGCCCGGCCGCGAGCAGCGCGAGGGTTCCGGAAGCGGGCCCTCCGGAGAGGTCGGCGCCGATGCCGGGCGCGGGCCCGCCCCGTGCGGCGCGCCGTTCGGCCGGGCCCATGCCGGGTACCGGGCCTGGGTCGAGGTGGCTGAAGTCGTGCTCGGCGGCGTGGCGCGGGGCGGCGAGCCTGGCCCGTACGGCCTCGACGAGCGCGTCCCGCACCCCCTCGACGGCGGCGTCCGGATCGACGGGCGCCGGGGAGCCGGCGATGAGGGAGACGGCGGGCTCGTAGCTGGCGATCTCGCGGCTGCCGCCCTCGCGGAGGATGAGCGCGTGCCCTGGGGGCACGCGGCGCACGCCTTGGTACGGGGTGCCGTCCCCGAGCGCCTCCGGCGCGTCCGGGCAGGCGAGGAGGGAGGCGAGGTGGCCGACGTCGAGCTGTGCCTCGATGAGGTCGGCGAGGGGGAGCGCGGCGGTGGCGTAGGCGGTGCCGCCCGCCCAGGGGGTGTGGAAGACGGGGCGCACGCCCGCGAGGTCGGCGGCGATGGTGATGCGGCGGCCGACGCAGGCCACGGCGGTGTAGCTGCCGGGCCAGGCCGTCAGATGGCGGAACGCGCCGCCTCGGGCCGCGAACAGGCCCACGCGCAGTTCCTCGTCGCTGGCGCCGCAGCAGCCGAGCACGGCCAGGCGGCTGCCCTCGTCGGCCTCGATGACGCGGATCTCGTCGGGCCGCCAGTCACCGACCGCCCACAGCGGGTCGGGATCGCCCCACAGAAGCTGCGCGCCCACGGGGTGTACGGTGCCGGCGCCGGCCGGTGCACCCTTCGAGGCGGCGCTGCCCCATCCCACCAACCATCGCATCGCCGCCCGCCTCCGCTACCTGAATGGTGCTGCTGCTAGCTGCCGTTGCGGCCAATGTTGCCACGAGAGCAGCGCGTGAGAGGCGCAAAAGGGGCGTGCGGCTTCCCGCACGGCGCCGCGTTATGGCGCGGTTTGCGCCTACTCCGTTCCGCATATACCCGTGGCTCCCGCGCGCGGCACTCCGCGGCTGACCGATGTCATTCGGCCAAATATCTGAATGCGCGACGGAGTTGGGCGAGCGGCCGGCGGCCCCTGCGGCGGTGGAAACGGAGCCGGACGGGCCGGTCCCGTGAGGGGCGGGACAGGCGGTACGGAAGTACAGATTCCGCGTGGATCCGGGAGGGGATTCACGTCGGTTCGACGGGGATTCGACGGAAACTCGAAGCAGGGCCGACAGGCATGTGGCGGGCACGCGGCGGGCCTCGTCGGCCACCCGACGGGCGCGCGGCGGACATGCGATGGGCACACGGAGGCCGTCGGACATGGAGGAAAAAAATGGGCGGCGGGGTTCGGAAGGGGCCGTGCCGGGGACGCAAGAAAGTACCGGGACACGCACCGGGGAAACGTTTCGTGCGGAACCCGGACCGCAGGCCCGGACCAGGGCCCGTCCGCCACGGGTCTGCCGCGGGTCTTCCGTAGGAGGGCCGCGGAAGGGCCGCGTTGTCAGCCCGGGAGGCGCCCTCGCCTCCCGGACCGAACCGCCGTCCGCGGGGAATGAGACGGCGGTGTCCCCCAGCCCACTGTTCCGAGCAGTGGGCCGACCCACGCGTCCCTCATGGAAGCGCGCCGCTCCCCCTGCGCACAGGCGCATGGGCAGGCGCACAGCCACACACCCGGAGCACGGTCCGGACACGGACGACCGCGACGGCGCCCAGCGTGCGGGGACGGGAGCACGGCGGCGGCCCCGTGCGTCCGGCCCCGGTACGCCCGGTGCACGAGCGCGCGCGCCGTCCCCGTACGGCTCCGCTTACGGCCCGTCCCCGTCTCCCGTACGGGACCGCGGCCGACCGTCGCCGCACCGTCGTCGCGCCTCGCGGAAACCGCCGGCGACGGGGCCGCTGACCGGCCGTCGCCCTCCCCGCAGGGCCGCACCGCGCACGCTCCCGTACCCCCGTGGCACGCCCTCGCGCGGGCCCGTCGCGCCCCGTCGCACCCCTCAGCCGACCCGCCCGCGCTCCTTTCGCGCCCCGCCCTCGGGGCGGACAACGGAGAAGATCCAGGACGGTGAATCGGCCATGGCGCGCGGCCTGTTGGGTAGAACTCACCACGGATCCGGCAAGGGGCACACGCGCGATCGCCGGGCACTCGGTTCCGGACGACTCCCGGGAGCCATCGGGGAGTTGGCACGTGACTGGTGCACGTACACGCGTACGGACATAGATCTCGCCATCCGGGATGATGCCTCTTAACGGTCGGGATGCGGCGAACTACGCTGGGTTCCCAGTGCCTTCGCGTCACGGCGGCGTGAAGGGGCCTCTCGCCAACCGCGAGGGGGGAAGGTGCCCCGAGCCGAACGGCGAGGGGCTGCCGTCGGTGTGTGTCAGGGGTGCGCATGTCCAGGGAGTCACGCGGGCCGAATGAGAAGCTCGGCACTGTTCTCGCGCTCGCAGGAATCAGCAACGCCGGACTCGCCCGCAGGGTCAATGACCTGGGGGCCCAACGCGGCCTGACCCTCCGCTACGACAAGACGTCGGTCGCCCGCTGGGTCTCCAAGGGCATGGTGCCCCAGGGCGCCGCGCCCCATCTGATCGCGGCGGCCATCGCCAGCAAGCTGGGCCGCCCGGTCCCGCTGCACGAGATCGGTCTCGCGGACGCCGATCCGGCGCCCGAGGTCGGCCTGGCCTTCCCCAGGGACGTCGGCGCCGCCGTCAAGTCGGCCACGGATCTGTACCGCCTCGATCTGCACGCGGGGCGGCGCGGGGGCGGTGGCATATGGCAGTCGCTGGCCGGCTCCTTCGCCGTCAGCGCGTACGCGACGCCCGCCTCGCGCTGGCTCATAACCCCGGCCGACAGCTCCGTAGCGCGCGATCCGGAGACAGCCGCCGCGCTCGCCGCCGGGATGGGGATGACGGGCGGCTCCGGAGCGGACGGCGGCAAGGACGGCGACGGCGGCGCTGCCCTGCGCGTGGGGCACAGCGACGTGGCGAAACTGCGCGAGGCGGCGGACGAGGCGCGCCGCTGGGACTCCAAGTACGGCGGCGGGGACTGGCGTTCGTCGATGGTGCCCGAGTGCCTGCGCGTGGACGCGGCGCCGCTGCTGCTCGGCTCCTACACGGACGACGTGGGCCGCTCCCTCTTCGGCGCCACCTCCGAACTCACCCGGCTCGCGGGCTGGATGGCCTTCGACACCGGCCAGCAGGAGGCGGCCCAGCGCTACTACATCCAGGCCCTGCGGCTGGCGCGCGCCGCCGCCGACGTCCCGCTCGGCGGGTACGTACTGGCCTCGATGTCCCTCCAGGCCACCTACCGTGGCTTTGCCGACGAGGGCGTCGATCTCGCCCAGGCGGCCCTGGAGCGCAACCGCGGCCTGGCCACGGCCCGCACCATGAGCTTCTTCCGCCTGGTGGAGGCCCGCGCGCACGCCAAGGCCAACGACTCGCACGCCTGCGGCGCCTCCCTCTCCTCCGCCGAGAGCTGGCTGGAGCGGGCGCGCGAGGGCGACGGCGATCCGTCGTGGCTCGACTTCTACTCCTACGACCGGCTCGCCGCCGACGCCGCCGAGTGCTACCGCGATCTCAAGGCACCGCGCCAGGTGCGTCGTTTCACGGAGAAGGCGCTGTCGAAGCCGACGGAGGAGTTCGTGCGCTCGCACGGGCTGCGGCTCGTCGTCTCGGCGGTCGCGGAACTGGAGTCGGGCAACCTCGACGCGGCCTGCGCCGCAGGGACCCGTGCCGTAGAGGTCGCGGGGCGTATCAGCTCCGCGCGTACGACGGAGTACGTACGGGATCTGCTGCACCGGCTGGAGCCGTACGGGGACGAGCCCCGCGTCGCCGAACTGCGCGAGCGCGCCCGGCCGCTCCTGGTGGCGCCCGCGTGAGGGGTGACCCCGTGGTGGGCGGCCGGAGTGGGCCGTGAGACAACGGGGGAGAACATGATCTTGAGAGAGGCGGAGGGAACGGGAGTGGCGGGAGCGGTGGCCGAGACGGAAGCGCAGGCCGGGGTGCGTGTCTGACGTGACCGGGTCCTACGTGATCAAGACCGCAGCCGATTGTCAGTGCCCGGGTTCATGATGGAGCACGTGTCCACGAAGTCCTCGGCGAAGTCCACGGCGCCCGCACCGTACGACTGCGACGTGCTGGTGATCGGCGGCGGCATCGTCGGCCTCTCCACAGCTCACGCGCTCACCCGTGCCGCGCCCGGCACGCGCGTGACCGTCCTGGAGAAGGAGCCCGGTCCCGCACGCCACCAGACCGGGCGGAACAGCGGAGTGATCCACAGCGGGATCTATTACCGCCCGGGTTCCCTCAAGGCGCGCTTCGCCGTGCGCGGCGCTGCCGAGATGGTCAAGTTCTGCGCCGAGCACGGCATCCCGCACGAGGTCACCGGCAAGCTGATCGTCGCGACGGAGCGCGAGGAGCTGCCCCGGCTGCACTCCCTGATCCAGCGCGGCAGACAGAACGGCATCCCGGTCCGCGAACTGGGCCCCGCGCAGATCGCGGAGCGCGAGCCCCATGTGCGCGGCCTCGCCGCCATCCACGTCGGCACGACGGGCATCTGCGATTTCGGCGCCGTGGCCGCCCAGCTCGCGCAGCTCGCGGAGGACGCGGGCGCCGAGGTGCGGTACGGCGCGGAGCTGGCCGCCGTGGACCGCCGTCCGGGGCGCGGTGTCGCCGTCCGGACGTCGGACGGCTCCGTGCTGCGGGCCCGCGCCATGGTCAACTGCGCGGGGCTGCACTGCGACGCGGTCGCGCGGCTCGCGGGGGACGATCCGCCCGCACGCGTCGTGCCCTTCCGCGGCGAGTATTTCGAGCTGGACCCGGCCCGCGAGCACCTCGTCCGCGGGCTCGTCTATCCCGTGCCCGATCCCGCGTTCCCCTTCCTCGGCGTCCACCTCACGCGCGGGGTCGGCGGCGGTGTCCACATCGGCCCGAACGCGGTCCCGGCGCTGGCCCGCGAGGGGTACGACTGGCGCACGCTGCGCCCCGCCGAGCTGGGCACGGTGCTGGCGTATCCGGGTGCCTGGCGGATAGCCCGCCGCCACTGGCGCTATGGGGCGGGCGAGCTGCGCCGCTCCCTGTCGAAGCGTGCCTTCACGACGGCGGTGCGCAGACTGCTGCCCGAGGTGACCGGCGCCGATCTCATACGGTCGCCCGCCGGCGTCCGTGCGCAGGCGGTGCTGCGCGACGGCACGCTCGTCGACGACTTCCTGATCACCGAGGCCCCGCACACGGTCCACGTCCTGAACGCGCCCTCTCCGGCCGCCACGGCCTCGCTTCCCATCGGCCGCGAAGTGGCCGAGCGCGCGCTGGGGGCACTGGCGGGGTGACGGGGCGCTGCGCGGCGGCGTGACGTGAGGGGGTGCGCACGGGCCCGGGGTGCGCACGGGTCCGGGGTGCGCGGGCTTGGCGGTGCGGTGGCGGCCGGCGGCCGGGGTGCGCACGTCCGTAAAATCGACAGCACTGTGTCCGAGAACTTCCCGCACCCAGCCGCCGAGGCGGGGGCCGCCGAGCCCGACGCCTCCGCCCGCCAGCCTGACCAGCACGTTTCCGGCTCCGCACCGGACGAGGACGACACCACACCGCCCCAGGGCGCCACGCGGGTGGAGCGGGAGCGGGTGACTGTGGGGATGTTCCCGCCGGGGCAGGGCCCCGCCGCCGATCCGGCCGGTTCGCACCACGAGCGCCGCATCCGCAGCTTCCAGCCCCGGCGCAGCCGTGTCACGGCGGGCCAGCGTGACGCGCTGCTGCGCCTGTGGCCGGAGTGGGGGTTCGACATCGACGGGCTCGGCCACGTCGACCTCGGCGCGCTCTTCTCCGACCCCGAACTGCCCGTCGTGCTGGAGATCGGCTTCGGCATGGGCGAGGCCACGGCCCGGATGGCGGCCGAGGACCCGGACACGGGCATCCTCGCCGTCGACGTCCACACCCCGGGGCAGGGCAATCTGCTGCGTCTCGCCGAGCGGAACGGCCTGCGCAACGTGCGGGTCGGCAACGGCGATGCCATCATCCTTCTGCGCGAGATGCTGGCGCCCGGCTCCCTCTCCGGGCTCCGTGTCTACTTCCCCGACCCCTGGCCCAAGAAGCGGCACCACAAGCGCCGGCTCGTCCAGCCCGAGTTCCTGAACCTGGCCGCGGGACCGCTGGCGCCGGGCGCCCTCGTCCACTGCGCGACCGACTGGGAGCCGTACGCGGAACAGATGCTGGAAGTTCTCACCGCGCATCCGGCGTACGAGAACACCCGGCCCGACGGCGGCTTCGCGCCGCGTCCGCCGTCGCGCCCGCTGACCCGGTTCGAGGGGCAGGGCCTGGACAAGGGTCACAGGGTGTACGACCTGCTGTTCCGCCGACGCTGACCCCACGGAGCGCCCGCTCTCGTTACCGGATTTCTTGCAGAAAGCCCTGGCGTTCACACCGGGGATGAATGCATCTCGATCGAAAGTGCTCTGACGTGCGCTTTGGAGCGGGTGTTCCTGCTGTTCGATGTACTGGCGGACGATCGCCGAGGGTGCTCCGCTACATGAGGCCGAGAAGTACGAGGGCGACCACAGGTGCCCGCGCATCGCCGAAGCCACGTGTCTGGCATATCTGTAGTGGTTTTATGTGTCTATGACGTGACGGTGAGTAGGGTCGAGCTTGTGCAGCTTCGTTACAACTACCGGGCCTACCCGGATGCCGCCCAGTGCCGTGCGCTGGCCAGAGCGTTCGGGTGTGCGCGTGTGGTGTGGAACGACTGCCTGCGCGACCGTCGGGAAGCGCACGCGGCAGGACTGCCGTATGTCACGTCGGCGGAGTTGTCGCGGCTGCGTATCACCCAGGCCAAACGCACCGGGGAACGCGCCTGGCTCGCCGAGGTCTCGGCGGTCGTCCTGCAACAGTCCCTGCGGGATCTGGATACGGCCTACAAGAACTTCTTCGACAGCCTGAAGGGCAAGCGGCCCGGGCGCAAGGTGGGCCCGCCCCGGTACAAGTCGAGGAAGGACACCCGGCAGTCGGTCCGCCTGAACGCCAACGCCTTCTCCCTGACGGGGGACGGCACGGTGTATGTGGCCAAGGTCGGCCATCTCAAGATCAGGTGGTCGCGTCCGCTTCCGGTCGCACCCACGTCTGTCACCGTCACCAGGGACGGCGCGGGCCGGTACTTCCTCAGTTTCGTCGTGGAGACCGAGCCCGATGTTCTTCCCGCGCTGGAGGCGGAGGCCGGTATCGACCTGGGTCTGTCCGCCTTCGCCGTCCTGTCGGATGGCCGGAAGATCGCCAGCCCGCGCTTTCTCCGCCGGGCGGAGAAGAAGCTCAAGCGGCTTCAGCGGGAGCTGTCCCGCAAGGCGAAGGGTTCGAAGAACCGGGCCAAAGCCCGGATCAAGGTCGCGCGCCAGCATGCCCGGGTGGTGGACCGGCGCCGGGACTGGCACCACAAGGCTTCCACACAGATCATCCGCGAGAACCAAGCGGTGTATGTGGAAGACCTCGCGGTGGCCAGCCTCGCCCGCACCCGGCTGGGCAAGTCCGTGCACGACGCGGGATGGTCCGCGTTCACTGGGATGCTGGAGTACAAGGCGGTCAAGCACGGGCGCGCCTTCGCCAGGGTGGGCCGTGCTTTCCCGTCCTCGCAGGTCTGCTCGGTCTGTGGAGTGCGGGACGGTCCCAAGCCCCTGCATGTGCGGGAGTGGGTGTGCGGGGCGTGTGGCGTCGTGCATGAGCGTGACCACAACGCGGCCCGCAATGTCCTCGTCGAGGGACGCCGTATCGTCGCCGCCGGACGGGCGGAGACGTCAAACGCTTGTGGAGCGCCGGTAAGACGGGCACCCGTGCCCGCACAGCGCCGTGAAGCAGGAAGCACCCGGAAGGGTCACACGGCCCAGACCGGAATCCCTGGACATTAGGCCAGGGAGCACGTCAATGTCGTCGGGTGCACGACGAGGCAAGAGACGCGCGGGAGACGCCCACCGGGCCGGTGACGGGTGCGGGGTACACGGCCGTGAACGGGCGGGGCGCGCCCCCGTACGCCGCGTGGTCGGGGCCACAAGCGGAACCGCAAACGGAACCCGTACCCGGGCACATATCCGCGCCCCCGCCCCCGCACGGAGCCGCGCCCGCGCCGTACGGCCCCCCGCCGTACGCACCCGGGCCGCCCACCACGTCCCCGTACGGAGCCGCGTCGCCGCCCCACACCGCGCCGCCCCACGCGTCGCAGCCCCACCAGGCGGCACCGCCCCACACCGCGCCCGCTGACGGCGGGCAGCCGCGCTTCCCCGCGATGCCCGCCTCGCCGGCGGACTGGCGCTACCCCGCGCCCGCCGCGCCGTCCTGGTGGCACCGGCACAGCCGGACCCTGTACGCGCTCGCGCTGGTCGCGCTGCTCGTCCTCAGCGGGCTGACGATCTTCGGCCTCGTGCGCGAGCAGACGGGCACCCTCGGGCTGCTCGTCGGTCTCGGCCTGGCCGTGCTGCCCGTGCCGCTGCTCATAGCCGCGTTCCGCTGGATGGACGGGGTCGAGCCGACGCCGTGGCGCGATCACGCCTTCGCCTTCGCGTGGGGGGCCTGCGCCGCGACCCTCGTCGCGCTGCTGGCCAACAGCGTGGCGACGGACTGGCTGGCCGCCTCCGTCGCCGCGGACTCCGCGCGCGCGGCCGACACCCTCGGCTCGACGGTCGTCGCGCCCGTCATCGAGGAGTGCGCCAAGGGCGCGGCGCTGTTCCTGCTCTTCGTCTTCCGCCGACGCCACTTCTCCGGTGTCGTCTCCGGCATCGCCGTCGCGGGGATCACGGCCACGGGCTTCGCCTTCACCGAGAACGTCCTCTACCTTGGTACCGCCTTCGGCGAGGACCGGCTGCTGGCGCCGAGCGCGCTGCACGAGTCTGCGACGGCGACGACCTTCTTCGTACGGATCATCCTCGCGCCCTTCGCGCACCCGCTGTTCACGGCGCTGACGGGCATCGGCTTCGGCATACTCGCCTCGCTTCCCCCGAACCAGGGCCAGGGCGGGAGTGGGGGCGCGAACGGGAGCGGGGGCGCGAACGGGGGCGGGAGCGGGGGCGGGCGCGGCCGTCGCGTGCTGCGCGCCGGGATACCCCTCCTCGGCCTGCTGACCGCCGCGCTCCTGCACTCGATCTGGAACGGCTCGGCGACCCTGACCGACGTCACCTTCATCGGCGTCTACGCGCTCTTCATGATCCCGGTGTTCGCCGCGCTGACCTGGCTGGCGGTCTGGTCGCGGCAGAGCGCGCTCCGCACGGTGCGCGAGACGCTGCCCGCCTACGCGGCGGCCGGGTGGTTCGCGCCACCCGAGCCGTGGTCGCTCTCCTCGATGCGGGCCCGCTCCATGGCGCGTGCGCACGCCCGCCGTACGCACGGGGCCGCGGCGGCCCGCACCGTCGCGGAGTACCAGCACTACGCGACCTCGCTCGCCCTCCTGCGCGCCCGCGCCAACCAGGGCTCACCGGCCCCCGACTTCCCCGCCCGCGAACAGGAACTCCTCCACCACCTGTGGCACCGCCGCGCCCTGTCGGCCCCCGCGACGACGAACGCGGCCCTGGCCATGACCAGGCCGCACATTCCGCCGCAGTGGGGCGGGTACTGAGCTTCACGGCCGGGCCCCACCGCCCGACGTTCGCCCCTCGACCACGCCCTCTTCACGGCCTCTCAGCACCCTCTCACCAGCGCGTTCACAAGCTTGCTTTCGGGAATCCGGGGTGCCAGCATTCCGCCTACGCTCACGGGATCCCGCCCCCTTCTGGAACCCGACTCCCCCTGGAATCCGATGCTTTCTCACGAAGACGCCCTCGCGGAGGCCCGCGCGTTCCTGGGCCGGACGATGGCCGACGGCCAGTACACGATCGTCCTCCAACCCGAGCTGACCAAGGAGCACGCGGTGGCCTGGGCGATCAGGTTCGATTCGCAGGAGCATCTGGACACGGGCGACATGACGCGGGCGCCGTTCACGCGGGTCGTCATCGTGCCCAAGGACGGGGCCGAGCCGCCGTACTTCCCGCCGTCGCATCTGTCGGTGGCGGAGCTGAACGAGCGGCTGGCCGGACCGGCTGGTTCCGCGGGTCCGGCACCCGCGGCGTCCGGCGCCTGACGAACGGCACGCGATGATCCAGCGCCTCGACGCCCTCGGCCCCCACGGCCCCCACGACCCGGGTACGGCGGCCGGCAGCAGCTCCGCCTCCGGTCCCGGCACCCCCGCCTCGCACGCGGCCCGCGACTGGCTCCGTACGACCTACAGCGGCCTCGTCGAACTCGCCGTACCGCACCCCGTCGCCGAGGACACCCACACCTGGCTGTTCGCGTGCCGGGCCACCCCGCAGCCCGGCTATCCGGCGACCCCGATGCTGGCGGCCTCCGTGGTCGTGCCGAAGGACGGGAGCACGCCCTTCCACCCGGCCTCGCACGATCCGCTGGGCGACATCGCGCGGTTCCGCGAGGCGCCCTCGCCGCGCACGGCCGAGGTCCAGTCGCGGCAGCTCAACGCGCGCGGCTGCGCGGTCGCCGTCGACTCGGCGATCAACGGCGCGCCCTCCACGCCCCTGCCCTGGTCGCCCGCGCACGAGGCACCCGGCTGGTGGCAACTGTTGATGCGCCGCTACTTCCCCGGCGCCGAGCGACTGCGCTGCGCGAGCTGGGACGAGGTCGTCGCGGCGACGCGCGAGCCGGGCCCGGGCACGCGGGGCGTGGTGTGGATACGTCGCGAGATCGGCGGCGCCGAGGCGAGCGGCCACCTGGTCTACGCGCACAACAACGGCGGCCAGGTCGTGCTCCTCGACGGCATGACCGGCGGGCTGGCGCGGCCGGAGACCGGCGGCGTGCGGGGGCTGACGTTCGCGCGGGTGCGGCCCGTGGAGGGCGCTCCGGCACCGTCCGAGTACAGGTAGTTCGCCCAGCGCGCCTTGTCGTAAGAGGACGCCCCTTGCCGTGGAGTGACGCGGGCTGCGCGCCGTGGCCGTCGACGAGCTGCCGCAAGGCCGCCCCCGATGCTCGGTGACGAGGGCACGGCCGCCATTTGCCCCCGAGCGGTCCGGTCAGCCGCCCTGCGCGGCCCGCTCGATCAGCTCGATGACCGGCCCGTGCGCCAGGTCCTCCAGGTACACGAAGCGGGCCCGGTCCCCGACGGCCCCGTCGAAGACGACACTCGGGTCCTCGCCCGCCTCGCGCAGTGCCGCGAGATGCCGGTCGATGCTCTCGACGGCGTAGGCGAGATGGTGGACGCCCTCGCCGTTGGCCTCCAGGAACTCCGTGTACGGCGAGTGGCCGGTGAGCGGCTGGATCAGTTCGATCTCCGACGCGCCTGTGTTGATGAAGCCGTAGCGGGCCGAGCAAGAGACCTCCTGCCCATGGAACTGCGCATCGGCGAAGGACAGTTCCATGACCCGCTCGGTCTTGACGGCCCACCGTCGCTCATAGTCAGCGGCGGCGCGGTCGAGGTCCGCCACGACGATGCCGACGTGGAACAGCGCAGGAAGGGGGAGAGACATGGCGATCTCCTGTCCTAGGGTCGAGACGGTCGCATCGGGCTACCGGACATGATCGCAGGTGGCCGGCCGCTACTTCCCCGGCGCCGAGCAACTGCGCTGACACGGCCGTGAATCGGTCGGCTTCCTCCTCGCGGGCTTCCTCGGGGCGCCTTGTCGTGAGGGGTGCCCCGCGCCCGTGGAGTGACGGAGGAGCCTGGTGGGGAGGAGCACTCCATGTCGTCACGTACAGACTGGGCCTGGATCCTGGTCCCGCTTCTCTTAGGCAGCGTCTTCCTCATCATCGGCCTCACCGGCATTCGCCGCACTTACGTGCTGCGCCGCAGAGGTGCGAAGGCGTACGGGCAGGTCGTCGCCCACCGCACCAGTTCGGGCGCCAAGAGCGGCACCCTCTACCACCCGGTGATCGCCTGGACCACGGACACGGGCCTCCGCAAGGAAGAGGCCACCTCGACAGGCCGCTCCTGGGTCGGCTCCTTCCAGCCCGGCACCCAAGTCGTGGTCCGCTACGACTCGACCGACTCCAACCGCTGGATCGTCGAAGGCTACGGACACGGCGCGAACTGGGTCTTCGCCGTGGTGGGTGCGGTGGTGTTGGCGGGGACGGTGGGGGTGGCGTTCCTCGTCTGAGCCTTCAGTCCGCTGGTGCGTCTGACTGCCATCGGCAGAACCCCTGTCAGCAGAGCCCGGGCATCGTCCGCTGCACAGGCATCCGGGGCGCCCCAGGGGACTGAAGGCTGTTCTAGCCTTGGGCGAGAGTTGTCAGTGGGCGTCTCCCGGTCCGTGAGAGCTGCACGCCCGCCTACTCCGCCACGCCCCGCTATTGCCCCTGGAGCGAGATGACCGGTCACGAAGCCCACCCGCAGGCGCTCCCAATGGACTGGACCGCTCTGTCCGATATGGGCGCCTGTATGGCAGACGATCCCGAACTCCAGGCCGTCCGCAACGAAATCCTCCGGCGCGATCCCGAGGGCAAGCGGTTCGCCAAGATACTCCGCAAAACCATCGACCAGTTGCTGGACGGCGAGAACACGGGCCGGTACGACTGGGAAGAGCTGCACAAGACTGAGAAGACCCATGCAGGCACCCTGGTTGAGATCAACCTGCAACGTGAATTCCAGTTCGCCGAAGGGCAGGACATGGACTTTTCCATTGCAGGCTACGACGTCGACTGCAAGTTCTCACGGAAGCCGTACGGCTGGATGATTCCACCTGAGGCCCTCGGAGAGATCTGCCTCGTGGTGTGGGCGAGCGATCATGAGAGTCAGTGGAGCGCCGGACTCTTTCGCGCCAACCGGGAAAAACTCACCACATCTGGCACAAAGACCAAGAAGGGGAACCGGGACGGAAAGTTCCAACTAACCAAGGAGCTTCACTCGGCGGTCCACTGGCTGTGGGAAAAAGCGCCACTGGAAGAGAACCTGCTGCTCCATATGTCCTCCGAGAAGCGGAACCTCATTCTCACTGCGGCGTCCGAATCGAGGAAGAGTTCTGGAGCTTCCCGTGTCCGTGAACTTTTCCGGCGCGAACAGCAGACCCGGATCAACCGCACCGTGATCCGAACGCTAGGGCAGCAGAGTGACTACATGAAACGCGTACGCTACAACGGCGGCGCACGAGGGAACCTCCAAAAGGAGGGCATCCTGATCTTTGGTGACTACAGCACCTACCAGGGCCTAGCGCGCCAACTGGGCCTTCCCGTCCCGCAGGAGGGCGAGTTCGTCAGTGTGCGCGTCGCTAGACGGAAACCACACCATGGCGACAAGGTCTACATCACGCTGGAAGGCAGCGACTGGGTTGTAGCCGAGGATGACGACCCGGACGAGATTGCCCCGAAGCTCCCCAAACCCCGTAACGGATCTGCTGAAGAGTGAGCGAGACGCACGACAAGGCCGAGAGGATCACAGAGGGGTGGGGCCCGCCCGCCGGGTCCTGGGCCTCCTCTGCCGCCCGGCGCCGCAACATGCAGGCCATCCGCAGCAGAGACACCAAACCTGAGCGGCTCATCCGGAGCCTCGTACATGCTCAAGGGCTGCGGTACCGCGTCGCGGCACGGCCGCTCGCCGACCTGCGCCGGACGGCGGACATGGTCTTCCGTCCGGCGAAGGTCGCCGTTTTCATCGACGGCTGCTACTGGCACGGGTGCCCCGAGCACTATGTGCCGCCGAAGACCAACTCGGGCTACTGGTCAGAGAAGGTCGTACGCAATGTGACCCGCGACCGCGACACCAACCAGCAGCTCGCGGACGCGGGCTGGACGGTGCTCCGCTTCTGGGAGCACGAGTCACCCGACGACTGCGCGCTCCAGATCGCCGCTACGGTCAGCAGGCTGCGCGCCGAGCGGGACTGAGGGAACCGGAAGCTCGAAGAGCGTGCCGGGCTCTTCTTGTTGCTCTGCCGTGTGCTCGGACGTCAGGGGCTCCTCTGTGCCTGCCTCAAGAGCAGCAACGATCTGTCTGCCTACAGCCTCCGCCACAGGCGGTGGAAACGCATTGCCGACCTGCCGGTATGCAGCGGTTTTTCTGCCGGAGAACTTCCAGCCCTCGGTGAACCCCTGGATGATCGCGGCCTGGCTCACGGTCAGCTTCGGGCCGATCGGATCCCCGTCTTTGTCCTTGGCGTAGAGATCGCGCTCTTCGTCTTTCATATGCTCGGGCTCGTCCGCGACGCCCATCGCGTCCACGCCCAGTTTCTTCCAGGCCCGCTTCGCGCGCGTCGGCCCGAGATCCGCCCCGCCGTGCTTCTTCGAACCGCCGACGAGGGTAGGCGCAATGCCGCCTTGGGCCTTATCGAGCCAGCGCTCGAATGCCTTCTGGCCCCTCGCCGACGAGCCGAAGCGCTCCTTCATAGACTCACCAAGGGCGTCAGCCACCGTGCGCACTGCGGAATCTGCCGGATCAGGCCACGTGAAATAGCCGGCGAACTCCTTGCGCATCGCCACCAGGACCGCGCGCGGCCTGAGCTGCGGCACCCCGTAGTCACAAGCCTCAATGACGTTCCAGCCGCAGACGCGGTAACCGGCCGCCCGGAGGCGAGGGATGATCACATTCTCCCGGTAGGACCGGAATTTACCGGGCGGCTCCAGCAGCCCCCGGACGTTCTCGATCATGACGGCCTTCGGGCTGAGGAAGTCCACCAGATCGAGCATGGTCGGGAACAGGTCCCGCTCGTCGTCCTCGCCCAACTGGCGCCCCGCCATGGAGAACGGCGGGCACGGCACACCCCCCGCGAGGAGATCCAGCTCGCCCTCCTGAAGCCCTAGCTTCGCGGGGTCGAATTCTCGGAGATCCGCCTGGATGACCTCGCACCCACCCCACTCAGCGTTCCCCGCCACATTCTCACGCAGGGTCGCGACAGCGTGGTCATCAATCTCGATCAGGGCTCTGTGCCGGAACCCTGCGTTGTGCAGCCCCAAGGCCTGTCCGCCCGCCCCGGCACAGATCTCCACTGAGGTGAACTTGCGTTCAGCGTCTTCAGCGTGACTCATGCACCCTCCCTCTCGACTAGCTCAGCGGACACCCATTGCCATCCGCCATCACCGAGAGTGACAGGCCCCACTGACAACGCACCTCCCCATTCTGCGGGACGGCCTCAGCCGACTGGCACAGCCCCACGCTTCCCCTGGAACACTCATACGATATGGCCCATGCGGAGTCCTGCCTGGTCCTGGGATGAACTGATGCTCGCCTGCGCCCTTGTCGTCAAGAACGGGTGGCGGGAACTGCGCGAGAGCGACCGCGAGGTTCAGGAGCTTTCCGACCTGCTCCGCTCCCTCCCCCTCCACGGCGATGCCGCCAGGAACCTGGAAAAGTTCCGCTCCATCGGCAGCGTCAGCCACAAGACAACCGACCTGGCGTCGAACCACCCGGACTACCCCAAGAAGCCCACTCGCTGCGGCCGGCTCGACAAGGTGGTCATCGCCGCCTTCATCGACCAGCCCGCCGACATGCTCCGGGCCGCGGAAGCCGTGGAGGCCGGTATCGGTTCCGGTGAGCTGTACCAGGTGCCCGAGCAGCCAGACGAGGCCGATGAGGACGGGACTACGTCTCGTGAGGGCCGCCTCCTCACCCGCTGGACCATCGCCCGCGAGCGCGACCCCAAGCTCCGGCGCCGGAAGATCGAAAGGGCTCAGAGGCTCGGACAGCCTCTCCAGTGCGAGGTGTGCGACTTCCGCTTCGATCTCGCCTACGGCCCGCTCGGGGAGGGCTACATCGAAGTGCACCACGTACTTCCCCTCCACATCTCGGGCCTCCAGGAGACCAAGCTCGAAGACCTCGCCCTCCTGTGTGCGAACTGCCATCGCATGTGTCACAGGAACCGTCTCGGCGAATCATGGCGCACACCTGCCGCGCTCCGTGAGGAGATCGCAAGAGCCGCTGGGGGAGCGGCGTAGGCGGACGTTACGCCTCCCCGTTGCCCAAGGTCCCCGCCCCCACCTCGCACCAGATCGTCTTCCCCTCCGCTCCCTCCACGTCCACCCCCCACCGCAGCGACAGCGCCTCGATCAGGGCCAGGCCGCGGCCCGTCTCCTCGTCGGCGTGGGGGTGGAGGGGGGCCGGGAGGGCGTGGGGAGCGGGGTCGGTGAGGGCGATGCGGGTGCGCTCGGCGTCCCACGTCACGTGCAGTGTCACGGGCGCGCCCTCGCCGACATGGCGGATCGCGTTCGTGACCAGTTCGCTCACACACAGCTCCGCCGTATCGGCGAGCCCCGGGAGGCCCCAGAGCCGCACATGCTCCCGCACCCGTCGACGCACCGTCCCCACCGCGCACGGCTCGGCCAGCAACGGAACCGTCAGGGCCGCCCGCACGGTGTGGACGTGGCAGCCGTTCACCGGGCCCCGCCCTCGGACCAGGCCGTACGCAGCACCGCCGCCAGCATCCGCGCGGTCTCGACGTTGCAGCGGCCGAGCTGGACGAGCGGGTACCGGTATTCGCTCGCGTACGTCACCGTGTCCGTCCCCAGCGACGGCAACGTGATCGCGTGACTCGCCAGCGCCTCGCGGAGTTCTTCAGCCGCCGAGTCGGCCTCGTCCCTGGCCGACACCACGTCCTGCCGCCCCGATGTCCTCATGCGCCTCGTCCTCTCCGCCGTGCCGACTGTTGCTCTGTGTGATGAAGCACTCACAGCGTCGACGTTTGAGGCGTAGCGTCATAGAGGTTCTGGTTCAGCCAGCGGGGCTGCTGAAGAGGAGGGGAACAACCGTGCCACCACGCAAGGATCCCGACGCCGCGGCGAGCGTGCCCGCGTTCTACGGAGCGGAGCTGCGCTGGAAGAGGGAGGCCGCGGGCCTCACCCTCGCGCAGTTCGCCGAGGGCTGTTTCTACAGCGTCGCCTACCTCAGCCAGATCGAGATGGGCGAACGGCGCATGCCCCTGGACTTCGCCCAGTACGCCGACCGACGGCTCCGTACGGACGGGTTCTTCGAGCGACGCTGCGAGGACGTGAAGAAGGCCCGCAAGGGTGGCCACGCGGACTACTTCGCCGACGTGGTGGAGCAAGAGAAGCACGCCATGGAGATCGAGGAGTGGGATCCCATGCTCGTGCCCGGACCATTGCAGACCGAGCCCTACATCCGAGCCGTGATCCGCGCCGCGAATCCCACCGAGGCGCAGGAAGCCGTGGACGTGAAAGTCGCCGCCCGGCAGGCTCGTTCCTGGCTCTTCGAGGAGCAGGGTGGCCCGGAAATCTGGCTCGTGCTGCACGAGTTCGTTCTTCATCAGCCGATCGTCGGCCCCGACGAGATGGCCGAGCAGCTCGACCGGGTCGTCGCCGCGGTGAAGCGACGCCGCCTCATTCCGCAGATCCTTCCGCTGAACGCGGGAGCCCACCCCTTCATGATGGGCACGACTAGGCTCATGACCTTCGCCGATGCCCCGCCACTGATGTACACGGAGGGCATGTACAGCGGGCACATCATCGATGATCCGGCGCTCGTAAAGAACTACATGAAGGCATACGGTCGGCTCAGGGCAGCCGCGCTCCCTCCAGAAGCATCCCTGGCCATGATCGAGTCGGCGACAAAGGACTACGCAAATGGCAAGCGAACAGGCGGATTTGGGTACGGCCGCATGGCGTAAGAGCACACACAGCAACGGCGACGGTGGTCACTGCGTCGAGGTATCCGACGCCCACCCCCACATCGTCCCCGTGCGGGACAGCAAAGCCGCCCCCCACGGCCCCGTCATCGCGTTCCCCGCACCGAGCTGGGACCGGTTCATAGCGGGGGTCAAGGGCGGGGCGTTCTCTCTCTGAGGGCGGAGACCGGCGCATACTCGCGTACATGAGCGACCGTTCCCTCGAAGCCCTCGGGCTTCATGACGTGCCCGCCCTGCGCCCCCTCACGTATCCGGGACGTCCAGTCAGGGAGCCGGTGTTGCTCAGTGGGCGGGAGCTGTTGCCGTTGGGGGTGACCGGTGCGCGGGTGGGGGAGTGGGCCGTCGCGTCCACCGCCGACCCACAGGGGCGGGCGCTCGACCAGGTGCTGGAGGACCTGGGGGACGCGCCCACACGTGAGCGTTACCCCGTCATCGCCGTCGGGTCCAACGCGAGCCCCGCGCAGGTGAGTTACAAGCTCCAGCGCGCGGGCGGCCTCTCGCGCGCCGTGCCCATGGTGCCCGTGGAGATCCACGGCATCGGTGTCGGGCTGTCGGCGCACATCAGCCGCGCCGGTTACGTCTCCGCGTCGCCCTACGTGACGGACACACGCCCCGTCACCCTCGTCGTGAGCTGGCTGGACGAGGCACAGCTCGCGGCCGTCGACGCGACGGAGTTCCCCAACTACGGCCGCGCCCTGCTTCCCGGCGACGGCGACGGATTCCCCATGGTGCTGCCGAACGGTTGGCGGCTGGAGGGCGCGTACCTCTACTTCAACACGCGCGGCCTCCTCGCCCACCCGGACGGCACGCCCCGCCCCACCGCCCCGCAGCCGGACGTACTGCGCGCGCTGCTGCGCGAGTCCGCGCCCCTGCGTGACCTGCTGGGGCCCGACCCCGAGAGCTGGGTCGCGCGAGCCGCCGCCGACCCGCGACGGTGCGCCGCAGGCACCGCCGTCTTCGAAGAAGAGGGCTGGCTGCTTCAGGAGACCCGGTTCAGCGGGTACGCGGTGGCAGGGTAGGCACATCCCCAGGTCCCCCAGCGAAAGGAAGCCCACCATGGCCGACGAGACCCCGCCCGCCCTGCTCGCCCTCCTCAAGGAGCGCAAGCTCGGCGTGCTGGTCACGCTGAAGCGCGACGGACGGCCGCAGTTGTCGAACGTGCTCTACGCCTACGACCCCGACGACCGCCTCATCCGCGTCTCCGTCACGTCCACCCGCGCCAAGTCCCGCAACCTCGTCCGCGACCCGCGCGCGAGCTTCCACGTCACCAGCGAGGACGGGTGGGCCTGGACGGTGGTCGAGGGCACGGCGGAGGTCACGCCCGTCGTCGCCGACCCGTACGACCCCGTCGCGGAGGAACTGGTGCGCCTCTACCGCGACGTCCAGGGCGAGCACCCGGACTGGGAGGAGTTCCGCGCCGCTCAGCTCGCGGAGGGGCGGCAGGTCGTGCGTATCCCCGTGGAGCACGCGTACGGGCAGCCGCTCCGCTGACCCGCGCCCCCGGACCGAAGAACTACGCCGACGCCTCCGTCAGCCGCGCCGCCTCGTCCTCCGTCAGCGTCACCTCGGACACCGCCATCAGCGCCGGAAGCTGCTCGGGCGTGCGCGCGCTGGCGACGGGCGCCGTGACCGTCGGCTGGGCCAGCAGCCAGGCCAGCGCCACGGTCGCCGGTGAGACGTGGCGGGCCTGTGCGATCTCGTCCAGGGCCCGCAGCACCCGCTGGCCGCGCTCCGTCGCCAGATGCTGGGAAGCGGACGCGGCGCGGGCGCTCTCGGGCGAGGCGCCGGGCCGGTACTTGCCGGTGAGGAAGCCGGAGGCGAGGGAGTAGTAGGGCATGACGCCGAGGCCGTAGCGGGCCGCGACGTCCTGGAGTTCGCCCTCGTACGTCTCGCGCGAGACGAGGTTGTAGTGCGGCTGGAGTCCCACGTACCGCGCGAGGCCGAACTCCTCGCTGAAGGCGAGCGACGCGTCCAGCCTGGCCGGCGTGATGTTCGACGCGGCGATCTCGCGGACCTTGCCGGAGCGGACGAGGTCGTCCAGCGCCGTGATGATCTCGGAGACCTCGACGCTCTCGTCGTCGTAGTGCGTGTAGAGGAGGTCGATGTGGTCGGTACGGAGACGGCGCAGCGACTCCTCCACCGCGCTCTTGACCGTGCGCGCCGCGAGGCCCTTGTACTCGGGGTGGGCGCCCACCTTGGTGGCGAGGACGATCTCGTCGCGGACGCGGCTGCCGCGCTCGGCCAGCCAGTTGCCGAGGACGGTCTCGGACTCGCCGCCCGAGTTGCCCTCGACCCAGGCCGAGTAGACGTCGGCGGTGTCGATGAAGTTGCCGCCGTGCGCGGTGTAGGCGTCGAGCACGGCGAAGGAGCCGGGTTCGTCGGCCGTCCAGCCGAAGACGTTGCCGCCGAGGCAGAGCGGTGAGACGGAGAGCCCGCCGAGGGGGCGGCGCTCGCGGGTCAGGTCAGGCATGGCCGTCCCGCTCGCCGTTCCGCCTGCCGCCCCGCTCGGGTTCGCGCTGGTCGCGGAGTTGTCCGAGTTGTGTGTGTCAGCCATACGTGGACCGTAACTCCGCCGGGACGGAAGCGCAGGCCGACGGCCCTGGTGTCGGGGGGTGGTCCACCAGAGCCGCCGGGTCCTGGGCGGGGGCCCGGCCGGAGGACCGGCCGAAGGGCCCCGTTCGCCGCCGCCTCGTCCCCTCCTCGTGCTGTGCCGAGGGCCACGGGGGCCAGGGGCGAGTGGTGCGTGCGCCCGCCTCGGCGGTGCGAGGCGGCGGCGTGGTCGTGAGTGGGCGGGGGCGACCCGAGTGCGCGGGGTGCTGTGTGGTGCGCCGCCCGCCCGAGGCGACCGGGTACCACTGGTCCGGGCTCCCAACCCGGACCCACGTCGACGGAACGGCGTCAGCAGAGCCGCGTCAACGGAACCCCGTCAGCGGCACCCCGTCAGACGCTGAGGCCCTTGCCCCTCAGCCACGCCAGCGGATCGACCGGGTCACCGCCACCGGGCCTGACCTCGACGTGCAGATGCGGCCCCGAGGAGTTGCCTGTGGAGCCGACGCGGCCGATGACGTCGCCGGTGCTGACCTTGTCGCCTGCGGACTTCGTCATCGAGGACAGGTGGCAGAACCACAGCTCGGTGCCGTCGTCCAGCTCCAGCACGATGCGGTAGCCGTACGAACCGGCCCAGCCCGCTTCCTTGATGGTGCCCGTGTGGATGGCCTTGACCGGAGTGCCGGTGGGGGACGCGAAGTCCTGGCCCGTGTGGTCGTTCTGCCACATGCCGCCGGAGGAGCCGAAGCCCGCGGAGAGCTGGTACGAGGAGACCGGGAGCGTGTAGCTCTTGGCGAGCTTGGCGAGGCGGGCCGCCTCCGCCTTGCGGCGCTTCTCCTCCTCGGCCTTCTTCTTGGCCTCGGCCTCTTCCTTGCGCTCTTCCTTGGCCTCCTTGGCGGCTGCCGTCGCCGCCTTGGCCGCGGCGGCCTGGGAGGCGGCCTCGCGCGCCGCCGCGTCCGCCTCGGCCTGCTGGGACTCGGCCTGCGCGAGGATGCGGGCGCGCAGTGCCTCGCCCGCGTCCGTACGGCCAGCCGCCGCGTCCTCCTCGGACAGGCCCGCCTGGCTCAGGGGCGCCTGGACGGCGGCGACGGCCTCCGCGTCGTCCGCGCCGCCCGCGAGGAGGCCGCCGACGCCGGGGAGGTCCTGCACGGAGTCGGCAGCGGAGGCCAGGTCCGGCATGGATATCGCGGCCGGGTCCTTGTCCTTGGCGGTGGCCATGCCGCCCGCGCCGACGGCGGCGATCATGCCGACGCCGAGCACCGCGCCGCTGCGGGCCATGCCGCCGCCGCGCTGCTTGCCCACGCGGTGCCGACCGCGGACGGGACGGACGGAGTCCTCGGTGGGGTTCCACTCGTCGAACGCGTCGTCGCCGTCCTCGTCGCCACCGTCACGCGCGGGGCCGTAGACGTCCGGGACGGGCACCGCCTGGGCGTCGAAGGCCGGGGCTTCGAAGGGCGGGGCCTCGAACGTCTGCGTGTCGAAGGTCTGCGTGTCGAAGTTCCGGGTGCCGGGCGGGACATGAGCACCGGCCGGGACATGGGAGCCGGACGGGGCGAGCGCGTCGGGACGGCCCAGCGCGTCGTAGTTGCCGTACGCGTCGAATGTGCCGTGGCCGTAGCCGGGTGTGCCGTGGTCTTGGCCAAAGCCGTAGCCGTGGCCGAAGTGGTCGCCGCCGTGGGGCGGCCGGCTGTCGTAGGACGCGCCGTACGACGGTGAACCGCCGAAGGACGGCTCGTACGAGGCCTCGGGGGCATGCCTCTTGGACGCCACGGGGGGCGCACTCCTTTCCTTCCTTCTCGCCTACCGGGTTAGCTGACGGGTTCGGAGCAGGAAGGTCTCCTACGGAAGCGCCCGCACATGGAACATGGGCGGGAGAGTCCGATTCACCCCATCCCTCGGAGGGCGGCCCCGGTGTGGGCCGACCGGTGAGAGACCCCCCTCGCCGACGGCTGACGACGGCCGAGAAGTGGTGGTTCCCCGGTTCCCTCGGTGCGCTTCGCGTCGAGTGGTGACTCGCGTTGACGCACGTACGGGATTCGGCGACGGCGCACGGTGCCGACTCTCGTGACGGCTGTGACGACCGCGCTGCGTTATCGAACGTTAATAGAGTCGCGGGCCGAATTCCAAGCTGTTCCGGTGAATTCGTAGTCGCCGTTGCCCTGCACTTTCCCGGGCAGACAGGGGCAATCAGGGGCAGGAATTACCCGAATTGGGGCGCCGGATCGCGGAGAGTGACGAAACATCAGGCTGGAAAGCTGTCTTGAACCGCTCCACAACTCCCCCCTCCCGTCCCCGCCTCGTCTTCACTTCCCCTCCTTCTCCGTCTTCACGTCGGCGTCACGTCCTCCCCCTGCGCCGCGCCACCAGCAGCGCCATGTCGTCCGTGATCCGTCCGCCCGTGTACGCCTCCACGTCCGCGACCAGCGCGTCCAGCAGCCCGTCCGGACCGTCGAAGGCGCACCCGGCCAGGCGGCGCGAGGGCTCGTAGAAGACGCCGCTCCCCTCGCCCCGCGCCTCGGACAGGCCGTCCGTGTAGAGCAGGAGATGCGCGCCGGGCGGGAAGGGCACCTCGTCCGCGCGGTCGGGCCACTCGCCCAGCTCGGGCATCCCCAGCGGCAGCGCGGGGACCCTGGGCTCGATGTAGCTGGGGAACCCGTCGGACTTCAGCAGCAGCGGCGCCGGGTGGCCGCGGTTCACGACGCGGAGCACGCCCGGGTCCTCGGCGGGCACCTCGACGAGGACGGCCGTCGTGAACCCCTCGTACTGGTCGAGCCCCCTCCTGCGGTCCCCCTCGCGCCGCAGCGCGCCCTCCAGGCGGCCCGCGACCGCCTCCAGCGTGTCCTCCTGCTCGGCCGCCTCACGGAACGCGCCGATGACGATGACGACCGCCTCCACGGCCCCGAGCCCCTTCCCCCGCACGTCCCCGACGAGCATCCGGGTCCCGTGCGGGGTCTCCTGGACCGCGTAGAGGTCCCCGCCGATACGGGCGCCGGTCTGCGCGGCCTTGTAGCGCGCCGCGAACTCCAGCCGTCCGATGCGCGGAGGCGGCAGCGGCAGCACAGCGCGCTGGGCCGCCTCCGCGATGATCCGCGCGGAGTCCAGGGCCGCGCCGCTACGGCGCACGATGCCGCTGATGAAGACGGCGAGCGCGGAGACGGTGGCGACAGTGAGAGTGCGCATCGAGACTTCGAGAAGGTCCGACGAGCCGTCCAGCAGGAGCAGCGCCGCGAAGAGGGCGGTGGCTATGAGCCCCGTGCCGATCGTCGCCCGACGAGTGCAGAAGGGCGCTGTCACCAGCGGCGCGGCGGCGAAGAAGGGGGCGCCCGTGATCTCGGAGAAGGTGGTGGCGCTCAGGACGATGCCGAGGGCGAGCATCAGGAGGGGCAACAGGAGGAAGGGGATGCAGCGCCTGCCGGAGCCGCCGACGGGGCCTTCGGCGAGCACGGTCTCCCTGCGGCTGCCGCTGGTCCTGCTCCTTCGGCCCTTCCCGTGCCTCCCGTGCCTCCCGTCCTTTCCGCTGCCCCTGCCCCTGCCCGCTCTCTGGTCCGCCACTGTCCCAATCTGACTCGTGATGACGCGCTCGGCCACTTGACCTGCTCCAATCGCTCCCCCCTTGCGGCCCCCCGGCCGGGTCGACAGCTGAGGGCGCCGCCACACGTTCGCCGCACTCCGTGAGCGCCCGGCGCCCCGGCACGTTCCACTGGAGGCGGGGCTCGCGGCGGGGCCCCGCGCGAGGCGGACGGCGAGCGGCGAGCGGTACGGGGCGGAAGGGAGCGGCGCGCGTGGGAACCGGCAGAGCCGTCGTGCACCTCCGCGCCCCGAAGTGGCCGCCCGCCTGGTTCGGGCTGCTGCCGCCCGTACTGATCGTGCTGGCCGTGACCCTGGAGGAGGCGGCGCCCCCGAAGTACTTCTTCGGCTCGCTGCTCAGCGCCGCAGTCCTGCTGGCCGCGCTCCTCTACCGCCCCCTCGGCACCGCAGCGGTGGGCGCCCTGTGCGTGCTGGTGCTGGCCGTGCTCGACATCAGCCAGGGCTCCGCCTACAACCCGCACATCGTGGGCTCCCTCGTCACCCTGCTCGTCGTCGCGGGGCTCGTCACGCTGCTGTCCGTGGCGCGCGAGCGGACGGTGCGCCAACTCACCCAGGTCCGCGCGGTGGCCCAGGCGGCGCAGCTCGCGCTGCTGCGGCCCCTGCCCGAGCGGATCGGGCCCGTCCGCGTGGCGGGCTTCTACCGGGCAGCCGACGACGAGGCCCTGATCGGCGGCGACCTCTACAGCGTCCGGCAGACCCCGTACGGCGTACGCGTGCTCGTCGGCGACGTACGCGGCAAGGGCATCGGCGCGACGGGCACCGTCGCCACGATCATGGCCTCCTTCCGCGAGGCGGCCGTGACCTGCGAGGATCTGGCCGAGGTCGCCGACCGTATCGAGATGGCGATGGCGCTGGACCGCGAGGACGCGACGGTGCCCGGCGGCGCGGGACCGCCGGGGGACGGCGCGCTGCCGGGGGACACGGGCCCGGACGACGAACTGTTCGCCACCGCCGTGCTGATGGAGTTCCCCGGGGACGCGGAGGAGGTCCGGGTGCTCGATCGCGGCCACCCGCCCCTGCTGCGCCTCGCCCCCGACGGCGCGACCCCGCTGACCGCCACCCCAGGGCTGCCGCTGGGACTCGGCGACCTGTCCGAGGGGACGGAGCGCGCCGAGGGGTTCCCGATGCCCGTCGGCGACATGCTGGTGGCGTACTCCGACGGGGTGACCGAGGCACGCGGCCGTGACGGCGCGTTCTATCCGCTGCGGCAACGGCTGAACGACCACTTCTGCCGCCCCGCCGACGAGCCCGGCGGGTCCGGCGGCCCCGGCGGCCCCGGCTGCTTCGAGGGGCGGGGCGCCGTCCCGGCCGAGATCGTCACGTTCCTCCAGGACGACGTGGCCCGGTGGGCGCCGACGATCGGCGACGACATGGTCGTCGTGGTCCTCCGCCGCCTCCCGTCACCCGAGCCACCCGGACCAGCCGAGCCACTCGGGCCGACGGCCGCCTACTGAGCGGGCCGCGCACCCGGTCAGCCCGGTCAGGGATCGTGCGAAGTCACCGGCCGGTACCGGGACCGGTCAGATCGGGGGGCGTGCCCCTCGACGACCTCGCGGGCCCCGTCGTGCGCCATCCTCCTCACCGCACACGCATGCCACCCCCTGCGCCTGCGCGAGAAGGGCGAACGGATCGCGGTGGACGGCGGGACACGCGACTGCGCGTCCGCACTCCTCGCGCCCCGGCGCTGGTGGCATGCCCGCCATGCCCGTATCGGCAAGGCCCTGGAGCACGAGGGCCGCACCGTCATCCTCACCGCACCCCTCGTCGGCGGGCGGGCACTGCGACTGGTCACCGCGTCCCCGGGCGGCGCGGTCTCATGAGCCGCCCGCCCCCCGGGAACCGTCGGGTCAGTCTCCGGTGGCGTCCTGGGATGCGGCACGGCGGTATTCGACGTTGATGCGCTTTGCCTCTTCGAGCTGGTCTTCGAGGATGATGATGCGGCAGGCGGCCTCGATGGAGGTTCCCTGGTCGACCAGTTCGCGGGCCCGGGTGGCGAGCCGCAGTTGATAGCGGGAGTAGCGGCGGTGTCCGCCCTCCGAACGCAGCGGCACGATCAGCTTGGCTTCGCCGAGGGCACGCAGGAAGGCGGGCGTGGTGCCGAGCATGTCGGCGGCACGGCCCATGGTGTAGGCGGGGTAGTCGTCGTCGTCAAGGTTGCTCGACGGGGTGGGGTTGTCTGCGGCCACTGGCACCTCTCGGGAAACGCGCGTCAAGGGGCCCTGGCGCCGTTACGGCACCAGGGCCCCTGGGCGGGGCAGTTCGTCATCTGCCCCGCGCTTTCGATCTCTGCGAGTACGAGAGAAACACTACCTCCTGCACCGCCGTATGTCTACTCTCGTGATCACAGATTTTCTCCGAGGGGGCATCCGGGGTTCTCCACCCGGTACAGATAGGTGCCCCCGCCGACGGCAGGGGCGTGGCCTGGCGGGCCATCAGGCACCCGCGGGACGCCGGAGATGGGGCCAGGCGCGGCCGGTGGTGCGGGTGGTCGGGGGTGACACGACGGGGAGGGCCCTGGTGGAGTCGTCGACGGGCGGCGCCGGGGCGCGGGCCGGGGTGAGGTGACTGCGTACCCGGTAGCGGGCGGGCCCCGACTCGGAGTGCGAGTGCAGGGCGACGGTGACCGGCCCAGCGAAGTGGTAGTGCTGCTCGGCGGCGTAGCTGCGCACCTGGGCAGCGAGCTGCGGAAGCAACTCATCGTCACTGGTGGAGAGTCGACGGTGGCTTGAGGACGGCAGCTCGATGGTGAAGTGGTTGGGCACCAGCGTCCGGCCCCGGCCGAGGATCATGGCGTTCACATCGCACTCCCGGCGCAGCATCGCCACCACCTCCATCGGCTTCTGCCTTTTCGGGCGGCGCACCACGGACCAGGCCGTGGATGTCCAGCGCTCCATTGCACGTTCAATATTGGTGATTCGTCCCATCGACCGCTGCTGCCCGCTCCCGGGCCGGCCATGTCCCCCCATACGGGTGAACCATTCGCGCGACCGCTCTTCTTGGAACGCTGCACTCCGGGCAGGCCAATACCTGTAGCGGCGAGGAAAGGGTTCAACGCGCCTGGCGAGGAGTGTTTTTACCGCATCCAACAGAGCGGAATTATTTACCGCACGCGGGCCTTCACCTCGTGCTACGGTCGGTGTCAGTTGCGGTTGTGGTTCCCGAAGCTTCAGACGCCTTCACCGGAATTCTCGGTCCCTGGAGGCGTTTTTGTATTGCCGGTCACTTTTCCGGACAGGGCATCATCGCGGCGACCAGGAACCCGCTCATCGCGGGCCCCGGCGTACCGCCCTGAAGGAGATATGACGTGGCATCAGGAACCGTGAAATGGTTCAACGCAGCCAAGGGCTTTGGCTTCATCGAGCAGGACGGCGGCGGTGCCGACGTGTTCGCCCACTTCTCGAACATCGCCGCCCAGGGCTTCCGTGAGCTGCTCGAAGGCCAGAAGGTCACCTTCGACATCACACCGACCCAGAAGGGTCCCGCAGCCGAGAACATCGTTCCGGCCTGACGCTGCCACCTGGGACCACGGAGCCCGCCGCGGATTTCCCCGGGATGCGCTCCTCTCCGCAGCTCCGTCGGTCACGTCCTGGATGTGACATCCACGGAATGTCACCGATTCAGTTTCCTGCGCAGTGCAGCGCTGCGCTGCACGTCAGATTTTTTTCCCATTCCATTCGGCCCGTTCTTGTGGTTCCCCGCACTTCTCTTCCGTCGCGGGAATTCCTTGATACGTGCCATATCAAGGAAGGTTCCCAATGAACCCCACACGTACGAACAGCCGCTCCTCCCGCCCCCGTCGGGGCAACGGCCCCGCCTTCGGCTCCGGCGCCGGTCCGAAGCGGGGCGACCGCTTCGGCTCCCCCGCCCCGAGCCGTTCAGGGGGGCCGAGCCGCCCCAGGGGTCAGGGTCGCTCCGGTGGTCAGGGCAGGCGGCCCGCGGCGGTTCAGGGCGAGTTCGCCCTGCCGGAGACGGTCACTCCCGCTCTGCCCGCGGTGGAGGCGTTCGCCGACCTCGACATGCCCGAGCAGCTCAGCGCGACGCTGACCGCCCAAGGGATGAGCGTTCCGTTCCCGATCCAGGGCGCGACGCTGCCCAATACCCTCGCGGGCCGTGATGCCCTGGGGCGCGGGCGCACCGGTTCGGGCAAGACTCTCGCTTTCGGACTGGCTCTGCTGGCCCGCACCGCCGGACAGCGCGCCGAGCCCCGCCAGCCGCTGGCCCTGGTCCTCGTGCCGACGCGTGAGCTGGCCCAGCAGGTGACCGACGCACTCACCCCCTACGCCCGCTCGGTGAAGCTGCGCCTGGCCACCGTCGTCGGCGGCATGTCGATCGGCAAGCAGGCCAATGCGCTGCGCGGTGGCGCCGAGGTCGTCGTCGCGACGCCGGGACGGCTCAAGGACCTCATCGAGCGCGGGGACTGCCGTCTCGGCCAGGTCGCGATCACCGTCCTGGACGAGGCCGACCAGATGGCCGACATGGGCTTCATGCCCCAGGTCACCGCGCTCCTGGACCAGGTGCGCCCCGAGGGCCAGCGGATGCTGTTCTCCGCCACCCTCGACCGCAACGTCGACCTCTTGGTCCGCCGCTACCTCACCGACCCGGTCGTCCACTCCGTCGACCCGTCCGCAGGTGCGGTGACCACGATGGAGCATCACGTGCTGCACGTCCACGGCGCCGACAAGCACCGGACGACGACGGAGATCGCAGCGCGCGAGGGCCGGGTGATCATGTTCTTGGACACCAAGCACGCCGTCGACCGGCTGACGCAGGACCTGCTGAACAGCGGAGTAAGGGCCGCGGCGCTGCACGGCGGGAAGTCACAGCCGCAGCGCACCCGGACCCTGGCCCAGTTCAAGACCGGGCACGTCTCCGTGCTGGTGGCCACGAACGTCGCCGCCCGCGGCATCCACGTGGACAACCTCGACCTCGTCGTCAACATCGACCCGCCGACCGACCACAAGGACTACCTCCATCGCAGCGGCCGTACCGCGCGCGCCGGCGAATCCGGCAGCGTCGTCACCCTGGTCACCCCCCACCAGCGCCGCGACGTGACCCGCCTCATGGCGGCCGCCGGCATCGTCTCCCAGACCACCCAGGTCCGCTCCGGCGAAGAGGCGCTCAGCCGGATCACCGGCGCCCGAACGCCCTCCGGCGTCCCCGTGACGATCACCGCACCGGTGGCGGCCGAGCGGCGCAAGCGCAGCTCGGGCTCACGTGGCCGACGCAGCCCCGCCTCGGGCGCCCGGCGCGCCGCGGCACGGCGGTCCTCCTTCGACGCGGCGGCATAGGCCCGTCCGCCTCTCCCGCGACGGCCATGAGCAGAGCCCGGCGCGCGATGCGCTACCGACGGCTCGACGCCCTGCCCGTGGTCGATGAACTCGGCAGCGCTCCGGGCGTCCCCGCCCTCGCTCTCGCCCTCGCCCGCTGAACAGCCTCAGCCACGGCCGCACCACCCCCTTCGTCCTTCTCCCCGTGAGGCATCACCATGCGCTGTGTCATCGCCCGCTTCCCTTTCGACCTCACCAAGGCCGGCGTTCTGCAATCGATGAAGGGCGTCAAGCCTGAGGAAGTCCTCGGCGAGTCCGTGATCATCGGGCGCCGCACCTACCCCGTCAAACAGGTCGGCGAGGTCGTCACACGCCAGGACCGCCGCGATTTCAGTGCCGCCGAAGTGCTCCGGGCCATGAACCGGCTCGGCTTCACCTGCCGCGACCTTCCCCGGGCCACCGCGCCCACGCGTGTGCTCACCCCCTGGCAAGAGGCTTCCGCCATGCTCGGCACCCCTGCGGCCGTCTGACCGGCAGGCAGGCGCGTGGCGCCGTCCACACAGCGGTGAGGGGCCGACCGGAGTATTCCGGTCGGCCCCTCACCACGTGCACGGCAGGTTTCCCGGCGCGGCAGCGGATCAGTGGTCGGAGTAGCTGAAGTCGCCCATGGTCCAGGCACTGATGTCCTCGATCGCCACGCGGTACATCCCGCCCGTCTCCGGAATCCCCACCGTGCCCTGCAGAATTCGCGCCACATGGAAATGCAGATGCTCGGGCGGGCCCTCGTCGCGCATCGCAGCGAAAACGGCGGAGAAGTCACCCAAGCTGGCCGAGTCCGCCAGAACCTCCGACACCCGCTGCCGCCAGACGGCTTGGGGAGCCAGCCGCCCCGTGATGACAGCGCCACCGGCGACCACGGTCAGAGACATCTGATTGCTGTGCCCGGACTCCACCAGAGTGGCAATGTCGACAAGCAGTGCGTCAGACTTCGGCATGAGAACCGATCCTAATACCGCGTGTGAAGCCGGCACTGCGCCACTCGACGATCGCGCTCATATCGGACACGCAAGAGGCTTCCTGACAGCGACGGGGCCCGGCCAGGGTAAGTGGCCGGGCCCCGGCATCGCCGTTCTACGCCCTGTATAGAGCATCTTGCCGGTAGGCCGTGTGGGGCTCGAACTCACGACCAAGGCCACCGGTCCAGGTCAGCGCACCAGGCGTTCGATCAGGGTCTGCCAGGCGTCGCCGAGGAAGTCGTCGGCCTCGGCCGTCAGGCCCGTGTCGGTGCCGGGGCGCGACAGGTAGAGCAGCAGGGGGCCCTCAAGGGCGGCGGTGAGCTGGACCGCGACACCGTCCAGGTCCGGCATCGGGGCTGCCTTGGGGAGCAGCATGCGGATGTGGAGCTGGGTGACCGACGCGTCGCCGACCGGCGCCGGCCGGTTGCGGTCGATGGCGGCCCGCGCGATGGCCTGGTGGTCCAGCAGGAAGGCGATGCGGGCGCGGCCGTAGGCGATCAGGCGTTCGGCGGGCTCGGCGCCGGGGCCCAGCGGCGGGGGCCCTGACATCACCTGCTCCTGGAAGCGCCGCTCGTCCGCGTCGAGCAGCGCCCGGAAGATGCCGGCGCGGGTGCCGAAGCGGCGGAAGACGGTGCCCTTGCCGAGCCCGGCACGCTCGGCGAGGCCGTCCATCGTGACCTTGTCCACGCCCTGCTCCGCGAGCATCTCGCGGGCGGCTCGCAGCAGGTGCTCACGGTTGCGCACCGCATCGGCGCGCTCGGCGCGCGGCTTTCCGAAGGGCACTACGGGGCGGTCCACGGACGTCAATCTACAGGCAGGAATACGAAGCGGGGTAAAGTCCGTTTATGCTCTCGTGGACGGCGCCGCGACCGGTATGCGGCACCTCCGGTTCGTCACCGCCCCAGGACACGACGCAGCACAGCACGGCCCCACCCACTCACGACCGCTCCCTTCCGGAGGACCACGACCATGAACCTGTTCCGTTTGGACGCCAGCATCCTGCCCGGCGCCTCCGCCGGCGCCGAGATCGCCGACGCCTCCGAGGCCGAGTGGACCTCGGCCCACCCCGAGGGCACGGTGACCAGGCGCCACCTCGGCACCGACGCGCTGCCCGCCGACGCCTGGACGCTCGCCACCACCGCGGGCTTCACTCCCGAAGCCGAGCGCACCCCGGCCCAGCGCGAGGCGCTGGCCCTGAGCGCGGTCCTGGCCGAGGAGGTGCAGAGCGCGGACGCCGCGATCCTGGCCGTACCGCTCTACAACTACGGCGTCTCCCAGCACTTCAAGACCTGGGTGGACCTCGTCATCGCGGGCGCGGGCGCCACCACCCCGCTGCTCAAGGGCACCCCCACCGTGCTGGCCACCACCCTGGGCGGCGGCTACGGCCCCGGCACCCCGCGCGAGGGCTGGGACCACTCCACCCCCTACCTGGAGCGGATCCTCGCCGACCTCTGGCAGGCGGAGCTGACCGTGATCAAGCGCGAACTCACCCTCGCCGCCACCACCCCCGGCATGGAGGACCTGCGCGACCTCGCCCAGCAGCAGCACACCGGGGCGCTCACCGCAGCGCGCGACGCCGGCCGGGCGCTCGCCGGGCGCTGACAACCCCCACCCCCACTCCCCACTCCCCACGGCGGAACGCGCCGTCGTCAGGCCCACGCCCCGCGAGCAGCCACCCGTGGGCTCACTGCCGCACAGCGCGCAGCCCGTCCAGGAGCAGCCGCAGTCCGAACTCGAAGTGCGCCGTGAAGTCCGTACTGGTGAGCACCGGCAGGGTGGCGGAGAGGTGTGGATAGGCCCCTGCCACCACCGCGTCGTGGAGACCCCCCGCATCAGCGGGGGGTCCTTCGCCCTCCGGCTGGAGGGCGGCCTGTTCCTCCAGCGTGTGGCCGACGGTGAAGTTGACCACCGCGTAGAGCGCCCGCGCCGCTTCGCCGTCGTCGAAGCCCGCCTCTCGCAGTACGCCGACGAGGCTGTCGGCGAAGCCCAGGGTGTTCGGGCCGGTCGAGTGCGTACCGGCGTAGACGCGTGCGCCGTCGCGATGGGCGAGCAGGGCCGCACGCAGCGCGCGGGCCATGTGCGCCACCCCCTCGCTCCAGTCGCCGTCCCCCGTCGGCCCGGCGGCGGCCCCGACGCCTTCGACCATGCGCTCGGCCATCGCGGTGAGCAGGTCCTGCTTGGTCGCGAAGTAGCGGTACAGCGCGCCCGCCTGGGCGCCCACCGCGTCGGCGAGCCGGCGCATGGTCAGTGTGTCCAGGCCGGACTCGTTCAGCAGGTCGAGCGCGGTCTGGAGGGTACGGGCCCGGTCGAGCCGCGGAGGGCGGCCTCTGGTCGGGCTTGACGGAGAGTTCATGGGTCTGAGTATAGTAATTACTGAACAATGTTCATTAATTAGGAGAGGACCACTCCTATGGGCACCGATGTGATCGTCGTGGGGGCGGGCCAGGCCCGTAGGAGCGGACCATGCCCGTGAGCCGCGTCTATCCACCGTCCGTGCACAACCCCTCCGACCAGATCACCCAGGTCGTCACCGTCGACGGAACACGACTCGCGCATCTCTCCGGGCAGGTCGCCTGGGACGCGGAAGGACAGGTCGTGGGGCCCGGCGACCACGAGGCCCAGGCGGCACAGATCGCCCGCAACCTCGACGCCGCGCTCGCCGCGGTCGGCGCCACCCGGAACGACATCGTCAGAGAGACCGTCTACGTCGTCGACTACACCCCGGAGCTGCTGCCCGCGATCTTCGGACCGCTGCGGGCCGGTGTGTCGGAAGCACCCGCGAGCACGCTGGTGGGCGTGTCCTCACTCTTCGCACCGCCATACCTGCTGGAGGTCGAGGTGGTCGCCGCGCTCCCCACGAGAGGGCGCGAGGCACCCGCCCGGAGCGAGGACCAGGATCTCGAAGCGGCGCTCACCCGCCGCGCCTGGGAGGACCCGGGCCTCGCCGAGCGGCTGGAGCGCGAGCCCCTGAACGCCCTGGCATCCATGGGCGTGCACGTGCCCCCAGGGGTCAAAGTGCAGGTCAGGCTACAGAAGCGCGACACGCTGTACTACGTCGTCCCACCCGCGAAGCGGCCGGACGAGCCCGACCGCCACGAGCCCGTGAACCTGATGGACCTATGGCGCAGCGGGGACAACTTCGTCTGGATGCTGCCCGAACGGCTCAAGACCGGACTGCTGGCCATGCGCCGGAGTTTCCACGAGGCCCGGACCGGCACCGGCACCGGCACCGACGCGGAACGGAGCGACCATGAAGCATGACGCGGGCACCGTCCACGCACTCCGGCTCGTCAACGACAGCGGCTACCGGGAAAGGCTCGTCGCCGACCCGAAAGCAGTGCTGTGCGAGGAGTCGGGCCACAGCCCGAGCGAGGACTTCGCCGTCGAAGCGGTGGAACAGCGGGACGACACCATCGTCATCCTGCTCCCCGCGAGACCGGAGGACGACGAGGACTTCGGAGAGCGGCTCAGCGAGGTGTCCCCGCGCGTGTACGACGTGCTGTTCTCGTCCGGAGTCGGCGGGTTCCTGATCCCCGACGACCGCCTGAAGTGGGTTCTGCGGGACATCCGCTCCTCCTGGGCGGCCAAGGCCGAGGCGGAGGCCAAAGCGGAGGCGGAGGCGGAGGCCGAGGCGTGATGGCCACCTTCGTTCTCGTGCACGGTTCCTGGCTCGGAGGCTGGGCGTGGGACCGGGCCGCCCCCCGGCTGCGCACGTCCGGCCACACCGTCCTGTGCCCCTCGCTCGCCCCGGCCGGACCCGGCGTCGGACTGCGCACGCATATCGCCGAGATCGTCGCGCTGATCGACGGACACCACCTCACCGACGTGGTCCTCGTGGGCCACAGCTACGGAGGCATGGTCATCGCCGGTGCCGGAAACGAGCGGCCGCGGCACATCCGGCAACTCGTGTATCTGGACGCGTTCTTCCCCGAGCCCGGCCAGTCCGCCTTCGACCTCCAGCCCGTCCTGCGCGCCGAGGCCGCACGCCAGGGCGTGGATCTGACGGTGCGGACCCTGGACGTCACGGACCACGACGGGGTCCGTGCCTGCCTGGACGAGGTGGAACGGCGCGTTGCCGCCCAGCTCCATCGAGGTGCGCAGCACGGTGCCGGCGGCCTGCGCGAGGAGGAGGCGGCGCCCGACGGAGGTGGATCCGGTGAAGGACAGTTTGCGCGGTCTGCCGTCCCGGAGGAGGGGTTCGGTGACCGCGGCGGCCCGGGTTCTGGGGACGCACGTCCAGCCTGGCCCGTCACCGGTCCCCGTGGAGGTCCGTAGCGGGCCCTGTGCGACAGCGGGGCCGGGCTGACTAGGACTCGCGGACCCACGCGGGATTCGCGTGCGTGCGCGATGCTGTCCGGTATGGCTGAGAACAACCGTGAGCTGGGAAGCTTTCTGCGCAAGGCGCGCGGCCAGGTGGATCCCGAGCAGGCCGGTCTTCCGCCGGACAGCCGCACGCGGCGTGTGCCGGGCCTGCGCCGCGAGGAGGTCGCCCGCCTGGCAGGCGTCTCCAGCGACTACTACGCCCGGCTCGAACAAGGACGCCCCATCGCCCCGTCGCCCGGCGTCGTGGACGCGCTCTGCCGCGCCCTGAACCTCGACGAAGCGGGACGCACCTACCTGCACACCCTCCTCGGTGTGACGGCCACACCGTCACGGCGCCCCAGCCGCAGCCGCGGCGTGCAGAGACTCCGCCCCGGCCTGCGCCAGCTCCTCGACACGTTCGACGGCGAACCGGTCCTGGTCCTCGGCCGCCGCAGCGACGTCCTGGCGGCCACCCGCATGGCCACGGCGCTGTTCACCGACTTCGACCAGCTGCCCGCCCGGCACCGCAACTACGCACGCTGGATGTTCCTCGGCGACGAACCCCGCTCCCTGTTCCTCGACTGGGAGGAGCAGGCACGGGCCGCCGTAGAGAGCCTGCGCCTGGAGGCCGGACGGGACCCGGAGGACCGGGCCACCAACGACCTCATCGCGGAACTGGGCGAGAAGAGCCCCGAATTCGCGCACTGGTGGGAAGAGCACCGGGTCCACCAGCGCACCCACGGCTCCAAACGCCTCCACCACGCCCTGGTGGGGGAACTGACAGTGCAGTACGAGACGCTCACCCTGCCCGGAGACCCCGACACCACCCTCTTCGTCTACACCGCGGAACCCGGCTCGGCCTCCCGACAGGCACTCGACCTCCTGGCCATGTGGACCCTCACCGGCACCGAAACAGCCCGCACCGAAACAGCCCCGGAAAACGACTGACGCGGCACGGCACGGGGCGGCGCGGGGCGGCTCGGTTGACACCCCCACCTGTGAGTGGTTTATTACTCACATGTCAAAGCCGACCCCGCACCGACAGCTCTCGACCGCCGACGAACGCCGCAGGACAGTTCTGCGGACCGCGGTCAGCGCGTTCGCGGACCGCGGCTACTTCGGCACGAGGACCACGGACGTGGCCCAGCGGGCCGGCATCTCACAGGCGTACGTCTACCGTCTCTTCCCCGACAAGGAAGCACTGTTCGTAGCGGTGGTGGAGCACTGCTTCACGCGGATCCGCGAGAGCCTGGGCGACGGAGCCGCCGCCGCGCGGGGAAGTTCCGCGCGAGAAGTCCTGGACGCGATGGGCAACGCGTACGCCCAACTCATCTCGGACCGCGACCTGCTGCTGCTCCAGCTCCACGCACAGTGCGCGGCAGCCTCCGAACCCGCCGTCCGCGAGGCGGTACGCACTGGTTACGCGCGCCTGGTCGAGTACGTACGGGGAATCTCCGGCGCACCGGAGGCGGAGGTTCAGCGGTTCTTCGCCGTAGGCATGCTCTGCCACCTCGTGGTCGCCCTCGGCGCCCACGAACTGGACGCCCCCTGGGCCCGGACCCTGTCCGAGGGGCTACGCCACCCCTGAGCCGATCCCCGCAGGAAGGGGGTGACCTCACACACCGCACCGCGCTCTCCGCGGCCCTTTTTTCGGCCATGAGAGTGAGTGGTCAACCACACATAGGCACTGGAAGGGTGACCATGACCCTCACCACCACGGCACAGCCCGCCCCGGCGCGGGAGGCACCACCCACGCGCGCGGCCCGCGCCGCCGTACTGGCCTCGGCCACGCTGACCCTCATGGCCGCGGCGATCATCGCCCCCGGACTGCCCGCGATGAGCGAGGAGTTCGCCGAAGCACCCGGCGGAGGGCTCCTCGTCCGCTTCGTACTGACCATCACCTCGCTCGCCATCGCCGTCAGCGCGCCGGTGTCCGGGCTGATCGCCGACCGTGTCGGGCGACGTTCGCTGCTGGTGTCCGGCCTCGTGCTGTACGCCGTCAGCGGCACGGCGGGATTCTTCGCCACCGACCTGTACGTGCTGCTCGCGACGCGGGCGCTGCTCGGCGTCGCGGTGGGCGGGATCATGACGGCGGTCAGCGCGACCGTCACCGACTGGTTCGAGGGGGCGCGACGGGCCTCGTTCCTCGGGTTGCAGCAGGCGTTCGCGAGCCTGGGCGGGGTCGTCTTCCTGCCGCTGGGCGGGGTCCTGGCCGGGGTCGGCTGGCGTGCGCCGTTCTGGCTGTACGCCGTTTCGGCCGCCGTCGCCGTCCTGGCGTTCGTCGCCCTGCGGGAGGATCCGCGGGGCAGGCGCGGCACGGGTTCCGGTGCCGGGGAGCCCGCGCCGCGGGGGCGGCCCCCGCGGCGCGGCGTCACGGGCCGCATCGCCGGTGTGTACCTGCTGGCGCTCGTCGCGACGCTCGCGTTCTACATGGGGCCCACCCAACTGCCGTTCCTGCTACGGGATTTCGGCAGCGGTCCCGGCGTCGTCGGGGCGGTGGTCGCCGGGAGCACGCTGTCCGGGGCGTTCGGCGCGCTGGCCTTCCCTTACCTGCGGCGGCGGCTGGCCACCACCGCGGTCACCGCCGTCAGCGTCGCGCTGCTGGGCACCGGCTGGCTGCTGGTCGGGACGGCCGGCACGGTCGGCCACGTCCTGGCCGGGATGCTCGTCGGCGGTACGGGTGCCGGGCTCGTCGTGCCCAACCTCAACCTGCGCCTGAGCGAACTCGCCCCCGACGGGCGGCGTGGACGCGTCCTCAGCGGGCTCGTCACGGGGATCTTCCTCGGGCAGTTCCTCTCGCCGCTGGCCCTCCAGCCCCTCGTCCACGAAACCGGCCTCGCGGCCGCGTTCGCGTGGACGGGAGGGGCGATGGCGGCCGGGGCGGCCCTGGCCGCCCTTACAGCCGGTCTGACCCGCCAAGCCCAGCGTGTCCGCCATGTCCGGCGTGTCCGCGACGGGTCCCGTCACGCACCGACCACATCCATCACAGCAATGAACTCCGAAGACTCCGGAAAGGGAGCACTCTGATGATCCATCACTGCATCCGCTTCACCATCAAGCCCGGCACGACGCCGGAACAGCTCGAAGACGCCCTCGCCAGCCTGCGCAACCAGGGCGAGGTCATCCCGTCCGTACGCTCCTTCCTCGTCGGCCGCGACCACGGCGGCGAGTACGAGTGGGGCGCCACCTTCCAGATAGCCGACCTGGAGGGCTACTGGGAGTACCTCATCCACCCCGCCCACCGCCGCACCGACGAGATCGGGCTGCCGCTGGTCGACAAGTTCGTCTCCTTCGACGTCACCGACGACCCCGACCCCGCGTCCGGCGACAAGATCGCCGCCCTGCACCAACGCCGCTACGACGCCGACCCCGGCCTCACCGAACTCGTCTCCAACCTCAACCAGTACGAAGGCAGCGCCGCCCCCGGCCCCCACGCCGCCTGACACCCACCCGGGAGACGGGCGCGGCGGCGCATCGTCCCGGGTCGCCGCCGCACAGGAAAACCCCAGGTCAGACGATGTCTGACCTGGGGTTTGGCGTAGGCCGTGTGGGACTCGAACCCACAACCAATGGATTAAAAGTCCACTGCTCTGCCAATTGAGCTAACGGCCCGCCCCAGCAGCATAGCCCGCTGGTCTGCCGCATCTCGAAGGCATTCACCTTCGAGGACGGGTGTCAGCCGTTGCGCTTCCAGCGCGGCTTGTCCGTGCGGCGCTCAAGGGGGCGTCCGCTGCCACGGTGGTCGCCGCCCCGGTGGTCGTCGTGGCGGCCCGACGGGCGGCGCTGCTCGTGCGAGCGGTTGTTGTCGCGGCGGTCGCGGTTGTACGACGGGCGGTCGTCGCGACGGAAGCCGCCGCGGTCACCGCCACGCTCGCCGTCGCGGCGGTCGCGGTTGTACGACGGGCGGTCGTCACGGCGGAAGCCGCCGCGGTCGCCGCCACGGTCACCGTCGCGACGGTCGTCACGGCGGTACCCGCCGCGGTCGCCGCGGTCACCGCCGCGGTCGCGGTTGTAGGACGGGCGGTCGCCACGACGGTCGCCACGGTCGCCGCCGCGCTCACCACGGTCACCGCGGTCGCCGCGCTGCGCCTCGCGCCGCTCGCGCTCTTCCCTGCGCTGCTCGCGGCGCAGCTCCTCCTCGGCCTCCGCCTCGACCTCGGCGGCCAGGGCCGCCTGGGCCTCGGCAACGGCGGTCTCGGGGTCGTCGCCGCGCTCGCGCGCCGCGCGCGCCGTCAGGCGCTCCGACTCCTCGCGCAGTTCCGTCGCGCGCTTCTGCGCACGCTCCAGCTGACGCGTGAGCTGAAGCGCCTCGCGCTCCGCCTGCTTGGCCGAGTTGGCGGCCGACTCGGCCTGCACCTCGGTGAGCGAGCGGGCGCCGGTGATGCGGGCCACGTCCTCGTCGAAGACGTCGCCGCGGCCGATGAGGTGGCGCGAGGCGTCGACGCCCGCGTCCTCCATCAGCCGGAAGATCTGGCGGCGCTGGTGCGGCAGCGCGAGCGAGACGACGGTGCCGGACTGGCCCGCGCGCGCTGTACGGCCCGAACGGTGCAGGTAGTCCTTGTGGTCCCCGGCCGGGTCGACGTTCAGGACGAGGTCGATGCCGTCGACGTGGATGCCGCGCGCGGCGACGTCCGTCGCGACCAGCGCGTTGACCTTGCCCTCCTTGAAGTCGGCGAGGGTGCGGGTGCGCGCGCCCTGGGTCATGCCGCCGTGCAGCGCGTCGGCGCGGACGCCCGACTCGCGCAGCTGCTCCGCGATGCGGTCGGCGCCGAGCTGGGTGCGGACGAAGATGATCGTGCGGCCCTTGCGCGCGGCGATGGCCGCGGTCACCGGGGCCTTGTCGCGCGGCTTCACGACGAGCACGTGGTGGGTCATCGTCGTGACGGCGCCCTGTGCGGCGTCGACCTCGTGGACGACCGGCTCGGTGAGGTAGCGCTTGACCAGGGAGTCGATCTCCTTCTCCATCGTCGCGGAGAAGAGCATCCGCTGGCCGCCCTTGGGCACCAGGTCCAGCAGCTCGGTGACCTCGGGCATGAAGCCGAGGTCGGCCATCTGGTCGGCCTCGTCGAGGATGGCGACCTCGACGTCGTCGAGGGAGCAGGCGCCGCGGTTGATCAGGTCGCGCAGGCGGCCCGGGGTGGCGACGAGGATGTCGACGCCGCGCTCCAGCGCCGACATCTGGTTGCCCATCGACGTGCCGCCGCAGACGACCTTGAGCTTGAGGCTGAGCACGTCACCGTACGGCTGGAGCGCGTCGGAGACCTGCATCGCCAGCTCGCGGGTGGGGGTGAGGATGACGCCGCGGGGGCGCTTGCGCTCCGTACGGCCCTTGGTCAGGCGCTCCAGCAGCGGCAGACCGAAGGAGAGGGTCTTGCCGGAGCCGGTACGGCCGCGGCCGAGGATGTCCTTGCCCGCCAGCGCGTCCGGGATCGTCGCGGCCTGGATGGGGAAGGGGGTGGTGACGCCGTTCTGGGCGAGCTTGCGTACGACCTGCTCGGGGAGACCCAGATCACCGAAGGTGACGGTCTCCTCGTCCTCGGGCAGGACGGCGTCGGGGGTGGCAACAGACATGCGAAAAACGAACCTCTCGGAGTCATCGGCACGTGCCCAGACTCCGTGAATTCGCAAACGACCGCCTCAATGCGGTCAGCCACGGTCAGGCAGGAAACGCGCCACACGGCGCGCTCTGATGTGGGCGCCGGGCAAATGGGATCAAACGATCTACCAGCATACGCACCCCACGGCACAAGGCGCAAATGACGATCTCCCCGTCCTCCGTGTGCTCCGTCTCCTCCGCCGTCGCTGCCGCCTCCGCTCGTCTCCGACGCCCCTCCCGTCGCGCTCAGGCCGGGGAGGAGGAGCCGCCGCCGCCCGCCCTGTCGCCGGAGTCCGGGGGCGGCGGGTCGTCCGTACGCGTGGGGCTCGGGCTCGGGGGCTCGGGCGCGCGTGTCGGCGTGGCCGTCGGCGATCCGCCACCCGAGCCAGAGCCGGACCCGGAGCCGGAGCCGCCGCCTGAGGTGCCCGAAGTGCCGGAGTCCGGCGGCCTGTTGGGGTAGGTGGCGCGGGGCGGGACCTCGGAGGAGGGCCGCGCCCCCGCGTCCGCGCCGCCCCGCGAGCCCGAGCCGTCACGGGCGTCCCCGTCCTTGCCCGAGCCGTCGCGTTCGCCCTTGCCGCGCCCCTTGCCCGAGCGGCCTTTGCCGCCCTTGCCGCGCTTCCCGCCCTTGCCGTCGTCGAACCGCTCGTGCCCGGTCTCGGCGACCCCGCCGTCGGGCGCGGGCTCCCCCGCGCTGCTCGTGCCTCCGCCGCGCCCGCCGGGCGTCGCACCGTCCTGGCCGTGCCCGCCGGAGCCGTGGACGGTCATGCAGCCGCTCACGCTCGCGAGTATCAGGGCGCCCGCCGTCGCCTTGAGCACGGCGGTGGTGGCAGAGGCGGCGGGGACAGGACGGAAACGGCGCACGATGGGGGACCTCCAGGCGCGGGCGTTCGGCCGAGTGGGCGCAGTGCCCAACTCCCCGTCACCCCAACAGGTCACGCGCGAGGGTCAGTCCGAGGAAGACCGCGCCCAGTCCGACGAGGACGGAGGCGACCGCGTTCGCCAGCGCGAGGAACCGCCAGCCGCGCTCGGCGAGCCGCAGTGTCTCGTACGAGAAGGTCGAGTACGTGGTCAGCGCGCCGCACAGCCCCGTGCCCAGCAGCGCCATCGTCCCCGACCCGGCGCCGCCCACGCTCGCCGCGCCCGTCAGCCCGCCCAGCACCAGGCTGCCCGCCGCGTTGACGGCGAACGTGCCCCAGGGGAAGACGGAGTCGTGGCGCGTCTGCACGGCGCGGTCGGCGAGGTAGCGGAGCGGGGCGCCGAGCGCGCCCCCCACGACGATGAGCAGCCAGGTCACCGTGCCGCCGCCCCCTTGGCGGCGCGCTGCTCCGTACGCCCCTGCGGCGCGTCGGGAGAGGCCGGTCCGCGACGGCCCGCGCGCCGGTCCAGCGCGGTGCGCGTGACCACGGCGGCCAGCCACACCGCGGCCAGCGCGGCCACCAGCGTCCCGGCCAGATACGCGAGCGCCGTCCCGGCCCGCGCGGGGCCCTCCGCCGGCGGGCCGCGCTCCAGCAGGCGGGCCGCGTCGACCGCGTACGTCGAGAACGTCGTGAAGCCGCCCAGCACCCCCACCCCGAGGAACGGCCTGACCAGCGGATGCGTACGCGCGTCACGGTCGCGCTCGCTCACCAGCACCATCAGCACCCCGATGAGGGCGCAGCCCACGACGTTGACCAGGAAGATCCCCCACGGGAAGCCGCCCGCGCCGGCGGGGAGGGCCAGCGACACCGCGTAGCGCGCGACGGCGCCCAGCGCGCCGCCCGCCGCGATGACACCGAGCACGGGCCGGACGCGGCCCCTGGCGGTCTCGGCGCGGTGGGCGGGGACGTGCAGATCGACGTCGGCGTCCACCGCCTCCTCGGTCTCGGCGAGCGCCTTCCCGTCACGCGCCGCGCCGTGGGTGTACCGGCCACCCCCGCCGCCCCGTCCGCCCCCGCCGTCCCGCGAGCTCACCCGTACCCCAGGGCGTGCAGCCGTTCGTCGTCGATGCCGAAGTGGTGGGCGATCTCGTGGACCACGGTCACCTCGACCTCGGCCACCACCAGCTCGTGATCGCCTCCCTCGGCCTCGACCATGCGCATGGTCGGCCCGCGGTAGACCGTGATCCGGTCCGGCAGCACACCGGCGTACCACTCGCCCCGCTCGGTGAGCGGGGTCCCCTCGTAGAGGCCGAGCAGCTCGGGGTCCTCGGCCGGGGGCTCGTCCTCGACGAACACCGCGACGTTGTCCATGAGCCTCGTCAGCTCGGGCGGAATCCGGTCGAGCGCCTGCGCCACCAGTTCCTCGAACTCCTCGCGCGTCATCTCCTGCACCCGGCCATTGTCGGCCACCGCACCCCGCTCGCGCATGGGCACCCCGTACCGCCGCCTCCGGAGAGCCGCGACGGTACGGCCACGGCGCATAGTCGCACCGCCCCAGGGGCATACGGGGCCACATGGCCAGCGAAGCCAGCGAAGACAACAAGCCGGGCAATCCGCTCCACTCTCGCCACCCTCGCCGCCCCCGTCACCCCCGCACACGACGCCCCCGCACCCCGCGCCACCTGCGCCGCGCCGCCACTGCCGCCGCTGCCGCCGCCAGGACCGCCGCCGCCAGGGCCGCCGCAGCGCCCGTCGTGACCGCCGCGCTCCGCTCGCGGCGGCTCGCGGACCCCCTGCTCCGCCGCTACCGCTCCCACCACATCGCGCCCACCGCCCAACTGGCCCACACCCCGCACCCGTACTGGCGCTCGCTGGGCCTCGTCGCCGTCGTGCTGCTGGGCGCCTGGCTCGGGCTGCTGATCGTCGGCAACGTCCGCACGCCCGTGGGCCCCATGGACACCACCATGACCCTGCGCCCCTCCCTCACCGGGGGCACCAAGATCAACGTCTCGCCGCTCGGCGCCCTGGAGCTGCGCAGCCACTACGCGCCCATCCGGCTCGACGTCGACGTCGACCAGCTCGACCAGGAGCGCGCCACCGCCCTCGTGGACCACCCGGAGCGGATAGAGGGCCTCCAGGAGGAGATCGCCTCCGACGTGCGCTCCGGCACCCTCGGGCTCGCGCTGCGCTCGGCCGTCGCCGTCGTCCTGGGGGCCACGGCCCTCGGCCTCGCCGTCTACCGCCGCCCGCGCCGCGCCCTCGCCGCGGGCGGCCTCGCACTGACGCTGCTCGCGGTCTCCGGCGGTACGGCGCTGGCGACGTGGAACCCGAAGTCCGTCCTGGAGCCGAAGTTCTCCGGGCTGCTGGCGAGCGCACCGTCCGTCGTCGGCAACGCGCGCAGCATCGTCACCGACTTCGACGTCTACCAGCAGGAGCTGGCCCGCCTGGTCACCAACGTCTCCAAGCTCTACGAGACGACCTCCACCCTCCCCACGTACCAGCCCGACCCGACCACCACCCGCGTCCTGCACGTCTCGGACATCCATCTGAACCCGGCCGCCTGGCGCATCATCGAGTCCCTGGTGGACCAGTACGAGATCGACGTGATCATCGACTCCGGCGACACCATGGACCACGGCACGGCCGCCGAGAACGGCTTCCTGGAGCCGATCCCCGACCTGGGAGCGCCGTACGTCTGGGCGCGCGGCAACCACGACTCGGCCACCACCCAGAAGGCCTTCGAGAAGCTGGCCGACGACAGCCGCCGCGCACGCGAGAAGGGCGGCGACGCCAACGAGGTCCACGTCCTCGACAACGGCGTCCCGGTCGATGTCGCCGGGCTGCGCCTCGCGGGCTGGGGCGATCCGCAGTTCACCCCGGACCGCTCGGTGGTGCCCGAGGGCGACCCGTCGGAGGAGAAGGCGGGCAAGGACCTGGCGGTCGGCCTGCGCGCCCAGAAGGCAGCAGGCACGCCCGTCGACATCGCCGTCGGCCACAACCCCGTGCTCGCCGAGCAGGCCGACGGGCTGGTCCCTCTCGCCCTGGCGGGCCACACCCACCAGCGCGACAACAAGGTCCTGCCCCAGGGGACCCGGCTGATGGTCCAGGGCACCACGGGGGGCGGCGGGCTGCGCGCGGTGGAGGGCGACGAGCCGCAGCAGGTCGAGGCGTCCGTCCTCTACCTGGACCGCGACAAGGACAGGCTCCAGGCGTGGGACGAGATCACCCTGGGCGGCCTGGGCCTCTCGACGGCCGAGGTCTCCCGCCACCTCCCCGAAGACGTCGAACCCGGCTCCTCCCCGACCCCCTCCCCCAGCGGCTCCCGTTAACCGTTTTGGCGATCCCCCTCGGTATCCCATATGCTTCTCACGTCCCCGACGGCGCTGACTGAGCGAAGAGGAAGCGCCCAGGTGGGCCATCAGCCCTCATCGTCTAGTGGCCCAGGACGCCGCCCTTTCAAGGCGGTAGCACGGGTTCGAATCCCGTTGGGGGCACGCACCATCCTGTGCGAGACTTGTCTCGCACAACGCAAGGTCCTGTGGAGCAGTTTGGAGTGCTCGCCACCCTGTCAAGGTGGAGGCCGCGGGTTCAAATCCCGTCAGGACCGCTGCGGCTGGGTAGCTCAGTTGGTACGAGCGTCCGCCTGAAAAGCGGAAGGTCGCCGGTTCGACCCCGGCCCCAGCCACACCGCGTGGACAGCAGAAAGCCCCGGACGGGATCCCCGTCCGGGGCTTCTTGCTGTGCGCGACACGCGACATCGACGCCATGCACACGGGAGCTCAGGCCAGGGCCCGCAGCGCCGCGGCTGACCCGACCAGCCCTTCCCTCTCCAGCGAGGCGATCACGTCTGCGACCACGGCGTTCGGCGGGCTCTTCCGGGCATCCGCAATCTGCGTCAGCACCACGAACACCAACTGGGGCGAGAGATCCACTTGCGCTTCGATGAACGCGTCCGGGTGGACGGCCTGCACGTCCCACACCGATAACTTCTCCGCTGGAAAGTCGCTCAGATTGAATGTGACGATGACCTGCGCTTTCGCCCGAATGGCGGCGGCAAGGACGTGTCGGTCATCAGGGTCGGGCAGATCGAGCACCTCGATCAGCGGCTCGTGCCCTTTGACCAGCACATCCCGAACCGCACCCGACATCAGCTCCCGCGTCCGGTCCAGCTTGTGCGGGTCGATGTCGGGCCGGTTCTTCTTGAGATTACGGAAGGTCTCGTCGAGGATCTGGTCCGTCCACTTCGCCTGCACGAGGCCGACCTGTGCCACGCGGATAAGAACGTCACGCAGGGTGCTCGGATACAGGACATTGGCATCGTAGACGGCAGTGAAGGCCATGCCCTAGATCGGTCCCATCTCCTGGCCGAGCTGCGTGAGTTCGTCGGCCACCAGCCGACGACGATGATCGTCCTTGCGCTGATACTCCAGCAGGGACGACGCGGTGATTCTGCGGTGCGTGCCAACGGTCCGGTACTCGATCTCTCCTGCGTCCAACAGGCCGATGAGGAAGGGCCGGGACACATTGAGCAGGTCAGCGGCCTGCTGAGTGGTGAGTTCGGCATCGGATGGAACGATGGACACGGCCCGGCCCGCGCCGAGGTGAGCGAGGAGCGAGGCGAGGAGTTCAACGGCCTCGCGGGGGAGAGTCAGGGGTTCACGATCACCGGCGTCCTGAACGCTGACCTTGACCTGGGACGCACTCTGGTGTTCCGCCAGATACGACCGAACCCTTACGAAGGCATGGTTCGCGGTTTCCTGCTTATCGTCCGGGAGCTTCACCGGACGAACACCGATCTTGGACATATGCGCGCCCCTATGTGCGGTAGGTGGTGCGGGAGATCCCTTCGTCACGGTCGGCACTACCCGACTAGTAGCAGTATCCGCAATATTCGAAATAACCGCAACAGCCCCGCCCCCTCACCCCTCCGCGTGAACCCCGCCCTTGGGGCGGCCGCCCGGGTGGCGGTGGCGCCAGAGCCAGAAGACGGTGCAGGAGGCCACCGCCCACGCGGCCAGTACCAGGTAGGGCTGGATGTGCTGGTAGCCGGGGAAGTAGACGGCCGTGTGCTGGGCGTTGACCGAGGCGCCAGGGGGGAGCCAGCGGCCGATCGTGCCCAGGACCGAGGGGAGCAGGGGCCAGGAGACCGCGCCGCCCGACGAGGGGTTGCCCAGCAGCACCATCAGGCCCCAGGTGGGGATCATCGCCCAGCGCCCGAAGAGCGTGTTGAACATGGTGAAAACCATGCCCGACGTGAACATCGTCAGCGCCAGGATCAGCCAGGACTGCACGAAGGGGAGCTGTACCGCGTCCAGCCCCCAGTCCACGATCGCGGCGATCACGAAGCCGCCGAGCAGCGCGTAGGCGACGGTGAAGGCGATGCGTTCTGGCGGGTTGAGGGCGCGGGCGTGGACGCTGAGCTGGATGGCGCCGACGAAGCCGATGATCACGGCCGCGAGGGAGATGTAGAAGATCGCCAGGCCGCGCGGGTCGCCCTTGGCCAGCGGTTTGAGGTCCTTCACCGTCACGTCCACGCCCACGGCCTTGCCCACCTTCGGGCCGGCCTTCTCCAGCAGTTGCGCGACGGAGGCGCCCGAGGCGCTGGAGATGTCCATCTCCACGCGCCCCTTCTTCTCCACCCGGAGGACGGTGAAGACCTCCTGCGCCTCGACGGCCTGCTCGGCCTTCTCGTCCGTCGGATAGCGGCGCACCTCCAGCGAGGAGCCCAGCGCCTTCTCCATCCCTGCGGTGAAGGCGCGGGCCTCCCGCTGGCTGTCCACGGTGCCGACCACGGCCATGGGGATGTGGTGCGGGGTCGGGTCGGCCATGGCGTAGGTGTACGAACCGGCGAAGAGGCCCGCCGCCGCCGCGACGATCAGCACCAGCACCGTCGCGGGGAAGAACGGCGACTCCTTGAACGTCCGCCATGCGGCGCCCCTGGCGGGCCGGCGTCCATGTGCTCCGTGGGGAGGGTGGTGCTGCTCGCTCATGAACGTCACATTAAGTCCGGCTTCGCACCTTTTCTCATGGAAGCGGTGCGGATGGCGGATGACAGGTGAGGGGTTACGGGTCCGTGCGGGCGGCCCCGCTCCGTCGCCGCCGCCAGCCCCAGCGGCCGAGCGCCACCGCCGCCACGCCCACTCCGATACCGGCCAGCAGGAGGGCGTCGGGCACCGCGTTCCCGGCGCGTTCCGCCCAGCGCTCGGCCGCGAACGCGCTGTCCACGTCGAGCAGCCCCGGCAGCGCCGACGTGCCGTCGTAGGCGAGGAACAGGGCGCCGAGCAGGATGAAGAAGCCCCCGGACAGCAGCGAGGTGGTGTGCAGCCGCAACCGTCCCGCGTGCAGTTCCCTGCCCCGCAGCCAGCGCCTGCGGCCCAGGTCGAGCCGGTCCCACAGCAGCGCGAGCAGGAACAGGGGCACTGCCATGCCCAGCGCGTACACCGCCAGCAGCAGCCCCCCGTAGAAGGGGTTGCCGCTCACGGCGGCCACCGTCAGCACGCTGCCGAGGATGGGCCCGGCGCAGAACCCGGCGAGGCCGTAGACCGCGCCGAGCGCGTAGACGGAGAGGGCCGTGGTGGGCCTGATACGGCCCGAGACCTCCCGCAGCTTCCGCGGCGCGAAGCCCATGCCCAGGATCTGGAGGACGCCGAGCGCGATGATCAGCCAGCCGCCGACGGAGACGAGGATGTCGCGGTGCCCGTAGAAGAGGCGTCCGGCGTACGAGCCCGCGGCGCCAAGGGGGACGAGGGTGGTGGCGAGGCCGAGGTAGAAGACACCCGTACGGGCGACGAGCCTGCCCGTCGAGTCGATGGAGTACGCGAAGAAGGCCGGGAGCAGCAGGGCGCTGCACGGGCTGAGCAGGGCGAGCAGGCCGCCGAGGAAGGCGGCGAGGTAGCCGACGTCGGTCACTGGTCCTTCCCCTTATCGCTCCCGCCCTCGCCCTCGCCCTTGTCCTCGCCCTTGTCCTCGCCCTTGTCCTCGTCGCCGGTCTTCGCGTCCGTGCCCTTCGACTCCTTCGGCTCCTTCTTCTCCTTCGCCGCCTTCGCGGCGCGCTCGATCGCGTCCGTGAACACCTCGTCGGGCTGGGCTCCGGCGATCGGCTCGCCGTTGACGAGGAAGGCGGGGGTGCTGCTGGCGCCGAGCCCGTAGCCCTCCTCCTGGTCGCGGCCGAGCGCCTTCTGGGCCGCGCTGCTCTCGCGGTCGCGGTCGAAGCGGTCCAGGTCGGGCACGCCCGCCTGCTTCGCGAAGGCCCGCAGCCGCTTCTCGCCGAACCCCTTCTCCTTGGCCTTCTCGTCCGCGTAGACGGCCTCGTGGAACTGCCAGAAGCGGCCCTGCTGGCCCGCGGCCCACCCCGCGAGCGCCGCCTCTTCGGAGCCCTTGCCGAAGATGGGAAAGTTGCGCCACTCGATGCGCAGCACGCCCGCCTCGACGTACTCCTTCACGAGCTTCGGCTCGGTGTCCCTGGCGAACTTGCCGCAGAAGGAGCAGCCGAAGTCCGCGTACTCGATCATCACGACCGGCGCGTCCTTCTTCCCCATCGCCAACGGGTCGCCGTCGGCCCGCCTGGCGAGCGCCATCAGCTCGGGCGAGCCGCCGGAGGCGGAGTCGTCCGACTCGACGGTGGCGTTGCCGCCGTTGCCCGAGGCTCCGCCACCGCCCTGGACGGCGAACTGCGACAGCCACCCGGCCAGCAGCGCGACCACGGCGACGATCACGCCGATGACGACGCCCTTGCGGGAGCCGGGACGGGACGGCGTACGGGAAGGGGAGGGCGAGGGGGAAGGAGAGGAGGACTTGGACATACGGGTCTCCTGAGCGTGAGAAGCGGAGAGAGGCGAGGAAAGCCGCGCTGAGCCGCGCTGAGCTGCGCTGACGGCTGACGGATCCGGGGAGGACAGGGCGACGTGACCCGCGTACGGGCATGCGTCACGAGCCCCCCGGCGCTTCTACACGCGCAGGACGGAGAGGCCGACGGGAGTGGGCGGCGCCAGCGGAGAGGGCCCGCGCACGGGCGGGCGGGCGTGGGCCGCGTCGAGCGCGCTGTGCGACGCGGGCAGCGGGCACTCGCTGAGCACCAGCGGCTGGCTCTGCGGGGCGCCGCCACGGGTCGCGGGGAGGGAGCCGTCGCCGCCCTGCGAGCGGTGGCACCCCGGGGCGCCGGGGTCGTGGGGCGCCTTGTCAGCGCCGTCGGCCAGGACAGCGGTTCCGGCGGATCCAGCGGCGCCGGAGGTTTCGGATGCGACGGCGCCAGAGGTGACCGCACCAGAGGCGACGGCACCGGACGCGCCCTGTCCGGAGGACCCCGTGGCCGACGCCTTCGGCGTCAACAGGGCGCACAGCGCCACCAGCAGCCCCACGAGCACGACGGCCGTCGAGCGGCTCCGCGTGCTGCTGCGGGTCATGACGGCGAAACCTCCGGAACCTCTCGCGCTGGCTGTGCTGGGTTTACGGGCCAGCCTACGCAGAAGAGGCCAGGCCGTGCTGCCAGGCACCCCGCCACCCCGCACCCAGGGGACGCCCCCGCATCGCTCCGGGCCCGCCCCACCCCCGCCCCGCAACCCCCCGCAGCGCACCCGTACAACCCCGCCCGTCCCCCCGTCGCCGGGCAATTCGTTCGCCAGTCGATTCGGGGAGGTGCGATCCTGGATCAGGTATGTCGACTTCCACGCCTCCTTCCCCCGACGCTCAAGGTGCTCCCGGTGCTCCCGGTGCTCCCGGCGCCCTGCGCGAGCGCCTGCCCGAGCTGATGCTGCGCGACCGGCAGCGGCTGGGCCGCCGTCTCGACGGCGCGCGGAGGATCCGCAAGCCCGAGGCACGGGCCGCCGTGCTGTCCGAGATCGCCGCCGCGATGGACGAGTCCGAGCTGCGGGTCGAGTCGCGGCGCGAGGCCGTGCCCCGGATCACGTATCCCGAGCAGTTGCCCGTCAGCCAGAAGAAGGACGAGATCCTGGAGGCGATACGCGACAACCAGGTCGTGATCGTCGCGGGCGAGACGGGCTCGGGGAAGACGACGCAGATCCCCAAGATCTGCATGGAGCTGGGCCGTGGCATCCACGGCGTCATCGGCCACACCCAGCCGCGCCGCATCGCGGCCCGCACGGTCGCCGAGCGCGTCGCCGACGAGCTGAACTCGCCGCTGGGCGAGACCGTCGGCTGGAAGGTCCGCTTCACCGACCAGGTCAAGGGGCACACCCTGGTCAAGCTGATGACGGACGGCATCCTGCTCGCCGAGATCCAGCAGGACCGCGAGCTGCTCCAGTACGACACGATCATCATCGACGAGGCGCACGAGCGCAGCCTCAACATCGACTTCCTGCTCGGCTATCTCGCGCAACTCCTGCCGAGACGGCCCGAGCTGAAGGTGATCATCACCTCGGCGACGATCGACCCCGAGCGCTTCTCGCGCCACTTCGGGGATGCCCCGATCGTGGAGGTTTCGGGCCGTACGTATCCCGTAGAGGTGCGCTACCGCCCCCTCCTCGAAGAGGACAGCGAGTCCCCCGACCGCGATCAGGTCACCGCGATCTGCGACGCCGTCGACGAGCTGCGCCGCGAGGCCCCCGGCGACATCCTGGTGTTCCTCTCCGGAGAGCGCGAGATCCGCGACACGGCGGACGCCCTCCAGAAGAAACAGCTCCCCGGGACCGAGGTCCTGCCCCTGTACGCGCGCCTCTCGCACGCCGAGCAGCACCGCGTGTTCCAGCGCCACTCGAGCCGTCGCATCGTGCTGGCCACGAACGTGGCCGAGACCTCGCTGACGGTCCCCGGCATCAAGTACGTGATCGATCCGGGCACGGCCCGCATCTCGCGCTACAGCCACCGCACCAAGGTCCAGCGCCTCCCCATCGAGCCCGTCAGCCAGGCCAGCGCCAACCAGCGCAAGGGCCGCTGCGGGCGTACGTCGGACGGCATCTGCGTCCGGCTGTACTCGGAGGAGGACTTCCTCTCGCGCCCCGAGTTCACGGACGCGGAGATTCTCCGTACGAACCTCGCCTCCGTCATCCTCCAGATGGCCGCCGCCGGGCTCGGCGACATCGAGAAGTTCCCCTTCATCGACCCGCCGGAGCACCGCAGCATCAAGGCGGGCGTCCAGTTGCTGGAGGAACTGCACGCGCTCGACGGCAAGCAGAAGGACCCCAAGGCCCGCCTGACGCCGACGGGCAGGAAGCTCGCGCAGCTCCCCGTCGACCCCCGGCTGGCCCGTATGGTCCTGGAGGCCGACCGCAACGGCTGTGCCCGCGAGGTCATGGTCATCGCCGCTGCGCTGTCCATCCAGGACCCGCGCGAGCGGCCCTCGGACAAGCAGCAGCAGGCGGACCAGCAGCACGCCAGGTTCAGGGACGAGACGAGCGACTTCCTCGCGCTGCTGAACCTGTGGCGGTACGTGCGCGAGCAGCAGAAGGCGCTGTCCTCCTCGGCCTTCCGCCGCGCCTGCAAGTCCGAGTTCCTGAACTACCTGCGCATACGCGAATGGCAGGACATCTACACGCAGTTGCGCCAGGTCGCCAAGACCATGGGCATCGCCCTGAACGAGCAGGACGCTGACCCGGACCGCGTCCACCAGTCGCTGATGGCAGGGCTGCTCTCGCACATCGGGCTCAAGGAGGGCGAGAAGAACGAGTATCTGGGCGCCCGCGGCACGAAGTTCGCGGTCTTCCCCGGCTCGGCCCTCTTCAAGAAGGCACCGCGCTGGATCATGTCGGCCGAGCTGGTCGAGACGTCGCGGCTGTGGGCCCGCGTCAACGCGAAGGTCGAGCCCGAGTGGATCGAGCCCCTCGCCGAGCACCTGATCAAGCGCACGTACAGCGAGCCGCACTGGGAGCAGAAGCAGGCGGCCGTGATGGCGTACGAGCGGGTGACCCTCTACGGCGTCCCCGTCGTCGCGCAGCGCAAGGTCAACTACGGGCGGATCGACCCGGAGACCTCCCGCGACCTGTTCATCCGCAACGCGCTGGTCGAGGGCGACTGGCGCACACACCACCAGTTCTTCCATGACAATCGCAAACTCCTCGGCGAGGTCGAGGAACTGGAGCACCGCGCCCGCCGCCGCGACATCCTCGTGGACGACGAGACGCTCTACGACTTCTACGACCAGCGCGTCCCCGAGGACATCGTCTCCGGCGCTCACTTCGACGCGTGGTGGAAGAAGCAGCGCCGCGAGGACCCGGACCTGCTCAACTTCGAGAAGTCCATGCTCATCAACGAGCGGGCCGGCGAGGTCTCCAAGGACGACTACCCGGACGTGTGGTGGCAGGGCGAGCTGCGGTTCAAGGTCACCTACCAGTTCGAGCCGGGCGCCGACGCGGACGGCGTCACCGTCCACGTCCCGCTCCAGGTCCTCAACCAGGTCACGGCCGAGGGCTTCGACTGGCAGATCCCGGGCCTGCGCGAGGACCTGGTCACCGAGCTGATCCGCTCCCTGCCCAAGCCCGTACGCCGCCACTACGTCCCGGCGCCCAACTTCGCCAAGCGCTTCCTGGCCGCCTTCCCCGCCGCCTCGGGCGAGGGCGCGCCGCCCTTCCAGGAGCCCGTGACGGTCACGCTGGCCCGCGAGCTGAGGCGCATGGTCGGCGTCCCCGTCTCCGCCGAGGACTTCGACCTCGGCAAGGTGCCCGACCATCTGCGGATCACCTTCCGGGTCGTCGACGAGCGCCGCAAGAAGCTGGCCGAGTCCAAGGATCTGGAGGAGCTCCAGCTCAAGCTCAAGGACCAGACCCAGGCCGCCATCACCCGCGCCTTCGAGTCCTCCACCAGGGAGCAGGCACGCAAGGGCAAGAAACGGGGCGGGAGGGGCCGCAGCGGCGCCCAGGACGCCGCGGGAGCGCCCGGCGGCCCGTCGGGCACTCCGGGGGCCGAGGAGACCGCAGAGGGCGCTCAGGGCGACGGGAGCGCGGGCCCCGCGCCGTCCCCGCTCTCGCAGCGCACAGGCCTCACCACCTGGACCCTGGGCACCCTCCCGCGCACCTTCGAGACGCGCCGCGCCGGACACCCCGTCAAGGCGTATCCGGCGCTGGTGGACGACGGCGACTCGGTGTCCGTGCGCCTCTTCGACACCGAGGCCGAACAGCGTCAGGCCATGTGGCCCGGAACGCGCAGGCTGATCCTGCTCAACATCCCGTCGGACCCCGCGAAGTTCGCCGCCTCCAAGCTGTCCAACCCGCAGAAGCTCGCCCTCTCCCGCTCCCCGCACGGCAGCGTCCAGGCCCTCTTCGAGGACTGCGTCACGGCTTCGACGGACCGCCTCATCGCGGCGCACGGCGGGCCCGCCTGGGACGAGGAGTCGCACCAGAAGCTGTTCGACGCGGTACGGGCCGATCTCGTCGACGCCACCCTGCGGACGGTGAAGCAGGTCCAGGAGGTGCTGGCGGCTTGGCACTCGTGCGAGCAGCGGCTGCGCGGCATCAAGAGCGCGGTGCTGCTGCCGTCCCTCACGGACGTCAAGGAGCAGCTCGCGGCCCTGATCTGCCCGGGGTTCGTGACCCTGCACGGGGCCTCCAGGCTGCCGGACCTGCTGCGCTATCTCGTCGCGGCCGACCGCCGCCTCCAGCAGCTCCCCTCCAACGCCGAGCGCGACCGCACCCGGATGGCGAAGGTGCACGAGATGCGCGACGAGTACCTGTGGCTGCTGGAGCAGTTCCCCAGGGGGCGGCCGGTGCCCAAGGCGGCGCGGGACATCCGCTGGATGATCGAGGAACTGCGGGTCAGCTACTTCGCGCACGCGCTGGGCACGGCGTATCCCGTCTCGGACAAACGCATCATGAAGGCCGTGGACGCGGCGGCCCCTCCAGGAGCGTGAGGACGGGCCGGGAGAGGCGCGGGAGGCGGCGCCGAGGGGGTTCCGGAGGGGCACGGGAGAGGCGCGGGAGGCGGCTCCCGGACGCGTAACGCCCTCGTCGCGCAACGTGAGTTCGCTTCGCCCTCTGACCTGCTGTAGAGTCTCGTCTCGCGCCGAGCGCGCAGAGCAAGGTCCTGTGGAGCAGTTTGGAGTGCTCGCCACCCTGTCAAGGTGGAGGCCGCGGGTTCAAATCCCGTCAGGACCGCACGAGATGAGAAGGGCCCGTCCCCCGCGAGGGGGCGGGCCCTTCTGCCGTTTCCCCGCTCCCTTGACGGCCGTACGGGCCGGGGGTACCTCTGCTGGAGGAGGTGGAGCGCCGATGACAAGGGCTGCGAGCACACCGGGGCGGCATGAGACCAGGGCACTTCTGCGCGCCCATCTGGCGGCTGCGACGCGCTACCGCCATGTGACCCGCCACTGCCCCATATGCCACCGGCTCCTGCGGCTGGCGATGGAGTCGGGCCCGGCCTGTGCGCCCGCCGAGCCGGACGACGGCGCGAGCGAGGACCAAAGCCCCCCGGCGAAGTGACCGAAGCAGGCCCCTCGGCCCGGCCCCGGGTGTCACGCTGGACGCGGAACGAGCACGGGCCCACTCAAGATCCCCATTACAGCAGCGCCGACATACGGGACAAGACCCCGATGCTGTGACGGGAGTCACCGAATCCCACCCGGTGAGTAGGGAACTCACGGGCTCCCCGCACCCGGTCAATTTAATATGTGCAATTGCACTGCCCGTTCCAGGCCACGCGGCACCCCCTCGCACAGACCCCGTCCGAGGTGGCCGAGAAGCCCCAAGTCCCCCTCCGCCAGGCCCAGTCGGGCCCGCGCGGCGCCCTGGGCTCCTGGCCCCCTGGACATAAAAAGATCGCGCTGGACCCGGCGGAGTCCAGCGCGATCAAACGACCAAGCACTGTTGGGGACAGTGACCTGACGCATGGTGCGACATGGGCGCAAAGACGAGGTGGGGGCCTCGAAAACGCCCGGATATCCAGTTATTTCGCCTGATCAGGCCTCACTGCGCTGCTGCGGAATGCCCGCCAGCAGCGCACGCACCTCCGCCTCGCGGTAGCGGCGGTGCCCACCGAGCGTGCGGATGGACGTGAGCTTGCCTGCCTTGGCCCAGCGCGTGACCGTCTTCGGGTCCACGCGGAACATCGTGGCAACCTCAGCCGGGGTCAGCAGCGGCTCGGCATCAGGGGTGCGAGCGGTCATGAGCGGCCTCCTCGGGAGAACCGAACCATCACGGTTCTTTCCTCTAAATTCTGCACCTTGACCCGCGTTGCCCGAAATGGCGCACGCGAGCCGAGTCGGTTATAGGACGAACGGCTTGTCCTCGGCACTACAACTACACCATCTGTCCAGCCACGTCGGCCAAACCGATGGAATTGCCCTCTCAGGTGTTCAACCTCGGCGGAAGCCGATGGACCGTGCCATAGCGGACAGTCACGCGACCGTGACGATCAGTCACAGCGTGACCAGATGTCACCAGCCCTACCAAGGAGCGCAATACCGATCTATCCGCCCATAGTTGGACGGAAGGAGCCCTCTGCGAGCTCCTTGTCCTATTTTGACACGAGGGGCAGGTCTGAGAGCAAGGCCCTGGTAAGTGCTATCCATCACGCTTGAACCATTGGCCCGGTTCGGGGCAAAGGTCCTGAGTGACCTGAGTGGTCGGTGAGTGAACGGGGGCTCAGTTGGCGAACTGAAGCTCCCGTACCGCCCGCCAGCGGTCCGTCAGCCGCTCGTACGCCACACCGGCCCGCTCTCCGTCCCCCTCGCGGAGCGCCGCGATCCCCTCCGCCACATCGGCCGCGGAGTGGTCGTCGGCGAGCCGGTCCTCGGGGATCGCATGCGCCAGACCGCCGTAGTCCAGCTCGACGAGGGAGCGGGGATGGAATTCCTCCAGCCACCGGCCCACGTCCACCAGGCCATCGACGAGCGGCCCTTCCTCCAGCTCCTCGCGGAGCACCTTCAGGCCGCGAGCGAGGCGGCGCCTCGCCTGAACCATGGGAGTGCGGTAGCGGAGTACGAACTGCTGTCCGCTCTCCTCACCCGTTCCGGGCTTCGCAAACTCCTTTTCTTCATCGGAGAAGAGAACGAACCAGCGCACGGGCACATGCCACAGCGCGGTGCGGATCCAGGGCCGCGCGTCGGGGTTGCGCGTCAGCCAGCGCTCGTAGTCCGCCGCGGCCTCGCGCCGCACGACGGGCGGGACGGCCGCGTCCAGCACGGGCGCGGGCAGCGCCACCTCCTGCTCCCCCGCGGCCTGGGAGAGCGCCGAGAGCGCCTGCCAGCCCCGCAGCCGGGTCCGCCAGGGGCAGACGCACGTCACACCGTCCACCTCCGCGACGAAGGCGTCGGCGCTCTCGGCCACCGGCACCGCGACGGGCGGCACCGCCAGCAGGTCGGACAGGGCCCTGCGCAGCTCGTCCTGTGCCGTGGGGAAGTGCTCCCGCTTGGCGTACCGCACCCAGTGGGAGCGCTCCGGCTCGGGGAACGCGGCCAGTGGCTCGTACACCCGCAGATACGCCGTGTACGGGACGATGACCGCCGCCTGCTGAGCCACGCGCTTCCCCTCCAGGACCTCTGTCGGACGCCGGATGGCGGAACCATCCGTGCGGACGCTTCTCCGGCGAAGGCATGAACTCGCGAAGGCGTCCCGCAGGACAGTTGACTACCCCGATCGTGGCACCGCAACGATGCGGTCACGCGCAGGTCGTACGCTGCTGTCGTCCGGCCCTCCCCACCCACAGGAGGGCGTCCAACGCGACACAGGAGTCACCACCGTGACTGATGTACGTCCCCTCTCCCGGCAGTCCTCACCAGGAGTGCACCAGGCCGATGTCGACGGACCGGCCGACGCGGGAGTTCTGCGGACCCTGTTCCACTCCGAGCAGGGCGGGCACGAGCAGGTCGTGCTGTGCCAGGACCGCGAGAGCGGCCTCAAGGCAGTGATCGCCATCCACTCCACCGCACTGGGCCCGGCCCTGGGCGGCACCCGCTTCCACCCCTACGCGGACGCCGTCGAGCACCACCAGCGCCCCGAGGAGGCCGCCGTTCTCGACGCGCTCAACCTCGCGCGGGGCATGACGTACAAGAACGCCCTCGCGGGGCTGGACCACGGCGGCGGCAAGGCCGTGATCATCGGGGACCCGGAGAAGGCCAAGAGCGAGGAGCTGCTGCTCGCCTACGGGCGCGCCGTCGCCTCGCTCGGTGGCCGCTATGTGACCGCGTGCGACGTCGGCACCTACGTGCAGGACATGGACGTCATCTCGCGCGAGTGCCGCTGGACCACAGGCCGCTCGCCCGCGAACGGCGGCGCGGGCGACTCGTCCGTGCTCACCGCTTACGGCGTCTTCCAGGGCATGCGGGCCAGCGCACAGCACCTGTGGGGAGCCCCCACGCTGCGGGGCCGCACGGTCGGCATCGCGGGCGTCGGGAAGGTCGGGCACCTGCTCGTGGGGCACCTGCTGGAGGACGGGGCGCGGGTCGTGATCACCGACGTGCGGCCCGAGTCCGTGGCGCGGGTGCGGGCGGCGCACCCCGAGGTCCTCGTGGCGCCCGACACCGCCGCGCTGATCCGCACCGAGGGCATGGACATGTACGCGCCGTGCGCCCTGGGCGGCGCGCTGGACGACGACACCGTGCCGGCGCTCACCGCGAAGGCGGTCTGCGGGGCCGCCAACAACCAGCTCGCCCACCCGGGAGTGGAGAAGGACCTCGCCGACCGCGGGATCCTCTACGCGCCCGACTACGTCGTCAACGCGGGCGGCGTCATCCAGGTCGCCGACGAGTTGCAGGGCTTCGACTTCGCACGTGCGAAAGCAAAGGCGGGGAAAATCTTCGACACGACGGCGGAGATTTTCCGCCGCGCCGACGCCGACGGAGTGCCCCCGGCAGCCGCAGCGGACCGCATCGCGGAGCAGCGGATCGCGGGACGAGAGCCTTCTCACGACCCCTCGGCGGGTCGATCCGCGGCAGGAAGGTAAAATCACGGCTGACCAGCAAAGGGATGGTCATGGGGCGCGTCGGGCGGCAGCCGTGTCGTGCGGGCGACGTACCGTACGGCCGCGGAAGCAGGTACCGTTGAAGCCCTACGGAACCGGTCTCTCTGTCGAGAGTCCGCTCTGAATTGTGAACGCGTGTCAAGACTCTGGGGCCGTCGAGCCCCGTCGTTGAGGGGGTCGAGCCATGGGGCGCGGCCGGGCCAAGGCCAAGCAGACGAAGGTCGCCCGCCAGCTTAAGTACAACAGCGGTGGGACGGACCTATCCCGCCTGGCCGAGGAGCTGGGCGCATCGCCGTCGAACCAGCCACCGAACGGTGAGCGGTTCGAGGACGATGAGCTGGACGACGACCCGTACGCACAGTACGCGGAGCTGTACAACGAAGATGAGGAAGAGGACGAGGACGAGTCCTCCGATTCTTCTTCGCATCGACGTCGCGCTTGACCTGACGTCCACACACCACAGCCCGGTCCGGCATCCGCCGGACCGGGTTCTGTGCTGTCCCGCGAGCGGGCCCGGTTCCGGGAGCGGGTTCAGCGCGCATAGTCCCCGGTGAGGGTCACCGCTTCCGCGCCCTCGCCCCGCTCGTCGATCTCTCCCGCGACCCAGGCGTCCACGCCTCGGTCGGTCAGGGTGCTCAGGGCCGCCTCGACGGACTGCTGGGGGACGACGGCGATCATGCCGACGCCCATGTTCAGGGTCTTCTCCAGCTCGGCGCGTGCGACGTCACCCGCCGTGCCCACCAGGTCGAAGACAGGGCCCGGCGCCCATGTGGTGCGGTCCACCCGCGCGTGCAGGCCGTCCGGGATCACGCGGGCGAGGTTGCTGGCGAGGCCACCGCCGGTGATGTGTGAGAACGCGTGCACCTCGGTGGTGCGGTTCAGGGCCAGGCAGTCCAGCGAATAGATCTTGGTGGGCTCCAGCAGCTCCTCGCCGAGGGTGCGCCCGAACTCCGGAACGTCCCGGTCCAGGGCCCAGCCCGCGCGGTCGAAGAGCACATGCCTCACCAGCGAGTACCCGTTCGAGTGAAGACCCGAGGACGCCATGGCGATCACCGCGTCCCCCGTACGGATGCGATCCGCGCCCAGCAGGCGGTCCGCCTCCACCACGCCCGTGCCGGCGCCCGCGACGTCGTACTCGTCCGGGGCCAGCAGGCCCGGGTGCTCGGCCGTCTCGCCGCCGACCAGGGCGCAGCCCGCGAGGACGCAGCCCTCGGCGATGCCCTTGACGATCTGCGAGACCCGCTCGGGGACGACCTTGCCGACGCAGATGTAGTCGGTCATGAACAGCGGCTCGGCGCCGCAGACCACGAGGTCGTCCACGACCATCGCGACCAGGTCGTGGCCGATCGTGTCGTGGATGTCCATCTTCTGCGCGATGGCGACCTTGGTACCGACGCCGTCCGTCGCGGAGGCGAGCAGCGGGCGCTCGTACCGCTTCAGGACGCCGGCGTCGAAGAGCCCGGCGAAGCCGCCCAGCGAGCCGACGGACTCGGGGCGCTGGGCCTTGCGCACCCACTCCTTCATCAGATCGACGGCGCGGTCGCCCGCCTCGATGTCGACGCCCGCCTCCGCATAGCTGGCGCCGGTGCCCTGGTGCGGGGCACCTTCAGAGGATTCAGCAGGCATGACAGTGAGCCCTTTCGGGGTTCGGTCGGTCAACAGGTCGTCGTCGGTCGGGTCGTCGTCGGGGCGGATCGGCGAATCGGCTGAACGGCGCTGTTCGCTCGTCACTCGTCACTCGGCGCATGTCGCTGCCGCCCGTCGCGGAGGGTCCGCTACGGGCGCTTGAGCGCGTCCGATCCGCCGAGGCCGGCGGTCAGGGTCCCGACGCCGTCGACGTCGGGCTTGGCCTGCCCTTCGGTCTCCGCCTCCAGGAGGTGCTTGCCCAGCAGCTCCGGGTCGGGCAGCTCCATCGGGTACTCCCCGTCGAAGCAGGCCCGGCACAGGTTGGGCTTGGCGATCGTCGTCGCCTCGATCATCCCGTCGGTGGAGATGTAGGCCAGCGAATCGGCGCCCAGGGACTTGCCGATCTCCTCGACCGAGAGACCGTTGGCGATCAGCTCGGCGCGGGTGGCGAAGTCGATGCCGAAGAAGCACGGCCACTTGATGGGCGGGGAGCTGATCCGCACGTGCACCTCGGCGGCGCCCGCCTCGCGGAGCATCCGGACGAGGGCGCGCTGGGTGTTGCCGCGCACGATCGAGTCGTCGACGACGACCAGGCGCTTCCCGCGGATGACTTCCTTGAGCGGGTTGAGCTTGAGGCGGATGCCCAGTTGGCGGATGGTCTGGCTCGGCTGGATGAAGGTCCGGCCGACGTAGCTGTTCTTGACCAGTCCGCTGCCGTACGGGATACCGCTCGCCTCGGCGTAGCCCACGGCAGCGGGCGTGCCGGACTCGGGAGTCGCTATGACGAGATCGGCGTCCGCCGGGGCCTCGGCCGCCAGCTTGCGGCCCATCTCCACACGGGAGAGGTAGACGTTTCGCCCGGCGATGTCCGTGTCGGGGCGGGCGAGATAGACGTACTCGAAGACGCAGCCCTTCGGCTTCGCATCAGCGAAGCGCGTGGAGCGGAGGCCGTCCTCGTCGATGGCGACCAGTTCGCCCGGTTCGATCTCGCGGATGAAGCTGGCGCCGACGATGTCCAGGGCCGAGGTCTCGCTCGCCACGACCCAGCCGCGCTCCAGGCGCCCGAGGACCAGGGGCCTGATGCCCTGTGCGTCGCGCGCCGCGTAGAGGGTGTGCTCGTCCATGAACACGAACGAGAAGGCGCCCTTCACCTTCGGCAGCACACGGGGTGCCGCCTCCTCGACGGTGAGGGGCTTGTCGTCCTCGTCGGTCTGGCCCGCGAGCAGGGCCGTGACGAGATCGGTGTCGTTGGTGGCCGCGACCTGCGTCGCGCGTCCGTTGCCCACGGACGCCTGCTGGGCTACCAGCTCGGCCAGCTCGACGGTGTTGACCAGGTTTCCGTTGTGGCCCAGGGCGATGGAGCCGTGGGCCGTCGCGCGGAAGGTCGGCTGGGCGTTTTCCCAGACGGAAGCGCCGGTCGTCGAATACCGGGCGTGACCGACCGCGATGTGGCCCCTGAGGGAGCCGAGAGAGGTCTCGTCGAAGACCTGGGAAACCAGGCCCATGTCCTTGAAGACGAGAATTTGGGAGCCGTTGCTCACCGCGATGCCCGCGGACTCTTGTCCACGGTGTTGCAGTGCGTACAGCCCGAAGTACGTGAGCTTCGCGACCTCTTCCCCCGGGGCCCAGACACCGAAGACGCCGCAGGCGTCCTGGGGACCCTTCTCACCGGGGAGGAGGTCGTGGTTGAGTCGTCCGTCACCACGTGGCACGCCATCGAGTCTAGGACAGGTGGGGCGCTGCTCCGAATCGGGGACGGGATCGAATCCGTGGTGACGGAGTCACCACGGGGAGTGACGCGCCTGGTGAGGACCCTGTGCGCGCCTGCGGCGCCCTCCGCGCGGGCCTGGGGCGCGGGGGCGCGAGGGGCCCCGTGCGGGCGGCGTACGGGGGCCGCGAGAGGCCCGCGAGAGGGGTCGCGGGGCGGGGGTGCGAGGAGGTGAGGGGGTCCCCGTGCGACCCGTCACTCGGCCCAGTACCGGGAGCTGTCAGCCCAGTACCGGGAGCTGGGGGCCGAGGTCGGCGCGGTCGCCGCTGGCCGAGACCGTGCCGTCGGCGAGCGCGTCCGCCCAGGACGCACGGCCCGTCGCGAGGCGCAGCCAGGTGAGGGGGTCCGTCTCGACCACGTTGGGCGGGGTGCCCCGGGTGTGCCGTGGGCCCTCGACGCACTGCGTCACCGCGAACGGCGGGATCCGCACCTCCACCGAGCCGCCCGGCGCCTTCGCGGCGAGCGCGTCGGCGAGCAGCCTGACCGAGGTCGCGAGCGCCGTCCGGTCCAGTGTGACCGGGACGCCCGTGGCGCGGGCGAGGTCGTCGCTGTGGGCGACGAGTTCGACGAGCCGGGTCACCGTGAAGTCCAGCACGCGCATCGCGCCGCCGGGGTGCGGGACGAGGAGGTCGGCCCTTACGGCCGACTCCAGCACCGGGTCCAGTTGCGCGACGGCCTCGTCGATACGGGCCGCCGCATCGTCCGTACGGGCCGCCTCGGTGCGGGTCTCCTCGTCCAGGTCGTGGGCGAAGTCTGAGGTGGTGCGCACCCAGGTGGGCAGGTCCAGGGGCCGGGCGCCCGCGAGGTCCGACGAGGCCGCCTCGGGGCGGGCGAGGGCGCGGGGCAGCGCGTCGATCTGGAGCGCGATGTGGACGAGCAGCGCGTGCACGTCCCAGCCCGGCAGGCCCGAGGGGAGCGCGCGCTGCTCGGCGCTGAGCGCGTGGGCAGCCTCCGTGACCGCCTCGACCTGCGCGGTCAGCGCCTTGCGGACTCTGACGGGGTCGTGGACGCGGGGCTTCGTACGTTTCGGTTTGGCGGGCGGCATGCGGTGAGGTTAGCGCCGTGCGGTCCGTATCCGCCCGGGTGCGGTGGGGGCCGGTGGCGGCATGTCCCGCTCCGGTTCGGCCTCGCGAGGCGCGAACGGCCGTTACCGGCGGCGTCCCCTCACGACGTGCTCTCGCGGGGGATCAGGCGGTGGGAGGCGTGGATCGTGGTGTGGGGCGCCTCGGGGTCGCCCGCGACGCGGGTCAGGAGCGCGTCGACGGCGAGGCGGGCGAGCTGGGCCTTGTCGGGCGCGACGGTCGTGAGCGAGGGCACGCAGAACCGTGTCTCCTCGATGTCGTCGAACCCCACCACGGCCAGTTCGCCGGGCACCCGTACCCCCGCGTCGTAGGCGGCCCGTACGGCGCCGGAGGCCAGCAGGTCGGAGAAGCAGAACACCGCGTCGGGCGGCTCCGGCAGCGCGAGCAGGCCGCGCGTCACGGCCTGGCCCTCTGCCCGCGCGAACCCCCGCACGGGCGGGGTGAGGACGGGGTCGTGGGCCAGGCCTGCGGCGCGCAGCGCCGTCAGATAGCCGCGGGCGCGCTGCTGCGAGGTGGTGTGGGGCGGGGCGCTCGTCTGGAAGCCGAGCGCCCCGATGCGGCGGCAGCCGCGGGCGAGCAGGTGCTCGGTCGCCTCCCGGGCCGCGCTGACGTTGTCGATGAGGACGTGGTCGGCGGGCACCTCGAAGTCCCGCTCGCCGAGCAGGACCAGGGGCACGCGGCGCGGGCCGCGGACGAGGGCCGCCTGGTCGAGGCGGGAGGGGGAGATCAGGACGCCGTCGACGAGGGGGTCCGACAGGCCGCGCGCGACGCGGAGTTCGGCCTCCGGATCGCCTCCGGTGTCCTCGACGAGGACGGCGACGCCGTGCGCGCGTGCCGCCTCGATGACGGCTGTGGCCAGCTCGGCGAAGTAGGGCTGGACCAGTTCGGGTACGGCGAGGCCGATGACGCCGCTGCGTCCCGTACGCAGGTGGCGGGCCGAGGCGTTGGGGCGGTAGTCCAGCTCGTCGATGGCACGGAGCACCCGCGTCCGGGTGGGTTCGGCGACGCGGATCTCGCCGCGTACGACGTTGGAGACGGTCTTGATCGACACGCCCGCGCGCTCGGCGACGTCCTTGAGCCTCGCCCCTCCCATGCCGCTCCCCCCGGCCCCTTCGACGGCCCTCGGCCGCGGGAGACCACCGCGGAAACCACCGGCTGAACGGGGCCGTTCATGTGCGCGCTGTGCTGTGACGGAAGACTACGCCCCGCGTACGCGAAAGGGCCGGGAAAGGCGGACCGCGCCGCCTCCCGGCCCCCGGGCAGGACCCGTCAGCCGAATCAGCCGAACAGCTCCGGCAGCGTCCGCGTGTGCGCCTCGCGCAGTTCGTCCAGCGGCAGGCTGAACTGCCCCTGGACCTCGATCTCGTCGCCGTCCACGACGCCGATGCGCGCCGCGGGCAGCCCGCGTGCCGCGCACATCTCGCTGAACCTGACCTCCTCGCTGCGCGGGATCGCGACCAGCGCGCGGCCCTGCGACTCGGAGAAGAGGAAGACGAACGGGTCGATGCCGTCCGGCACGACGATCCGCGCGCCCTTGCCGCCCTTGAGGCAGGACTCGGCCAGGGCCTGGACGAGGCCGCCGTCGCTGAGGTCGTGCGCCGCGTCGGCCATGCCGTCGCGGGAGGCGGCGATCAGGATCTCGGCGAGCAGCTTCTCCCGCTCAAGGTCGACGGCCGGGGGCAGTCCGCCCAGGTGACCGTGCGCCACCTGCGACCAGGCGGAGCCGCCCAGCTCCTCCTTGGTGTCGCCCAGGAGGTAGATGAGCTGGCCCTCTTCGGCGAAGGCGACGGGCGTGCGCCGCGTGACGTCGTCGATGACGCCCAGCACGCCGACCACCGGGGTGGGGTGGATGGCCACGTCGCCCGTCTGGTTGTAGAGGGAGACGTTGCCGCCGGTGACCGGGGTGCCCAGCTCCTTGCAGGCGTCGGCCAGGCCCCGGCACGCCTCCGCGAACTGCCACATGGCCGCCGGGTCCTCGGGCGAGCCGAAGTTGAGGCAGTCCGTGACGGCGAGCGGCTTGGCGCCCGTTGCGGCGACGTTGCGGTACGACTCGGCCAGCGCCAACTGCGCGCCCGTGTAGGGGTCGAGCTTGGCGTAGCGCCCGTTGCCGTCCGTGGCGACGGCGACACCGAGCCCCGTCTCATCGTCGATACGGATCATGCCGCCGTCCTCGGGCTGCGCGAGGACGGTGTTGCCGAGTACGTAGCGGTCGTACTGGTCGGTGATCCAGGACTTGGCCGCCTGGTTCGGCGAGGAGACCAGGGCCAGCGCGGCGGCCCGCAGTTCGTCGCCGCTGCCGGGGCGGGGCAGCTTCGCCGCGTCGTCGGCCTGGAGCGCGTCCTGCCAGGCGGGGCGCGCGTAGGGCCGCTGGTAGACGGGGCCCTCGTGCGCGACGGTGCGCGGCGGCACGTCGACGATCTGCTCGCCGTGCCAGAAGATCTCCAGCCGCTCGCCCTCCGTCACCTCGCCGATGACGGTGGCGATGACGTCCCACTTCTCGCAGATCTCCAGGAAGCGGTCCACCTTGTCCGGCTCGACCACGGCGCACATGCGCTCCTGGGACTCGCTCATCAGGATCTCCTCCGGGGAGAGGGAGGAGTCCCGCAGCGGCACCGTGTCCAGCTCGACGCGCATGCCGCCCGAACCGGCGGAGGCCAGCTCGCTGGTGGCGCAGGACAGGCCCGCGCCGCCGAGGTCCTGGATGCCCGCGACCAGGTCCTCCTTGAAGATCTCCAGGGTGCACTCGATGAGCAGCTTCTCCTGGAAGGGGTCGCCGACCTGGACGGCGGGCCGCTTGGCCGGACCTTCCGCGTCGAAGGTCTCGGAGGCGAGGACGGAGACGCCGCCGATGCCGTCGCCGCCGGTGCGGGCGCCGTAGAGGATGACCTTGTTGCCGGTGCCCGACGCCTGCGCGAGGTGGATGTCCTCGTGCTTCATCACGCCGACGCACAGGGCGTTGACGAGCGGGTTGCCCTGGTAGCAGTCGTCGAAGACGACCTCGCCGCCGATGTTGGGCAGGCCCAGGCAGTTGCCGTAGCCGCCGATGCCCGCGACGACGCCGGGCAGCACCCGCTTGGTGTCGGGGTGGTCTGCGGCGCCGAAGCGCAGCGGGTCCATGACGGCCACGGGGCGGGCGCCCATCGCGAGGATGTCGCGGACGATGCCGCCGATGCCGGTGGCCGCGCCCTGGTAGGGCTCGATGTAGGAGGGGTGGTTGTGCGACTCGACCTTGAAGGTGACCGCGTAGCCCTGGCCGACGTCCACGACACCGGCGTTCTCGCCGATGCCGACGAGCAGCGCGTCCGTCTCGGGCGCCTTCTCGCCGAACTGCTTCAGGTGCGCCTTGCTGCTCTTGTACGAGCAGTGCTCCGACCACATCACCGAGTACATGGCCAGCTCGGCGCCGGTCGGGCGGCGGCCGAGGATCTCGCGGATGCGCGCGTACTCGTCCTGCTTCAGACCAAGATCGGCCCAGGGCTGTTCGGTCTCGGGAGTCTCAGCCGCGTGCTTGACGGTGTCCAGAGTCGTGCGAGGCGTCATCAGGCGTTGACCAGCTTCTTGAGTACCGAGGTGAAGAAGCCGAGACCGTCGGTCGTCGGCCCCGTCAGCTCCTCGACGGCGTGCTCGGGGTGGGGCATGAGGCCGACCACGTTCCCGGCCTCGTTGGTGATACCGGCGATGTCGCGGCGCGAGCCGTTGGGGTTGCGGTCCAGGTAGCGGAAGACGACCCGGCCCTCGGCCTCCAGCGCGTCGAGGGTGCGCTCGTCGGCGACGTAGCCGCCCTCGCCGTTCTTGAGCGGGACGGTGATCTCCTGGCCCGCCGCGTAGTCCACCGTCCACGCGGTGTCCGCGTTCTCCACGCGCAGGCGCTGGTCCCGGCAGATGAAGTGCAGGTGGTCGTTGCGCGTCAGCGCGCCGGGCAGCAGATGGGACTCGCACAGCACCTGGAAGCCGTTGCAGATCCCGAGGACGGGCATTCCGGCCCTGGCCTGCTCGACGAGCGTCTCCATGACGGGGGAGAAACGCGCGATGGCGCCGCAGCGCAGATAGTCGCCGTAGGAGAAACCGCCGGGGAGCACTACCGCGTCGACCTGGTGCAGGTCCTTGTCGCGGTGCCACAGCTCGACGGGCTCGGCGCCCGCGAGCCGGACCGCGCGCCGCGCGTCGATGTCGTCCAGCGAACCGGGAAAAGTGACGACGCCGATACGCGCGGTCACGCCACGGCTCCCTCGGTCTTCGCGGTACCGCCACCGTTCCCGGCGGGCTCCCCGGCTTCCTCGACGCGGACGGTGAAGTCCTCGATCACGGTGTTGGCGAGGAAGGACTCGGCCAATTCCCGGATACGGGCGAGCGCCGAGTCATCGACGGGGCCGTCGACCTCCAGTTCAAAGCGCTTGCCCTGACGGACGTCGGAGATGCCCTCGTACCCGAGACGGGGCAGTGCACGCTGCACCGCCTGCCCCTGCGGATCGAGGATCTCCGGCTTCAGCATGACGTCGACTACGACGCGAGCCACAGGTACTCCCGGTGATGTGGGTGGTGCTTGACCGCTGTTGCGACCGCTGACGCGTGCTGCCTGCCTGTACGGCGGACGCCGCGTTCGCCAGCGTACCTGCCCACAGAATCTACGCGCGTTGATATCGCCCGTACCCCTACATCGGCGACACGCGGCACTGGGAAAACGGCGAGGAAAAACGTAAGGTCCCGATTGCGGGATGAGACGCGGCCCAAAATATCCGTCGCGTCGCAATACAATGCCCGTCGACGCACAAATGAAAAGGCACTGATCCCGATCAACTGGATCACCTGTATCCCCCCACGTCAGCACGGGAATATGGAGTGATCACTTTCGTGATCCTGATGGAAGGACCGATATCCGTGGCGCAGCGCGTAGTGGTGACACTCTCCGACGACATCGACGGCGGGGAAGCGTCGGAGACGGTTTCCTTCGGACTCGACGGGAAGTCGTACGAGATCGATCTGAACACCGACAACGCGAAGAAATTGCGTGGAGAGCTGGCCCCCTTTGTGGAGGCGGGTCGCAAGCGCGCGAAGTCGGGCAAGACCTACCACCGCACCTCCGTCGACCCCGACCCGCGCGCCGTGCGTGCCTGGGCGGAGTCCAACGGCTTTGAAGTACCGGCGCGGGGACGCATCCCCAAGAAGGTCTACGACGCCTTCAACGCCTCGCGCCCCAACGGCTCCTGAGCCCGCTGAGGGGGTTCCCGCGGACACCCCGCGGAGTGCCCGGCGGCCCTGGAACCAGTCGACTTGCCATCCACCCCGGTTGATCGGCTAGAGTCAGGCACACGCCGCAGGGCGGGCCGGAAACGGCCTGAACCCCGGAGCGCGCGGGTGTAGCTCAGTAGTAGAGCGCCCTCTTTCCAAGAGGGAGGCGCAGTGTGCGATTCCTGTCACCCGCTCTCACGCTGGACCTCCGATCCGAAACGATCAGGTACAGTATTGGTCGCGCCGCTCAGTGAAAGCTGGGTGGATGCGTGCGGACGTAGCTCAGTTGGTAGAGCGCAACCTTGCCAAGGTTGAGGTCGCGAGTTCGAGCCTCGTCGTCCGCTCAGTGAAATAGGGCCCCGGTCTTCGGACCGGGGCCCTATTTGCGTGAAGCCGGAGAAGCCGGGGGCCTATGACATCACCGGCCCATGACATTCGTCATCCGGACTCGTGACAGCTCGCACCGCCCCTTCTCTCCCCGGCACGCGAGCCTTGAGCCATGGACGCGATCGAGACCGAGGGACTGAAACGGCGCTACGCGCAGGGCTTCGAGGCGGTGCGCGATGTCTCCTTCTCCGTACGGGAAGGGGAGATCTTCGCCCTGCTGGGCACCAACGGCGCGGGCAAGACCTCCACCGTCGAGCTGCTGGAGGGGCTGGCACGGCCGAGCGCGGGGACGGTGCGGGTGCTGGGGTTCGACCCGCTGGCCGACCGCGCCGTGGTGCGGCCCCGCACGGGCGTGATGCTCCAGGAGGGCGGCTTCCCCTCCGAGCTGACGGCGGCCGAGACGGCGCGGATGTGGGCGGGGTGCACGACGGAGGCGCTGCCCGTCGGCGAGGTGCTGGAGCGGGTCGGGCTGTCGGGACGGCGGGCCGACGTCCGCGTCAAGCAGCTCTCGGGCGGTGAACGGCGGCGGCTCGACCTGGCGCTGGCGCTCATGGGCAGGCCCGAGGTGCTCTTCCTCGACGAGCCGACGACCGGCATGGATCCGGAGGGCCGCCGTGCCACCTGGGAACTGGTGCGCACGCTGCGGGATGAGGGGACGACCGTGCTGCTGACCACCCACTATCTGGAGGAGGCCGAGCAGCTCGCCGACCGCCTCGCGATCATGCGGGCGGGGCGGATCGTGACCTCGGGCACACCCGAACAGGTCGTGGCGGCCCGCCCGTCCACGATCCGCTTCACCCTCCCCCGGGGCGTCGGCCACGAGCGGCTGCCCCTGTCCGTACCGGCGGCGGTCGACGGGCAGCGCGTGGAGATCCGTACCCGTGACCTCCAGGGGGCGCTGACCACGCTGCTGCTCTGGGCGCGCGAGCAGGCCGTCGCGCTGGAAGGGCTCCAGGCGCGGGCCGCCTCGCTGGAGGAGGCGTTCCTGGAGATCGCGCGCGAGACGGAGGACACGGGCAGCGCGGACGGCGGTTCGGGGGCGCCCGCGGACGCGGCGCACGAGGACATGGACCGGGACGAGAACAAGGTGGGGACGGTATGAGCACGGTGGACGCGAGGCCGACGGGTCCGACGGAACGGACGCGGCCGACGAGGCCCACGAGGCGTGGCGCGGGCGGCGGCACCGTCGCGCGTATGAGGGCGCTGGCCAGGGCGGAGCTGACCCTGCTCGTACGCAACAAGTCGGCGCTGTTCACGGCCTTGGCGCTGCCCGTACTGATCACCTTCGCGATGAAGCCGACGGTGGACGGCATGGACCTGGGCGGCACCGGGCTCTCGGCGGGAACGGTGCTCCTGCCGGCGGGGATCGGCTACGTGCTGCTCTTCGCCGTCTACTCCACCCTCGTCGGCAGCTTCGTGACGCGGCGCGAGGAACTGGTGCTCAAGCGACTGCGCACCGGCGAGCTGCGGGACGGGGAGATACTCGCCGGGGCCGCGCTGCCCATGGTGCTGATCGGCGCGACGCAGTGCGTGCTCCTGCTCGCGGGCGGTGCGGCCGTGCTGGGGATGAAGGCGCCGGAGAACCCGCTCGCCGTCGCCCTCGGGGTGCTGCTGGGCATGGCCATGATGGTGGCCATGGCGGCGGCGACCACGGTCATCACGCGGACGACGGAGTCGGCGCAGCTCTCGGCGATGCCGCTGCTGCTGGTCTCCTTCGCCGCCTCCGGGGTCCTGGTGCCGCTGAGCGTCCTGCCCGACACGGTGGCCGACGTGTGCGCCTACCTGCCCGTCTCGCCGCTGATGGAGCTGGTGCGCGAGGGCTGGTCGGGAGGCCTGGACGGAGCCGGAATGCTGCGCTCCGTGGGGGTCGCCGTGGTGTGGACCGCGCTGGCGGGGTTCGCTGTGCGACGGTGGTTCCGCTGGGAGCCGCGCCGGTGACGGTACGGGCTGGTTCGGCACCGGAGACGTGAGGAGTGCGGGGCATGCGTGACTGGGGACCCGCCGGGCGCGGGCGCCGCGCCTGGCGGCGGCGCAGCAGACACGAGCAGGTCGAGGTCACGACGCGGTGGCTGCTCGTCGGCTATCCGTGGTTCATGCTCATCGGCTGCGGTACCCAGCTCGTCACACGGACGGCGCCGGATTCCCTGCCGAAGGCGCTGGCCTGGAGCGTCTTCGGGCTGGGCCTGGTCCAGTGCGTCGTGTCGACCCGGCTCATGCGGCCGTGCATCGAGCGTTACGCCGGTGCCGGGACGTCGGCGGGGGCGGCAGGGGCGGGGGCGGCCGGGACGGCCCTTCCGCGCTTCCATCTGACGGCGCTGGGCGTGCTGCTGACGGCGATCCTCGGGCTGGTGACGGCGCTGACGAAGCTGGACGCGGTGCGGGACCCGTCGAGCGCGGGCCTGGCCCTGTTCTCGGCGCTGGCCCCGCTGTCGATGACGCTGGGGATGGCGGCGCGCAAGCGGGTCTCCACGCTCGTCTTCGGGGTGTTCACCGTGGTCGCCACCGTCGCACTCGCGATGGCGGGGGCTGAGGCGCCGCTCCTGGTGGCCACTGTGGTCATGCTGACCATCGGAGCGCTGACCGGAGTGTTCACGGGGCGCTGCTCCGCCTGGTACCTCGCGGTGATGCGGGAGCTGGACGAGGCCCGCGACGTACAGGCGAGGCTGGCCGTGGCCGAGGAGCGGCTGCGCTTCGGGCGGGACCTGCACGACGTGATGGGGCGCAACCTCTCGGCCATCGCGCTCAAGAGCGAGCTGGCGGTGCAGCTCGCGCAGCGCGGTTCGCCCGCGGCCGTCGACCAGATGAACGAGGTCCAGCGGCTGGCCCGGGAGTCCCACACGGAGGTACGCGACGTGGTGCGCGGCTACCGGGAGGCGGGCCTGGCCACCGAACTCGCCGGGGCACGGAGCATCCTGCGGGCCGCGGGCACCGACTGCCGGGTCGAGGAGACGGGGGTGGTGGCCGGGCTGCCCATACCGGTGCAGGCGGCGCTGGGCTGGGTGGTCCGCGAGGGCGCGACGAACGTGCTGCGGCACGCGGACGCGACGCGGTGCGCGGTGCGGGTCGGGGTCGAGGAGGGGCCCGGGGGTGGGTCGCGAGTGGTGCTCGTGATGGAGAACGACGGGGTCAAGGAGACCCCGCGCCCCGGGTTCCCGCGCGGCTCCGGCGCCCCCGGCGACTCCGGCGGCCATGGGCTGGCCGGGCTGCGCGAACGCCTCGCCGTGCTCGGCGGCACGCTGACGGTGGAGACTCAGGGGGGCGGCACCGGCGCGGGCACGTTCCGGCTGACCGCCGAGGTCCCGGTGGACGAGCCCGTCGCCGGGAACGGGAACGGCGCCATGGACGGAATCGGCACCGTGGACCAGAACGGCACCGTGGAAGGCGAAGGCACGGAGCAGCAAGAGGAGCAGCGGCCCGTGCGCGGCGGAGCCGTCGGAGGAGGACAGTGACCGAGCACACAGGTACCGGGGAGGCGGAGGAGCCCGCGGCGCGCACCGTCGTCCGCGTACTGCTCGCCGACGACGAGCACTTGATCCGCGGGGCGCTGGCCGCGCTGCTCGCGCTGGAGGACGATCTGGAGATCGTCGCGGAGGCCGCCTCGGGCCCCGAGGCCGTCGCCATGGCGCGGGCGCACCGGCCCGACGTGGCCGTACTGGACCTCCAGATGCCGGGCGCCGACGGTGTGAAGGTCGCCACACAGCTCCGCGATCTGCTGCCGGGATGCCGGTCCATGATCGTGACGAGTCACGGCAGGCCGGGGCATCTGAAGCGCGCGCTGGCCGCCGGGGTGCGCGGGTTTGTACCGAAGACCGCCTCGGCGCAGCAGCTCGCGGAGATCATCCGCACGGTGCACGGCGGAAACCGCTATGTGGACCCCGAGTTGGCGGCCGACGCGATCAGCGCGGGCGACTCCCCGCTGACGGCCCGCGAGGCGGAACTGCTGGAGCTGGCGGCCGACGGCGCACCCGTCGCGGAGATCGCCGAGCGCGCCTCGCTGACGGCGGGCACCGTACGGAACTATCTCTCCGCCGCTGCCGCCAAGCTGGGCGCGGAGAACCGGCACACGGCCGTCCGTATCGCCCGCGGACGAGGCTGGCTCTGACCGTCCGGGAGTCCGGCTATACTGGTGCACGCACCGCTCGGAAACGTGTGGATGTGCGGACGTAGCTCAGTTGGTAGAGCGCAACCTTGCCAAGGTTGAGGTCGCGAGTTCGAGCCTCGTCGTCCGCTCGGTGAATCAGGGCCCCGGTCTTCGGACCGGGGCCCTTTTCCGTGCGCTCTCGTGCGCTGCGCGCTGTGCGCGGTCTGTCTCTTATAACCATCTGACGCT
>NZ_JBSHAO010000044.1:0-76097 GCF_053611545.1 Streptomyces sp. NPDC054796 | reverse complement strand
ACGTCCATGAGCGCCGGCCCGCCGCTGCGCGACGGCCCGGAAGGGCGGGGGGCGAGTTCCGGGCCGCGAAAGAAGCCGCGAAAGAAGGGAAGACCAAGGAACGGCCGGGGGCCGTCCGGTCTCAGCTTCCGAGCGTCGTGTTCACCGGGAGGCCGACGGGCGACTTGCCACCGGTGAGCTTGTCCGTCGGCAGACCGCCCAGACCCTGCTTGGCCAGATCGCCCAGGACCGGGAGGCCGCCGAGCAGCTTCTCCACGACGGGGTCGAGCAGCTTGCCCTCGTCCTTCTTCGCCGTGGCGTCGACGATCTCGCCGACCGCGCCCGGCATGTTCTCGCTCGCGCTGCCCAGGGTGTCCTTGGTGGTCCTGACCGTCCCGTTGTTCCCCGGGACGCTCTCGGTCGCCTCCTCCAGCGGCAGCGCCTGCGCGACCTGATTGGCCGCACCGGCCGCGGCACCCACCGTCTCGGCGGTGTCGGCGGAGGCGACGCCCGAGCCGGTGGCGACGAAGGCGGCACCGAGAGCGGCGACACCGAGAGTCTTCTTGGTTCCCTGCTTCATCTGTAACTACGTCCTTGTGAAGGTGGCTTGAGCAGCCCGGCGAACGTAGCCACAGAGGGAACCGGCGGCAAACACGTCGAAACGCCCGAGAGTCGGTGCCGGGACTCCCCCGGAGCACCGCTCCCGGGCGTGTCCCGGCACCCCGGACTCAGCCCGGTTCGCCGGTGGAAGCGCTGGTCACAGCGGTGCCCGTGAGGGCGTCCTGGAAGAGCCACTCGGACTTCAGCTCGGCGTATCCCGGCTTGATGACCTCGTTGATCATGGCGAGACGTTCATCGAAAGGGATGAACGCGGACTTCATCGCGTTGACGGTGAACCACTGCATGTCGTCCAGCGTGTAGCGGAACGTCTCGACCAGGCGGGCGAACTCGCCGCTCATGCTCGTGCCGCTCATCAGCCGGTTGTCGGTGTTCACCGTCGCCCGGAAGTGCAGCCGCCGCAGCAGGCCGATGGGGTGCTCGGCGTACGAGGTGGCCGCGCCCGTCTGGAGGTTGGACGAGGGGCACAGCTCCAGCGGGACCCGCTTGTCCCGCACGTACGAGGCGAGCCGCCCGAGCTTCACCGTGCCGTCGTCGGCGACCTGGATGTCGTCGATGATGCGCACGCCGTGGCCGAGGCGGTCGGCGCCGCACCACTGGAGCGCCTGCCAGATGGAGGGCAGGCCGAACGCCTCGCCCGCGTGGATCGTGAAGTGGTTGTTCTCGCGCTTGAGGTACTCGAAGGCGTCGAGGTGGCGGGTGGGAGGGTAGCCCGCCTCCGCGCCCGCGATGTCGAAGCCGACGACGCCCACGTCGCGGTAGCGGTTCGCCAGTTCGGCGATCTCCAGGGCGCGGGCCGCGTGGCGCATGGCGGTGAGCAGGGCGCCGACGCGGATGCGGTGGCCCGCGGCGCGGGCCCGGCGCTCGCCCTCGCGGAAGCCCTCGTTCACGGCCTCGACGACCTCTTCGAGGCCGAGGCCGCCTTCGAGGTGCTGCTCGGGCGCATAGCGGACCTCCGCGTAGACGACGCCGTCGGCCGCGAGGTCCTCAGCGCACTCGGCGGCGACGCGGAACAGCGCGTCGCGGGTCTGCATCACGGCGACGGTGTGGCTGAAGGTCTCCAGATACCGCTCCAGCGAACCGGAGTCGGCGGACTCGCGGAACCATGCCTCCAGGCGGTCGGCCTCGGACTCGGGCAGCGCGTCATAGCCCGTCTCGCGTGCGAGGTCCACGATGGTGGCGGGGCGGAGGCCGCCGTCGAGGTGATCGTGCAGAAGAACCTTGGGAGCGCGTCGGATCTGCTCCTCGGTGGGGACGGTGTTGGGGATCTGGCTCGTCATTTTCGTACTGTAGCTCCTACGCGCGTAGATGGCATGCGTTCGGCGCGGACCGGACACGGATCGGTTGGCGGGTGCGGGGAGTTCGGGCGGGGATTCGATACGTAATGGTGATCCCCTGGAACGGTGCGTACACCCGCGCTTCTGCCATCGTTCTTGCCATGGCTCAGCAAGCGTTGCCGGACCGGGAGGCCCGGCTGGGAAGGGCGATGGGAGCGGCGGCGGGGGCCGCCGCGAACGCCGTGGTGCTCCTGCTGCCGGGGGGCGGGGTGGCACGGAGCGTGCGGCGGCGCTCGCCCGTCGCGGCGGCGCAGGCGTTTCCGCTGGCGCGGCGGCTGGTGCGGGCCGCGCGCGAGGAGTCGCTCGTCGCGCACGTCGTCCACTACCGCTACCGCGGCTGGAACGGCGACGCGGCGCATCCCGCGCGGGACGCGGAGTGGGCGCTCGACGAGACGGTGCGGCGGTACGGGGACGTGCCCGTCTGCCTCGTCGGGGTGGACGTCGGCGCCCGTGCGGCACTGCGCGCCGCCGGGCATCCAGCGGTCACCTCGGTGCTCGCGCTGGGGACGTGGCTGCCGGGACCCGGCGACGAGCCGGAGGGCGCGGGGGCCGGACCCGGGACCGGGTCCGGGTCCGGGTCCGGGTCCGGGCCGGAGCCCGAACCCGTGAAGCAGCTGGCGGGGCGCAGCGTGCTGATGGTGCACGGTACGGATGACGTACGGACCGATCCGGAGCTGTCGTACCGGCTCGCCGAGCGGGCGAAGAAGATCAACGCGGACGTGTGCAGGTTCGAGGTCCACAGCGACGGGCACGGGCTGCGGCAGCACCACGCGGAAGTGGTCGCGCTGGCCCAGGACTTCGTCCTGGGCACGCTGTGCGGGCGCGACTTCGCGCGCCCCCTCACCGACGCGATGGCGGCGCCCCCGCCGCTGGGCCTGCGCATGCCCCTGGCCTCGGGGTTCGGGAAGTCGCTCCGCGCTTAGGCCGTGTCCTGTGCGGGGCCGAGGAAGGCCGGGTAGTCGCGGGGGGCGTTCGTAGCGGTGGTTGAGGCGGCGACAGCCGGGCAGCCAGGACATGGCCCGCCCGATCACCCAGCTGGGCGGCCCGGCCGCCCACGTAAGACGCTCGGCTGGAAGACACCAGCCGAGCGTCTACGTGATCTGCTCCCCACCGGGACCAGGCGGTGTCGCGACGGCCGCTGGAAGCCAAGCTTCACCGGGGCCGGAGGGGCCGCCTTCGTGCGGTGCGGGGTGGTGGAGGAGCCGCCGTTCGACGTTCACGTCGCGGAACATTCACGTCGCGGAACGTCCGCTGCCTCGGGGCCGAAGAGGTCCCGGGCCGGTGGTGCCGAGAGGTTCTCAGCATCCCATCGTGGAGAAGCCGTTCTTCGTGGAAGCGGTGCTGGTCTTGGCCGGCAGCGGGCACTCCTTCCACTCGTCGACCACGAGCGTCCAGCTACCGTTGTCGTTCTGGACGCAATGGGACTTGACGATGTCCTCCGCCTTGCCTGCCGATTGGCAGGCCGAGAAGCTCGCGTACGTGCGGGGAGGATCTGCGGCCTGGGCGGACTGGGCAGCGATGCCGGAGAAGGCCAGAAGGCCGACGGCGGCGACTGCTGCGCGCTGGAACTTGCGCATGTCTTCCTCTCTTCACATGTGATGAGGTGCGGCGGTGCGCGCACGCCTGGACGGCACGCGTGCCCGGCTGGCACGGAGCGCGGATGGACCGGCCAGCTTCGCGACCGGCCGGAGTCGTGTCCGGCCGGAGTCGTGTCCGGCCGGAGTCGTGTCCGGCCGGAGTCGTGTCCGGGAGCGGCGAAGCGCCGCATCGCAATCCAAGATCTTTTCGGACTCCTGAACCCCACCACACGTTCGGATGACGCCTCAAGCGCTCAAGATCCTTCGTTACGCGACTATCACAAGCTGGCGTTGGCAGCCGAGACTCCGACGGTGAGGGAGCCCGGAGCGGGCCGGGTCACGCGGGGCGGCGCGCCGTGTGGACCGTCGTCGCCGTCAGGTAGAAGGCGTCGGGGCGGTTCAGGATGCCATGCGGGGAGTCGTCGTCCAGGAGGCGGTCCAGGACGGTCAGGTCGTCGGCCGCCAGCTCGTCCGTGAGGACGTCGCGCATGCGGGTGAGCTGGGCGTGGAGGTGGGCCCGTACGGGCGCGTCGACGGGCGCCGGGATGTCCGTCAGGAAGGAGCGGGTGCCCGACGGGGTCAGACCGGCAGCGGCGAGCAGACCAGGCCAGTGCTCGACGGTCGCCTTGTGACCGGGCAGCGCGGTCCGCATGCGGACGAACCAGTCCTCGCGGGTCGCCTCGACCCGCGCCAGCAGGCCCGGACGCCCCATCCCGATGTCGCGGGGCAGGAAGCGCGCGTTCAGGCCGCTCTCGACGACGGCGAGCACCCCGCCGGGGCGCAGCAGGCGGCCCATTTCGCGCAGTGCCTCCTGCTGGTCGCCGAGGTGGTGGACGACGTGGCCCGTCCAGACCAGGTCGGCCTCGCCGAGCGAGCCGAGGTCGTCGGGCAGCTCGGCCTTGCGGGTGGTCACGCGGTCGCCGACGCCGAGCGCGTCGGCGCGGGCGCGGGCCCGCTCCAGCAGCTTCGGCGCGCCGTCGACGGCGACGGCCTCCGCCTCGGGGAAGGCCAGCGCGAGCTGGGACGTGGCCACGCCGGGGCCGCTGCCCACGTCGAGGACACGGGTGACGGCGACGGAGTCGCGCAGCGGGCCGCGCAGCCAGGCGGCGGCCTCGTCGAGGAAGGGGAGACCGATCTCGGCCTCGCGTTCGAGGTGGTCGGCCATGGCCTCCCAGTCGATGTCCTCGTGCGAGTGGGTGTGATCGTGCGAGTGGGAGTGGTCGTGCTGGTGGGTGTGCTGCTGCGCTGTCACGGGACCTCCTGGGTGGGGTGTCTGCCGCAGAGCGTGCACCGCAAGTCCCCGAAGTGACAACTTTTGTTGCTGAAACCGGGAAAGCGAGGTGTGATGGAGGCATGGACGAAGACAGTCACGACGCATCCCTGGCCGACGTACTCAGCGAGGTCGGCCCCCGCCTCCGGCGCATCCGTACGCAGCGCGAGGTGACACTGACCGCGCTCTCGGAGGTGACCGGAATCTCCAAGAGCACCCTCTCGCGGCTGGAGTCGGGGCAGCGGCGGCCGAGCCTCGAACTCCTGCTGCCCATCGCGCGGGCCCATCAGGTGCCCCTGGACGAGCTGATCGGCGCCCCCGAGGTCGGGGACCCTCGGGTGCGGATCGCGCCACGGCGGGTGCACGACATGACGGTGCTGCCGCTGACGCGCCAGCCCGGCGGGCTCCAGGCGTACAAGATGGTGATCCCCGCCAGGCGCAACGATCCCGAGCCGCGCACGCACGAGGGCTACGAGTGGCTCTACGTGCTCGCGGGCAAGCTCAGGCTCGTGCTTGCCGACCACGATCTGGTGCTGGGCCCCGGCGAGGCCGCCGAGTTCGACACCCGGCTGCCGCACTGGTTCGGCAGCGCGGACGACCAGCCGGTGGAGGTGCTGAGCCTCTTCGGCAGCCAGGGCGAGCGCATGCACGTACGCGCCAAGCCGCGTACGCGGGACGCCGGAGGCGCGTAGCGGCGCGGGCCAGGGGCCGTCAGCCCGAGAGGAGCTGGCCCCTGCGCGCGAGCAGGAACTTCTTGAACGCGGCGACGGGCGGGGTGTCCGGGTGGCCCGCCAGCCAGGCGAGGCCGATCTCGCGCACCGCGCGGGGCGCGGTCACCGTCAGCTCGCGGACGCCCGGCCTGGTGATCACGGGAGGCGGCAGCAGCGCGACGCCCAGCCCGGCCGCCACCAGCCCGCGGGCCGTCTCCGCCTCCTCGCCCTCGAAGGCGATGCGCGGCGTGAAGCCCGCCTCAGCGCACAGGGTGTCGAGGATGCGGCGCATGCCGTAGCCGCGCTCCAGCGTCACGAAGGACTCGTCGGCCGCCTCGGCGAGACGGATGCGCTTGCGGGAGGCGAGCCGGTGGTCGTCGGGTACGACGAGGCTGAGCCGCTGCTCGTCGAGGCGGCGGGCGACCAGGTCCGGCGCGTCCGGGACCGGCGACGTCAGACAGAGGTCCAGGCCACCGGCGCGGAGGCGGTCGAGCATGGCCTCGCCGTAGTTCTGCACGAGCGAGAACCGCACGCGCGGGTGATCGGCGCGGAAGGCGCGCAGCAGGCTCGGCACGGTCTCCCAGCCCAGCGTGTGCAGAAAGCCGAAGGCGACCTTGCCGGTGGCCGGATCGGCGTCCGAGCGCACGGACTCGGCCGCCTGCTCGACGGCGGCCAGCGCGCGTTCGGCCGCGGCGAGGAAGGTGCGGCCGGCCGGGGTGAGGGAGAGGGTGCGGCCGTGGCGCGCGAAGAGGGCCACGCCGAGATCCGCCTCCAGACGTGTGACGGCGCGGCTCAACGTCGACTGGGGGACGCCGAGTTCGAGCGCCGCGCGGGTCACGTGCTCGTGGCGTGCGACGGCAGCGAACTGGGCCAGCCGCGGGGTGAGCGAGGCGGCCCAGTCGGATGTGACGGAGCTGTCATTTACGTTGCGTCGCGGTGACACGGCCCCTCCTCATCTGCGGTGATGCACTGCTGGAACGATTATGGGCCCTCTGTGCATTGGACGCATCAAACACGTGATCGTAACTTCGAGGCATGCCTCCTGTTGATACCAAGGCGTCCACCACCGTGGGCGCCGTTGTTGGCCCTTCTCCCGCCCCCTCCCCTTCCGGCCCCTCCGATCCCGAGGCGACGAAGCTGAGCCCCGGTGACCCGGGGCACGGCCGGATGCGGCTCGCGCTCTTCGCGGCGGGACTCGCGACGTTCGCGCTGCTCTACTCGACGCAGGCCCTGCTCCCCGAGATCTCCCACGACCTGGGGGCCACCCCCGACCAGGCGAGCTGGACCGTCTCGGGCGCGACCATCGGCCTCGCGGTGGCCGTACTGCCGCTGAGCGCCCTCTCCGAGCGCTTCGGGCGGCGCAGCATGCTCACCGCGTCCATGGCGGTGGCCGTCGCCCTCGCGCTCGTGATCCCGTTCGCGCCGAACCTGAGCACGCTGATCGCGCTGCGCACGCTCCAGGGCGCGGCGGTCGCGGGCGTCCCCGCGTCCGCGATGGCGTTCATGGCCGACGAGGTGCGGGCTCGGTATCTCGTCGGCGCGACGGGGCTGTTCGTCGCGGGCAACAGCGTCGGCGGCATGAGCGGCCGCATCCTCACCGGCTGGGTCACCGAGGCGTGGGGCTGGCGCGTGGGGCTCGCGGCGGTGGCCGTGACGTCCCTGCTCTGCGCGGTCGCCTTCCGGCTGCTCGTGCCCAAGGCACGGCACTTCAAGGCGCGTCCGGCGAGTGCGCGGGCGCTGGGGCGCACGGTGGCCATGCATCTGTCCGATCCGCTGCTGCGGAGGCTGTACGCGATCGGGCTGCTGTTCATGACCGTCTTCGGCGCGGTCTACACCGTGATCGGCTACCGGCTCGTCGCCGAGCCCTTCGGGCTCTCGCAGGGGCTGGTCGGCTCGACCTTCGTGATCTACCTGGTCGGTACGGTGGCCTCCGCGACGGCGGGCAGGCTGAACGCGCGCCTCGGGCGCCGCGGCACGCTCTATCTGGGCATCGGCACCGCGTCCGCGGGTCTGCTGCTGAGCCTCTCCGACAACATGATCGCGGTCGTCCTGGGCCTCGTCCTGATCACGGCGGGCTTCTTCGCCGGGCACGCGGTGGCCTCGGGCTCGGTGAGCCACACCGCGAAGGAGGGCAAGGCGCAGGCGTCGGCGCTGTACCAAATGGCGTACTACATGGGGAGTTCCGTCGGCGGGGCGCTGGGCGCGGCGGCCTTCGCGGGCGGCGGTTGGGGGGCGACGGTCGCGATGGCCCTCGCCGCGATGGCCCTGGCGGGCGGCATCACCCTGTACGGCTCCCTTCGCGGGGGGCGGCAGGAAACGCAGGGTTCCCCCGTCACGGGTCGCACCCCTTCACGGGGTGCGGGGTGAAGCCTTCACGGGGTACTCCTCTCTCGTAGGGGTGCGCCTTGCCTGGGTGCCCCTTTGGGGTTCGTTCGCGTGGTGCGGGCCGGTGGGTGGGGTTGTGCCCACCCTCCCCCAGCTAACGCTGGGAGGTGCCCCCTCGCCAGCGGGACGATTGCCCACAACATTTGCCGTGCCGCCGCCTCCGGGTCGGGTCCGGTGCGGGCCGGTGGCTTCGGCGCGGCGTATGGACCGGTGCGACGCGGCTTGCGCCGCGTGATTCATGGCTCGGACCGTGGATATGGGGCCCGTGTGTGGTGGGGGTCGGCGCCGCGCCGGGGTGTCTCCTCGGGCGTAAAGGTATGTTCCTCGGCTTTCCGCCCGGTGACTTGCTCGCCCTGCGGGGACACCCCGCCACACCACCTCCCACCCGGTGGCCAACCTGCGGTCCGCTCCAACCGTTGTGGGCAGGCGTTCCGCATGGCGAGGGGGCACCTCCCAGCGGTAGCTGGGGGAGGGTGGGCACACCCCACCACCGGCCCGCACCCGCGAACGAAACCCCAAAGGGGCACCCCGGGGCTGCGCACCCCCGACAGGGGGTGTTGCGCGGGACGGTCGCCCCGTGGAGTGGGGACCGTAGGTCCCGCGCGGGGGCGTGCCGCCGCACGCCATGGAATCGGCCCCGGCGGACCCGGAGCGGAGGTGGGTCACCGGCGGGACGGGGACGCGGTGGGGTGTCCCCGCAGGTCGAGACGAACGACGGCAGAAAGCCAAAAACGAAAGCTTCACGCCGAGGAGACACCCCACCGCGGCACCGGACACCCCCCACCCACACACCCCACACGGCCACCGGCACAAACCAAGAACCACGCGGCGCCAGCCGCAACGCACCGCAACCACACGCCGCGCCGAAGCCACCACCCGCACCCGGCAAACAACGGCGAACCCGCGAAAACCCAGCGCGGGCCCCTACCGCACCCACCACACCGGCGAACCGTCCCGCGCAACCAGCCCGTGAAGGGGACCCGGCCTCATTCCGCGAGGTCGGTCAGGAGGCGTTGGAGGGTGTGGCGGTCGGAGAGGGGGAGGGGGGAGAGGGTTTCCTCGTCGAGGGACTCGACTCGGGGGGACAGGTCGCGGACCGTCCGCGCGCCCTCCGGGGTGAGCTTCAGGACACGGCGGCGCCGGTCCTCGGGCGCCACCGCGCGCACCACGAGTCCGCGCGCCTCCAGCCGGGGGATCAACTGGGCGAGGGTCGCCTTGTCCATGGCCACCCGCTCCCCCACCGCCGCCTGCGACAGCCCCGCGGGCGCGTCGGCAAGCGCCCGCACCACCCCGTACTGCGGCTTGGTCAGCTCAGGAACCCGCTCCTGCCAGAGCGAGGTATGAAGCTGCGTGATCCTGCGCATGCGCGCGAGCACATCGCGGTTCAGTTCGCCGGCGCCGCTCGGCGCCCGTTCTGCGTCCACCATGCGGGAATGGTAGTGTGTAAACAAATAGTTCGTACACAAACTATGAAGGAGTGCGGCATGCGGCTCATCGTGGGCATCACCGGAGCGACCGGAGCCGTCCTCGGTGTGCGACTGCTGGAGCACCTGGCGCGCGACCCCGACGTCGAGACCCACCTCGTGCTCAGCCGCTGGGCCCGCACCACGATCGAGCTGGAGACCGGCCGCTCCGTCCGCGAGGTCTCCGGCCTCGCGGACGCCACGCACAGCCCGGAGGACCAGGGCGCGCCCATCTCGTCGGGTTCCTTCCGCACCGACGGCATGGTGATCTCGCCGTGCAGCATGAAGACCCTCGCCGGGATACGCGCGGGCTACGCCGACGGCCTCGTCGGGCGGGCCGCGGACGTCGTGCTCAAGGAGCGCCGCCCGCTCGTGCTCGTGCCGCGCGAGACGCCGCTGAGCGAGATCCACCTGGAGAACATGCTCGCGCTCTCGCGGATGGGCGTGCGGATCGTGCCGCCGATGCCCGCCTTCTACAACCGTCCCGAGTCCGTCGACGACATCGTCGACCACCTCACCACCCGGGTCCTCGACCAGTTCGGCCTGCCCGCGCCCGCGGCCCGCCGCTGGGAGGGGATGCGCGCCGCGCGCACCGCCTGAACCGCACCGCACGACGCGCGCCACATCACTCGCAGAAAGGCGACACCCCATGGCCTACGACGACCTCCGTTCCTTCCTCCGCGCCCTCGAAGAGGAAGGGCAGTTGCTGCGCGTCACCGAGGAGGTCGCGCCCGAGCCGGATCTCGCCGCCGCCGCGAACGCGGCGGGACGGATCGGCGAGGGCGCACCCGCGCTCTGGTTCGACAACGTCACCGGCTTCACCGATGCGCGTATCGCCATGAACGTGCACGGTTCCTGGCGCAACCACGCGCTCGCGCTCGGCCTGCCCGTGGGGACCTCGGTGAAGGACCAGGTGGAGGAGTTCGCGCGGCGCTGGGACGACTTCCCCGTCGCTCCCGAGCGCCGTCCCGACGCACCGTGGGCGGAGAACACGCTCGACGGCGAGGACGTCGATCTCTTCAAGATCCTGCCCCTGTTCCGCCTCAACGACGGCGACGGCGGCTTCTACTTGGACAAGGCGGCCGTCGTCTCCCGCGACCCCGAGGACCCGGACGACTTCGGCAAGCAGAACGTCGGCACGTACCGGCTGGAGGTCAAGGGCCGCAACAAGCTGGGCATGCAGCCGGTGCCGATGCACGATGTGGCGCTGCATCTGCGCAAGGCCGAGGAGAAGGGCGAGGACCTGCCCATCGCCATCACGCTCGGGAACGAGCCGGTGATCTCCGTCGTCGCGGGCATGCCGATGGCGTACGACCAGAGCGAGTACGAGATGGCGGGCGCCCTGCGCGGTGCCCCCGAGCCCATCGCCACGGCGCCGCTGACCGGGTTCGACGTGCCGTGGGGTTCCGAGGTCGTGCTGGAGGGCGTCATCGAGGGCCGCAAGCGCGAGATCGAGGGGCCGTTCGGTGAGTTCACGGGGCACTACTCGGGCGGGCGGAACATGACGGTGGTGCGGATCGACAAGGTCTCGTACCGCACGAACCCGGTCTTCGAGTCCCTCTACATCGGCATGCCGTGGACCGAGGTCGACTACCTCATCGGGCCCAACACGTGCGTGCCGCTGCTCAAGCAGCTCCGCGCGGAGTACCCCGAGGTGCAGGCGGTCAACGCCATGTACACGCACGGGCTGCTGGTGATCATCTCGACGAAGAAGCGGTACGGCGGCTTCGCGAAGGCGGTCGGCATGCGGGCCATGACCACACCGCACGGGCTCGGCTACGTCAAGACCGTGATCATGGTCGACGAGGACGTGGACCCCTTCAATCTGCCGCAGGTCATGTGGGCACTGTCCGCGAAGGTCAACCCGGCAGGTGACCTCGTCAACATCCCCAACCTCTCGGTCCTCGAACTCGACCCCGCGTCCGAGCCCGCCGGTATCACCAACAAGCTGATCATCGACGCGACCACTCCCGTCGACCCGGACCGGCGCGGCAACTTCTCGACCCCGGCCAAGGACCTGCCGGAGACGAAGGAGTGGACGGCCAGGCTCCAGTCGATGCTGGCCGCCGCACGCTGACTCCCCCTCGTCCCCCGCCCGACTGACTCGACCCGACCCGATGGGAAGGAAACCCCGCCATGATGTGTGCCCGCTGCGGACATGAAGCCCTCGACAAGCTCGCCGACTCGCCCGTGCCCGGCGTGTGGGAGGTGTTCCAGTGCCGCCAGTGCCTCTACACCTGGCGCACCACGGAACCGGCCCGCCGGGTGCTGCGGGACGCGTACCCGGAGGAGTTCAAGATGACCCCGGAGGACATCGCGAACGCCATCGAGGTGCCCACGGTGCCGCCGCTGCGCACCGCCTGAGCCGTCGCGTCGGAGCGCCGACGCGTCAACACGTCGTCAACGCGTCAGCGCAGCCAGACGCGGCGCAACTGCCGTCTGCGGTCCTCGTAGCCGGTGCGCCCGTGCACCATGCGCAGGTTGTCCCAGAACAGCAGCGCGTTCGTCTCGTACGCGATCTCGACGTGGTGCCGCTGGAAGTAGTCGAGGAGGCGCCCCGTGATGTCGGTGAGGAACGCGTCGCCCTCGACGAAGTCCGGGCTGAAGCGCACCGTCGGACGGGCTGTGTCCTCCTCGTCCCCCTCGTCCAGCACCGGGTGCAGGGCCGAGCGCTCGACGCTCGTGTCCTCGATGCCCGAGAGGAAGCGGTACCGGCGCTCGGCCAGCGTGCGCCGGTCCTCCTCGTCCAGGGTGTCCAGGAACGGGTACAGGTCGCACAGCGTCGTGCGGCCCCCGCCGTCGGAGGGCGGGAACAGGCACCAGAGCGCGAGGTGGCGCGGCGGGGCTCCGGTGAACTCGTAGCCGTCGGTGTGCGGTTGCAGGGGGTTCGTGGTGAGCGAGTGGTTCAGGTGCTGGAACTCCTCCTCGGCCCGGATGAGGTAGTGCAGCTTCCCGTCGTACTGCGGCATCAGTTCGCCGTAGCGGCGGCAGAAGTCCGTGTGGTCGAAGCCGTCGGGAATCTCGTTCAGGTAGACGTACCCGTGCGTGTCCAGCAGCCGGCGGAAGGCCGTCTCCGAGTACCCGGGATAGGTGAGCGAGCTGAGCATCACTGTCCCCTCTCTACTCTCTGCGAACTCTCTCTGCGAACTCGTCTCTCTACGGACTCGTCGTCATGGCGAGGCGGAGGCCGAAGCCGAGGAGGACGAGACCGGAGAACTGCTCCAGTCGGCGGCGGACGGCCGGGCGCTCGTAGATCCACCTCATGCGCCGGAGCACGGCCATGAGGAACACGTACCAGACGCTGCTCGTCGCGGCCCACACCAGCGCGTAGACCACTCCCACCCAGCCCGACCACTTTCCGGCCGAGACGAACTGGGGCAGCAGCGCCGCCGCGAAGATGACGACCTTGGGGTTGGTGAGGCAGGTCAGCAGACCGGCCTGGTAGGCGGCCTTGGGCGCTGCCGGACGGGGCGCCCCCGCTGCCCCGTCCGCGCCGTCCGGCCCCTCGGCAACCTCGGCACCCTCCGCGCCCTCCGCGCCCTCCTCCGCGCGCCGCGCGCGCCGCGCGGCCAGCAGCGTCCGCGCGCCGAGGATCACCAGGACGGCCGCGCCGAGGACGCGGATCACCTGATGGCTCGCCTCGCTGGAGGCGATGACGGCCGTGAGTCCGAGGGCCGCCGAGACCACCCAGGCGATGAGCCCGCTGGCGATGCCGAGAATGGACAGGACAGCTATGCGACGGCCGCCGTAAAGGGTCTGCCGCATGACGAGCACGGACGCCGGTCCCGGCGACATGGCCAAGAGAAGGGTAGCCCCGGCGAATGCGGGAAGCCCTGCGTACACCTGATCACCTCACTTCGTTCGGAGCGGCTTCCCCAGAGGGAAAGGCACGCTGTTTTTCCGGCTCCGCGGGCAATTCCGCGGAGTCCACGGAGTCTGCGGGAAAGCAGAACCTCAGTATCTGGAAAGCGGAACGGAATTCCCGTACCCGCGCCGCGACCGCCTCCGGCTCTTCACCGGCCACCACGACCCGCGTGATCAGATCCGCGACGGTCTCCATCTCGGCCGGTCCCATGCCGAGCCTGGTGACCTCGACGGTGCCGATCCTGATGCCCTCGGACACCGGGTCGGGCACGTCCTCGGCCGCCGGCAGCAGCATCTTGTTCACCATGATCCCGGCCCGTTCCAGCGCCTGGCTGACGGCGACCCCGCCCCCGTGCGCGCGCACGTCCACCAGCACCTGGTGCGTCGCCGTGAACCCCCGGCGCTCCCCCACCACGGCGAAGCCGCGCGCGTGCAGCGCGGCGGCGAGCGCCCGCGCGTTGCGGACCACGGCCGCCATGTAGCCGACGCCGAACTCGCGCAGTTCGCACGCCGCGAGCGCGAGCGCCGCGACCCGGTTGAGCTGGTGTGATCCGGTGAGCACCGGGAAGATCGCGGAGACGATCGGGACGCTCAGCTCCTCGTCGTTCCACAGGATCATGCCGCTCTGCGGGCCGCTGAAGGTCTTGCCGCCGGACCCGGTGAGCACGTCGGCGCCCTCGGCCAGCGGGTCCGGGTACTGCCGCCCCGCGATGAGCCCGGCCTGGTGCGCCCCGTCGAAGTAGAGCCGCCCGCCCCACGGCTCGATGATCCGCTTCATCTCGCGCACCGGCAGCGGGAACAGCGCCGTGGTCTGGTTGAGCGACACCACGCGCGGGCGCCGCGCCTCGGCCTCCCTGCGGAAGGCGTCCAGGTCGACGGTGAGTTCGACGGGGTCGAAGGGGATCGACGAGACGGTGAGCCCGCGCGCGCCGCCGGGGCCGTCGTCGTGGCCGCTGGAGTCGCCCCCGGCCGCCAGGGACAGGCTCATCAGGTGGTCGCCAGGATCGGCCAGCGCGGTGAAGGCCACCATGCAGCCCGCCATGCCGCCCATCAGCCGCTGATCGGCGAAGGCGGAGCCGAAGAGGTCCTTCAGCAGCTCGACGCAGAGCGCTTCGAGCTGGTCGATGTAGACCATGCCGGGGAAGCAGCGCGAGAGCGCCCCGATGTGGCCGCCGGAGGCCCGGGTGCCGACCTCGGCCGACAGCAGCGCGCGCACGCCCGGACTCGTGGGCGACTCGGCGGCGATGAGGTTGAGGCATTCGGCGCCGCGCCAGCGCGCGTTGTCGGCGACCAGCGCGCGGACGCGCGCGGCCAGTTCCTCGTTCGTGGCTCCGGCGACCAGCCGTCCGGCGTCGGCGAGCGTCACCGGATCGTGCTGGTCGCCGAGGGTGAACGTCACCTTTGGTCCCCCGTCGGTCGCGCCACCGTCAGTCCTGCACCGCGCTCGCCGCCTGGGCCTCGCTGTTCTCCCACCAGCGGTCGTCGCCCTTGGGGGCGCCGCGCAGGTCCCGCTCGCCCGCCCAGGTGAGGTTGAGGATGATGCGCCGCGCGTCCTCGTTGAGCGGCACCGTGCGGTGCAGCGTCGTGTCGGTGCGCAGGAAATAGAAGTCACCAGGCACGAAGCCGTACGTCGTGATCGGGTTGGCGCAGAGGTATTCGTGGATACGGGGATTCGACTTGTCCCACTTCGTGTGCGGTACGCACTGGAGCATGCCGCCGACCTCCAGCGGCGGGGTGTCGATGAGCCCGATCAGCGCGAAGCTGAAGTCGCCCCAGTGCCAGCCGTGGGTGTCGCCCTTCTTCTCCTGGCGGGTGATCAGGAACTCCTCGTCGGCCGCGGGGCAGGCGTACAGCTTCTCGCCCGCGATCCGCTCCAGTGCCGCGATCAGGGGCTGCGAGCGGTAGAGGCGGTTGACCAGCTCGCCCTGCGCCGCGATGAACTCGCTGCGCACCACGCTCATGAAGCGCGGGGTGTTGCCCGTCGTCTCCAGCAGGAGATCACGGCGCTCGGCGTTCTTCTCCAGCAGGAGAAGAACCTCTTCCCGTACGCTCTCACGTATCTCATCGGGGTATATTTCGCGCACCTTGATGAAGCCGTCGCGCTGAAATCTTCCGGAGAGATCGAAGAGCACGGAAGGGGTCAGCCACGATTCGATGTGCTGCTCAATACGTGCGTCGAGGTCACCCTCCACAATCCGCTCCTCTCAGGGTTTCACGGATGTCGGATCGATTAGATCCCACCCGTCAACACGCGCGCAAGTTCCACTGGTTGGAGATTATTCAAATCGCGATACGGAATCTTTGTATTTCCTCCAATGGGCCATCCCCGATATCGCGGCTAGCATGTGGATTTATGATCGAGCACGCACAGTTGGTCGGCGGGAAATGGTTACCGGCCGCCGACGGCGGACGCACCGCCGTGCTGAACCCGGCCGACGGCAGCACCCTCGGCACCGTCCCCCTCGCGCGGAGCGACGATGTGGCGGCGGCCGTCGAGGCGGCCACGCGCGCGGCACGCGAGTGGGCACGGACGCCGCCGGGCGAGCGCGCCGCAGCGCTGCTGGCGCTGGCCGACGCGGTGGACGGCGACCGCGAGACGCTGGGCAGGATCGAGTCGTGGAACGTCGGCAAGCCGCTCGCGGCCGCCGAGGGCGAGGCCGTCCGCAGCGCCGACAGGCTGCGCTTCTTCGCGGGCGCCGCACGCGCCCTGCACGGGCTGCCGACGGCCGAGTACACCCGGGGCACGACGTCGTTCGTGCGGCGCGAACCGCTGGGCGTCGCCGGGCTGATCACGCCCTGGAACTATCCGCTGCACATGGCCGCGTGGAAGCTCGGCCCGGCGCTCGCCGCGGGCAACACCTGCGTGCTCAAGCCCTCCGAGCTGACGCCGCTGAGCACGCTGCGGCTGGCCCGCCTCGCCGAGGGCCTGCTGCCGCCGGGCGTGCTGAACGTCGTGTGCGGGGACGGCGAGACGGGCGCCGCGCTGGCCGCGCACCCCGGTGTGGCCGTCGTGGCGGTGACCGGCGAGGTGTCCACGGGCCGGGCGGTGGCGCACGCGGCGGCAGAGACGGTGCGCCGCACCCACCTCGAACTGGGCGGCAAAGCACCGGCCATCGTCCTCGCGGACGCCTCCCCCGCGCGCGTCGCCGCCGGGCTGCGCGCGGGCGCCTTCTGGAACGGCGGCCAGGACTGCACGGCAGCGGCCCGCGTCATCGCCGAGGCCCCGGTCTTCGAGGCCGTCACCGAGGCGCTGGTCGAGATGGCGCGCGGCATCAGGCTCGGCGACCCCGCCGACCCGTCGACGGAGATGGGCCCGCTCGTCAGCGCGGAGCACCGGGAGCGGGTGCGGGGATTCGTGGAGCGCGCCCGCGAGCGCGGGGCACGCGTCCTCACGGGCGGCGGCGACGCGGGCCTCGGCCCGGCCTACTGCGAGCCCACCGTCCTGACCGGCGTGGAGCAGCACGACGAGATCGTGCAGCGCGAGGTGTTCGGGCCCGTGCTCACCGTGCAGCGCGCCACGGACCCCGGGGAGGCGCTGCGGCTCGCCAACGACGTGCCGTACGGGCTGGCCGCCTCCGTGTGGACCGACCACCTGGGCCTGGCACTGGACCTCGCACGCGAGCTGGACTTCGGCACCGTCTGGCTCAACGAGCACGGGCCCATCACCTCGGAGATGCCCTTCGGCGGCTTCGGCGGCTCCGGGCACGGGACGGACCTGTCCGTCAGGGCACTCGACGGGTACAGCCGTCTCAAGCACGTCATGGCCGCACTGCCGGACGGGGGAACCCTGTGAACACCGCGAACGCGATGCACGCCGCGAGCGCGACACGCGCCGCGAACGCGCTGTGGCACAACCACGCGCACATGCCCACCATGCCCGGCAGGGAGCACCGCATCGTGCGCGGCGCCGGCGCCTACGTCTACGACGACGCGGGCCGCGAGCTGCTCGACGTCCCGGCCGGGCTGTGGTTCGCGAACGTCGGGCACGGCCGCGCCGAGATCGCCGACGCCGTGCACAGGCAACTGAGCGAGCTGGCGACGTATCCGGTGTTCGGGGACTTCTGCAATCCGCGCGCCGAGGAGCTGGCCGACCGGATCGCGGGCCTGGTGCCCGTCGAGGACGCGAAGGTGTTCTTCACCAGCGGCGGTTCGGAGGCGCTGGAGGCCGCCGTCAAGCTCGTGCGGCTCTACTGGCAGTTGACGGGCGAGCCCGCGCGCCAGACCGTCATCACCCGCGAGGGCGGCTATCACGGGCTGCACGGCTTCGGCACGAGCATCGTCGGCGTCCCCGCCTTCCGCGAGGGCTTCGGTGCCCTGCTGCCCGGCGCGCTGACCGTGCCCGCGATGGATCTGGCGGCGCTGGAGGCTGCCGTCCTGGCGCACGGACCCGACCGGATCGCGGCGTTCCTGTGCGAACCGGTGATCGCCGGGGGCGCGGGCGTGGTGCCGCCCACCGACGGGTATCTGACGGGCGCTCAGGAGCTGTGCCGCGAGCACGGCATCGTCTTCATGCTCGACGAGGTGGTCACCGGGTTCGGCAGGGCGGGCAGCATGTTCGCCGCCGAGCGCTACGGACTGCGCCCCGACGTCATGCTGCTGGCCAAGGGGCTCACCTCTGGCTATCTGCCGCTGGGGGCCGCCGTCGCGGGCGGCCGGGTCGCGGAGGCGTTCTGGGCCCCGGGCTCGCCGCACGTCTTCCAGCACGGGCTGACCTACTCGGGGCACGCCTCCGCGTGCGCCGCCGCGCTCGCCAACCTGGACATCCTGGAGCGCGAGGACCTGGTGGGCCGCGTCCGCTCCCGCGAGGGGCGGCTGCTGGAGGCGCTGCTGCCGCTGCGCGAGCACCCCCTCGTCGCGGATGTGCGCGGCGGCACCGGGCTCATGGCGGCCGTGGCGCTGCGCGGGCACGACGTCGCGGAGGAGGTGGCCCACGCCGTGGTGGACGAGGGCATGCTGATGCGGGTGACGGGCGGCGACGCGCTCCAGATCTCGCCCCCGTTCGTCATCGGCGACGAGGACATCGACCGCATTCCGGTCGCGATCAGCGCCGCGCTGTCGCGTGTATCAGGCCGACGGTCTCGGGCGGCAGCCCCATCGTCGCGGGAAACGCCAGCACTGTCAGATACAGCGCCGTGAGCACCGGCATCTCGGACAGGCTCTGCTGGGTGATCTGCTCCACCCTGGAGAGCCGGTAGCGCACGGTGTTGGGGTGGATGTGCAGCGAGCTGGCCACCCGTCGCACGTCGCAGTCGTGGACGAGCCAGGCGGCGAGGGTGCTCGACAGCGTCGGGTGCTCGCGCAGCCTGACGAAGGACTCCGGTATCCGCCTGCTGAGCGCCGCGCGGTGCGCCGCGTCGGCCAGCCACATGGGCAGCGTGAACTCGGCGGCCGACAGCTCGCTGCCCGGCGGGGCCGCGTGGTGGCGCAACTGCCGCAGGGCCGCGAGCGCGTCGGCGGTCGCGGCGTCGAGGTCGTCGTCGTCCGCGAGGGTCTCGGAGACGCCGAGGTGGACGGGGCGCTCCAGGGCCAGCAGCGACAGGGCCACTTTCCGCCATACGCGCTCGGGCGCCACCACCAGCACGGCGCCGTAGGTACGGGCCACGGGCAGCGGCGTCCCGCTCTCCGCCAGGCGCTCGCGCACCTGCTCGGGCAGCCCCTCCGCGCCGTCGAGCGCTGCCACGGCGACGACGCGTGAACCGCCGGGCGGCGGGGGCGCGGCCGGGCGGGGCGGCCGGTGCGGTGACTGGTGCGGGGGCTGGTGTGCCGGGGGCGGGTGGCCCGCGAGGCGGTCGAGGTGCCGGGACACGCGGTGCGAGAGCGCCTCCAGCAGCAGCGGGATCGCGGCGGCGTCCTCGGCCAGCAGCCGCTGCGGCTCATGGTCGAAGGGGCGCCCCGTCCCGCGCGCGGGCGACGTCGCGTACGGACGCGGCACGGCGGGCGTGGACGCGGCGGGGTGCGCGGGGGCGCCGCCGTCCGGGGCTTCCCTGGAGGTGGCGTTCCCGAGGAGGCGGTCGGCGGCCTCGGGACCGAGGTGGGCGCCGCCGTCCAGCACGGTCCGGGTGGCCTTGCGGACCGTCTCGGCCGCCGTGCCAGGGGAGAGGAACCCGCGTGCTCCTGCGCGCACGGCGTCGAGCAGCAGCTCCGTGTCGTCGCACGCGGCGATCAGTACCAGCGCTGGAGGAGAGCCTGACGGGTGCTCCGCCAGGCCGCGTAATAAAGCGACATCACGGACCGCGAGGAGATCCGTTCTGACGATCGCGACATCGGGGCACCACTCGCGGGCCGTTCGCCACGCCGTGAGCGAGTCGTGCGCGATACGGACCTCGTCGTCGGCCGGATACGAAGGCCAGGCCGGACGGCCAGGGGCGAAGCCGTTCCGTTCGATGACGAGTACGCGGTTTCCCATGAGCGAACCAGACCCCCGTGACGGCCGAGAGCGACCCCCGGCGGGACGGAGCACGCGCCCGTCCCGTCAACGTGAACCGGTTGCCGGGCCGTGGCAGAGCGTGACGGACGCCCTTGGCCTAGGGCGCGTCTTCAGCGTCCCGTCTGGGCTGGCGGCCGGACGACGCTACGCTGAAGACACCCCCTAGTGGCACAGAGAGCTCACGCCCAAGCACTACCACCCGCAGCGCCGCGCAAACCGCCATGGCGGCCCGCACAGTGGGCGCGGAGCGCCTTCCCGGCGGAATGGCTTATATCGCACCCGACCCCGCCCGCGAACGGCCGGGAAACGGCACGGGACCGGCCCCGGCCGCTCCTCTCCGCCTGGACACACCGGCTGGACACCCCGGCCCGTCCACCGCGCGGGCAACGCCTCGCGCAAGCGCCCAGCGCCGCCGCGAACGGCACGGGCCAGCGCCCGCACGGACCGCGTCCCGCGCGCGACCCCACCCCCGCGCATCCCGCGAGCAGCGCGGCGCCGCGCCCCGCGTCGCCGCCCTGGCGACGCGCGCGCCGTCAGCCCACCCGTTCCAGCACGATCGGCGGCGCCTCGAAGTCCACCGCGCCGGAGGCGATCTCCGTCGCGTCCGCCAGCGCCGCCTCCGCGTACGGGAACTTCTCCGGGGTGTCCGTGTGCAGAGTCAGCAGCGGCTGTCCCGCCACCACCGTGTCCCCCGGCCTGGCGTGCAGCTCCACGCCCGCGCCCGCCTGGACGGGGTCCTCCTTGCGGGCGCGTCCCGCACCGAGGCGCCAGGCGGCCAGCCCGACCGCGTACGCGTCGAGCCGCGTCAGCGTCCCCGAGGAGGGCGCGGTCACCACCTGGCGCTCGCGGGCCTCGGGGAGCGGCGCGTCCGGATCGCCGCCCTGCGCCGCGATCATGCGGCGCCAGTGGTCCATCGCGGTGCCGTCGGCGAGCGCCTTCTCCGGGTCGGCGTCCGGCAGCCCGGCCGCGGTCAGCATCTCGCGGGCCAGCGCGAGGGTCAGCTCCACCACGTCGGCCGGGCCGCCCCCGGCCAGCACCTCCACCGACTCGCGGACTTCGAGCGCGTTCCCGGCCGTGCGGCCCAGCGGGGTGGCCATGCCCGTCAACAGCGCCGTCGTCCGTACGCCGTGGTCGTTGCCCAGCTCCACCATGGTGGCGGCGAGTTCGCGCGCGTCGTCGATGTTCTTCATGAACGCGCCCGAGCCGACCTTCACGTCCAGGACGAGCGAACCCGTCCCCTCGGCGATCTTCTTGCTCATGATGGAGCTGGCGATGAGCGGGATGGACTCGACGGTGCCGGTGACGTCGCGCAGCGCGTACAGCTTCTTGTCGGCCGGTGCCAGCCCGTCGCCCGCCGCGCAGATGACGGCGCCGACGTCGTCCAGGATGCCGAGCAGTTCGGGATTGGTGAGGGTGGCCCGCCAGCCCGGGATGGCCTCCAGCTTGTCGAGGGTGCCGCCGGTGTGGCCGAGGCCGCGCCCCGACAGCTGCGGCACGGCCGCTCCGCATGCGGCGACGAGCGGGGCCAGCGGGAGGGTGATCTTGTCGCCGACGCCGCCCGTCGAGTGCTTGTCGGCCGTCGGCCTGGCCAGCGAGGAGAAGTCCATCCGCTCGCCCGACGCGATCATCGCGCCGGTCCAGCGCGCGATCTCGGCGCGGGACATCCCGTTGAGGAGGACGGCCATGGCCAGCGCCGACATCTGCTCGTCGGCGACCTCGCCACGCGTGTAGGCGTCGATGACCCAGTCGATCTGCTCGGGGGTCAGGGTGCCTCGGTCACGCTTCGTGCGGATGACGGAGATGGCGTCCATGGCCATGGGGCGGGGTTCTCCTCGGTTCTCGACGGTACGGACGATGTGTGCGGCGGTACGGGGTTCTCGACGGTACGGGGTCGGCTGGACGGGGAGGGGCACCCGCTGGACGGCGGGGGCTCCCGCCCGACGGGACCGGCGCACCGGCCCCGTCGACCCGTCGACCCGTCGACCGTTCAGCGGGACAGGTCGGACGGGCCGAACGCGTCGGGCAGCAGCTCGGCCAGCGTGCGGACCCCCGACGCCGTGTCCATCAGCAGCTCAGGGCCGCCGTGCTCCCACAGGAGCTGGCGGCACCGGCCGCAGGGCATCAGGATGTCGCCGTTGCGGTCCGCGCAGGTGAAGGCGGTCAGGCGGCCACCGCCGCTGTCCGCCAGCGCGGAGACCAGGCCGCACTCGGCGCAGAGCGCCACGCCGTAGGAGGCGTTCTCGACGTTGCAGCCCGTCAGCAGGCGCCCGTCGTCGGCGAGTCCGGCGACGCCCACGGGGAAGCGCGAGTAGGGGGCGTAGGCCCGGGACATCGCGTCCCGGGCCGCCCGCCTGAGCGCTTCCCAGTCGACGTCGGCCGCCGTCGCGCGGACGCCGTCGGGCCGCTGCGCCCGCGTCATGTGCCCTGGCCTCTGCGGTACGGCTTGCCGACGGCCTTCGGCGCCCGTAGCCGCTGGGCGGCCAGCGAGAGCACCAGCAGGGTGGTGACGTACGGGGTCATCTCCACGAACTCCAGCGGGACGGTGTCCGTCGAGAAGTACCACACGAGCAGCCCGACGGCGACGACCGCGCTGACGAGCGCCTGCACGCGCGCCGCACGCGTCCCGGCGCGCAGCTTCCACACCGCCACCCCGGCCAGCAGCACCGCGACCAGCAGCAGGAGCGCGTGCACGGTCGGGCCGCCCGCGCGCAGCTGGAGCGCGTCCATGAAGCCGAACAGGCCCGCGCCCATGGCGACGCCGCCGGGGCGCCAGTTGCCGAAGATCATGGTGGCGAGGCCGATGTAGCCGCGTCCGCCGGTCTGCTGGTCCTGGTAGATGTGCACGCCGATGGCGAGGAACGCGCCGCCGAGCCCCGCCAGCGCGCCCGAGACGACGACGGCCGCGTACTTGTACGTGTACACGTTGACGCCCAGCGTCTCCGCCGCCACCGGGCTCTCGCCGCAGGAGCGCAGCCGCAGCCCGAAGGGCGAGCGCCACAGCAGGAAGAAGCTGGCGGCGAAGATGGCGACGGCGAGCACCGTCAGCCAGGAGACCTCGTTCACGAAGGCGCCCAGGATGCCCGCGAGGTCGGAGACCAGGAACCAGTGGTGCTTCTCGACGCTCTGGAGCCCGTCGGCGAGCCCCGGCACGGTGAAGGTGGGCATGTCGTCCATGGGCGGCGACTGCTTGTCGTTGCCGCCCGCCTCGGCCGCCGCGCTGCCCTCGGCCCCGAACCAGAGCTTGGCGAGGTACTGCACGACGCCCAGCGCGAGGATGTTGATGGCGACACCGGAGACGATGTGGTCGACGCCGAAGGTGACGGTGGCCACCGCGTGCAGCAGGCCGCCGAGCGCGCCGCCGATGATGCCCGCGAGCGCCGCGGCCCACGGCCCGTACTGCCAGCCCACCCAGCCCGCGGCGAAGGCGCCGAGCATCATCATGCCTTCGAGGCCGATGTTGATGACGCCCGCACGCTCCGCCCACAGGCCGCCGAGGCCCGCGAGGCCGATGGGCACTGCGGCGGCGAGCGCGCTGCTGTACTGGCCGGAGGCGGTGAGCTGGTTGGCGTCCGTCACGACGCGCAGCAGGGAGAGCAGGACGAGCGCTCCCGCGATGATCAGCAGGACGACGGGGTACGAGAGCTTGCGGCGCCCGCCCTTGGCCGCCGCCCCGGCGCCCTTGCCGTTGCCGTCGCCCTTGCTGCCTGGCCTGGCGGCGATGTTCGTGCTCACGCGGACACCTCCGCCTTGTCGTCGGACGTACGGGCCTGCGCCGCCAGCTCCTCGCCGACCTTGCGCTGCTGTGTCCGCAGCCCGTAGCGGCGGACCAGCTCGTAGGCGATGACGACGCACAGGACGATGACGCCCTGCATGACGCCGACGACCTCCTGCGCGTACCCCTCGAACTCGAGCTGTGTGCCGGTCCGTTCGAGGAAGCCCCACAGCAGTGCGCCCAGGGCCATGCCGATGGGGTGGTTGCGGCCCAGCAGCGCGAGGGCGATGCCGGTGAAGCCGATGCCTGCGGGGAAGTCGGTGCCGTAGTTGTAGGACACGTTCAGCAGCGTCGACATGCCCACCAGGCCCGCGACGGCGCCCGAGAGCAGCATCGAGACGAGCACCGTGCGCCGGACGCTGACGCCGCTCGCCGAGGCGGCTGACTGCGAGCGGCCCACGGCGCGCAGGTCGAAGCCGAAGCGGGTGCGGCCCAGCACGAACCAGTAGGCCACGCCGACGAGGACGGCGAGGACGATCGTGCCGTAGATCGGCTTGGGCTCGGTCGGGATGGTGAAGAAGCGGCTGGCCTCGGGGAGGTTGGGCGTGTGGAAGAGGTTGCCGTCCTTCTCCGCGAGCCTGCCCTCCTGGAGGAAGTAGCCGATCGCGGAGGCCGCGATCGAGTTGAGCATGATCGTGGTGATGACCTCGCTGACGCCGCGCGTGGTCTTCAGCAGGCCGGCGATGCCGGACCAGACCGCGCCCACCAGCATGGCGACGACGATGACGATCGGGATCTGGATGATGCCGGGCAGCGTGAGCGCCCCGCCGACAACGGCCGCGACGAACGCCGCGACGCGGTACTGCCCGTCGACGCCGATGTTGAACAGGTTCATCCGGAACCCGACGGCGACCGCGACCGCTGCCAGGTAGTACGGGATCGCCTCGTTGATGATCCAGACCTGGCTGTCGCTCTTGGAGCCGAAGTCGAGCATCACCGCGAAGGCGTGCAGCGGGTCCTTGCCGGTGACGCCGATCACCGCCGAGGTGATCACGAGCGCGGCGACGACCGCGAGGAGCGGCGCGGCGACGGCCAGGATCAGCTTGTCCTTGTCGAACCTCTTCACCGGGAGCCGCCCCCTTCCGGTGCGTCGGGCGCGTCAGGCGTCTCGGGGGTCCGGGGTTCCTCCTGGTGCTCCAGGTGCCCTGTCGCGGCGCCGGTCATGGCCGAGCCCAGCTCCTCGGGGGTGATGGTGGCGGGGTCCGCGTCGGCGACCAGGCGGCCCCGGTACATCACCCGCAGGGTGTCGGAGAGGCCGATCAGCTCGTCCAGGTCGGCGGAGATCAGCAGCACCGCGAGACCCTCGCGCCGCGCCTCGCGTATCTGGTCCCAGATCTGCGCCTGCGCGCCGACGTCCACACCGCGCGTCGGATGCGCGGCGATCAGCAGCTTGGGGTGGTGGCTCATCTCGCGGCCGACGATCAGCTTCTGCTGGTTGCCGCCCGAGAGGCTGGCCGCGGTCACCTCGATGCCGGGCGTGCGCACGTCGTACTCGGCGACGATCCGCTGCGTGTCCGCCCGCGCGCGCTTGAGGTCCAGCAGCCTGCCCTTGCTGTTGGGCGGCTCCGTGACGTGCCCGAGCATGCGGTTCTCCCACAGCGGCGCGTCCAGCAGCAGCCCGTGCCGGTGCCGGTCCTCGGGGATGTAGCCGATGCCGTCCTCGCGGCGGCGGCGCGTGGGTGCGTGCGAGATGTCCTCGCCGTCGAGGGTGACGGTGCCGCCGTCGGGGTCGCGCATGCCCATGACGGCCTCGACCAGTTCGGCCTGCCCGTTGCCCTCCACACCGGCCACGCCCAGGACCTCGCCCTTGTGGATGGTGAAGGAGACGCCGTCCAGGACGCTGCGTACGACGCCGTCCGTGTCCGTAGCGGACAGGCTCAGCCCCTCCACCGCCAGCATCGGCGTCGTGGTGACCGTCGACTCGCGGGTCTCGGGCGAGGGCAGCTCGCTGCCGACCATCAGCTCGGCCAGTTGCTGCGACGTGGTGTCCTCCGGGCGTACGGAGGCCACGGTCGTCCCGCGCCGCACGACGGTGATGTCGTCCGCGACGGAGAGGACCTCGCCCAGCTTGTGGGAGATGAAGATGACGGTCAGGCCCTCGGACTTCAGCTCGCGCAGGTTGTCGAAGAGCGCGTCGACCTCCTGCGGCACGAGGACCGCCGTGGGCTCGTCGAGGATGAGGGTGCGCGCGCCCCGGTAGAGGACCTTGAGGATCTCCACGCGCTGCCGGTCGGCGACCCCGAGGTCCTCCACGACCGCGTCGGGCCTGATCCCCAGGTGGTACGCGTCCGACAGCTCCCTGATCCGGGTGCGGGCCCGCGCGCCGATCCCGTGCAGCTTCTCCGCGCCCAGGACGGTGTTCTCCAGGACGGTGAGATTGTCCGCGAGCATGAAGTGCTGGTGCACCATGCCGATGCCGCGCGCGATGGCGTCGGCGGGACTGTGCAGGGACACCTGCTCGCCGTCGACGTGGATGGTGCCCTCGTCCGGCTTCTGCATACCGTAGAGGATCTTCATGAGGGTCGACTTGCCCGCGCCGTTCTCCCCCACGAGGGCGTGCACGGTGCCGCGCCGGACGGTGATGTCGATGTCGTGGTTGGCGACGACGCCGGGGAACCGCTTGGTGATCCCCCGGAGTGCGACCGCGGCGTCGCCGCGCGCCGTGTCCGCCGCCCCGGATGCCGCGGCGGGCTCGGAGGGGGGACTGCTGCTGGAGGCTGTCATGGCGCACTCTCCTCGGTGCGGGGCGCGGCTGGCGCCGCTGATCGGGCACCCGGAGAGGGGTCACCTCCGGAAGGAGGCGACCCCTCGGGCACGACGGGACACGACGGACCGGCCGTCAGGTCACCGGCGGTCAGGTCACCTGGGCGTCAGGTCACCGACGCCGGGGCATCGACGTCGGGGCATCGACGTCGGGTCAGGGGGTGTCCTTGACCTTGATCTTGCCGTCGATGATGTCCTTGCGGGCCTTGTCGATGTCGTCCTGGATGTCGTCGATGAAGCCGCCGGAGGTGGCCAGCGAGACGCCGTCCTCCTTGAGGGAGAAGGCCTGGGTGCCCGTGATCGGCTTGTCGTCCTTGACGCTCTTGATGAGGTCGTAGACGGCGACGTCCACGTTCTTGACGGCCGACGTCAGGATCGAGTCCTTGTACTTGGCGAGACCCGGCTGCTCGTACTGGTCGGAGTCGACGCCGATCGCCCAGGTGCCCTTCTTCTTGCTGACCTCCTCGATCGAGCCCGCGCCGGACTGGCCGGCGGCGGAGTAGATCACGTCGATGTCGGAGTCGAGCATGCCCTTGGCCTTGTCCTTGGCCGCGGCGGGGTCGTTGAAGCCCTTGGTGTTCGTCGGGTACAGGTACTGCGAGGTGACCTTGACCTTGGGGTCGGTCTCCTTGACGCCCTGCTCGAACCCGGCCTGGAACTTCTGGATCAGGGCGTTGTTGACCCCGCCGATGAAGCCGACCTCCTTGGACTTGGTCTTCTTCGCGGCGGCGACACCGGCCAGGTAGGACGCCTCGTGCTCGGCGAAGACCAGCCCGGCCACGTTCTTGCCCTTGGAGTCCGAGTCGACCACGCCGAAGGTGGTGTCGGGGAAGTCCTTGGCGACCTTGTTGATCGACTTGCCGTAGTCGAAGCCGACCCCGATGACGGGGTTGTAGCCTGCTTCGGCAAGGGAGGTCAGCCGCTGCTCGCGGGTGGCCTCGGTCTCGTCGTTGCCCGCCGTCATCTCCTTGGACTTGACGCCGAGTTCCTTCTCGGCCTTGTCCACGCCACGGGCCGCGGCCTCGTTGAAGGAGTGGTCATCACGCCCGCCGACGTCGAAGGCCAGGCCCACGCCCTTGTCCTTCTTACCGGCGGACTCGGTGGAGCTCTCACCGCACGCGGTGGCAGTCAGTGCGAGGACCGCGGTGGTGCTGACCGCGGCAGCAAGCTTCGTTACCCGACGCAAGAGGACGTCCCCTTCGGCTGCTTGGAAGCGCCTCGTCCGGCGCTGGCTTCCGGCAAAGATTAACGCGCGTAGATTTCAGGTAAAGGCTTCCCGGATCGCTGTTATCGGATCGGTGTCTACCTGGAGCCGAACGGACCGTCCAAGGGTGGCCCGGGGACGCTCGCGGGGTGTCCGAGGGGACGCCCGGGGCGCGGGAAGCGCCCCGGACAGGCCCGCACGCGCTCAGGCCCCCGCCCGCTCCTCCGCGTCCAGCAGTGCCGCGGCCGTGAACAGCTCGACGCCGACGACGATCGCGTCCTCGTCCGCGTCGAAGTCGCCCTGGTGGAGATCGCGGGGGTGGCGGTCCCCTGGCGGGCGGACGCCGAGGCGGACCATCGCGCCCGGCACCCGCTCCAGGTACCAGGAGAAGTCCTCGCCGCCCAGGCTCTGCTCCGTCGACTCGACGGAGTCGGGGCCGCGGCGCGCTGTCATCGCCTCGCGCAGCAGTTCCGTGGTCCCCGGCTCGTTGACGACGGGCGGGACGCCCCGCACATAGGTGATCTCGGTCTTCGCGCGGTGCATCGCGGCCACCTCGTCGATGGCGGCGTGGACCAGATCGGGCGCGTCCCGCCAGGCCGGGAGGTCCAGGCAGCGCAGGGTGCCGGACAGCTCGGCGCGCTGGGGGATGACGTTGGGCGCGTGCCCCGACTCGATGCGTCCCCACGTCAGCGCCATCCCGGAACGGGCGTCGACGCGACGGGCCAGCAGCGCGGGCACGTCCGTCACCAGCCGCGCCGCGGCCGTGATCAGATCGGTGGTGAGGTGGGGGCGGGCCGTGTGGCCGCCCGCGCCGTTCAGCGCCACCTCAAGGCGGTCGCAGGCCGAGGTGATGGGACCCGAGCGGAGCCCGACGCGGCCCGCGTCCACGCGCGGATCGCAGTGCGCCGCGATGATTCTGCCGACCCCTTCGAGCGCCCCGCCGTCGATGGCGTCGGTCGCTCCGCCGGGCAGCACCTCCTCCGCCGGCTGGAACAACAGCCTTACGGCGAACGGCAGTTGGCCCTCGCGGGCCAGCTCGGCGAGCACGAGCCCGGCCCCGAGGACGACGGCGGTGTGCACGTCGTGCCCGCAGGCGTGCGCGCGGTCCGGGACGGTGGAGCGGTACGGGACGGACTTCGTGTCCGGGATGGGCAGCGCGTCGATGTCGGCACGCAGCGCGAGCATCGGACGCGCCGCACGGTGTTCTTCGGCCGCCCCGGCCTCGCCGGAGCCTTCGCCCGGCACGACGTCGCAGATCAGACCCGTTCCCAGGGGCAGGACGCGGGGGGTGAGCCCGGCCCGTTCCAGACGGGCCTTGAGGGCCTGGGTGGTGCGGAACTCCTGGTTGCCCAGCTCGGGGTGCATGTGCAGGTCCCGGCGGAAGGCGATCAGCTCGTGCCGGAGCGCGTCGGGCAGTCTGCCGGGCATCCTCTCCGGGGTTTCGGAGAGCGTGCCCAGCCTCGCTGGTTCGCCGGGTCGGCCCACCTCCGGCTCAGGGGACAGGAGTTCGTTCATGGGGCGGAGAATACGCGCCCAGGACCCCCAACCGGCAATGGATCACGCGAAGTTCAGCCCCACAGGGGACCAGAAACTAGCCCTTCCGGCGGTTGTGCGCCGACGCTGTTGGGTATACCTATGCGCCCGCCGCGCCCGCTCCTGGCGTAGCGGGTACGGAATCCAGCCGCCGTGCCCCTCGCGCACTGCCCGTCACCCCGGACAGGAAGCCCTCGGCGCGCGGCGAGGCGCTCGCCGTCAGCCACGCGGGGTCCACCTCGCAGACCGCGACCGTCACGGGCGTACCGGCGAGGGCGAGCGGGAGGGTGTGCACGACCGTCGAGGGGAAGCTGAGGATGGTGCGCCCGATCGGCCCGCGCCTGGCGACGAGTTCCAGCGGCAGGTCGGGCCGCACGATCTCCAGCCCCGTGGCCGCCGTGACCCGCTGGAGCTTGTCGCTGCTCTCGCGGCGGTGCGCGAAGTAGCGGGTGGCGCCGTGCGTGCGGGCGAGGGAGGCGACCGCCTCCAGATAGCGCTCCATGTCCACGACCCCCGTCTCCACGAGCGAGGTGCCCACCAGATCGGTGCCCTTGGTCAGCCGGGGCGGGCCGAAGCGGGCGCGGGTCCAGGCGAAGTCGTTGGCCGTGACGGTCACCCCGGGGGGCGCCTCGACGGGCATGGAGCTGAAGATCTCCACGCGGCGCCCGGAGGAACCGGAGGAAGGGGTGAGGCGGCGGCGCGCGCGGTGCGCGAAGGGGGCGAAGAGCAGGGCGCGGGGGCCGCCCGCGCCCTTGCGGTGCCAGCGCACGAAGCGCTCACCGCGGGCGAGCTGGGAGACGAACTCCATGGTGGCGGTGCCGTCGTCCACCACCACGACGCTGCGTGCGGCGGTGAGCGTGAGCAGGAGCTGCACGTAGCGCGAGAAGGGGTCGCCGATCACGACCCGGCGCGCCCTGCGCAGCTCCCCCAGCAGCGAGCCGACGGTCTTGACGGGCGCGAAGGCTCCCTCGCGCGCCTCCTCCCACTGGACGGCGATGCCCTCGTCGCGGGCCAGCTCCACCATGCGGCGCAACTGGCCCCGGGTCATCGGGTCGTGGGGCGGCAGCACGACGAGGGTGAGGCGCGAGGCACCGCTCGCGTGGGCCCATTCGAGGACGTTGAGGAGCTGGACGGGGCTCTCGACGAAGGCGAGGGTGCGCGCTTCCACCGCTTCCACCGCTTCCCCGTCCGCCTTGTTCGCCTTATCCGCCCCGGAGGGCGTCGTCGCCCAAGGCACGCCCCGGAGACGGCGGATGGGAGTGTCCGCCGTCTCCGGGGTCGGGCCGACGGGCCCGTGGGTGTGGCTCAACTCGGCTGCTCCATGGTCCGGTTGATCCTTCGGCGGTCAGACCGCGACCGGCTCGCCGTCGTTGGCCTCCTCGGCCTCCGCGACGACGCCCTTGACGCGGCGCAGCTTCTCCATCGGCTTCAGCTCGCTGTCGTAGACCTTCTTGACGCCGTCGCCCAGCGACTCCTCGATGGTGCGGATGTCGCGCACCAGGCGCTGGAGGCCCTGCGGCTCGACGGAGGCGGCCTGGTCCGAGCCCCACATGGCGCGGTCGAGGGTGATGTGCCGCTCGACGAAGACGGCGCCGAGCGCGACGGCGGCCAGGGTGGTCTGGAGGCCGGTCTCGTGGCCGCTGTAGCCGATCGGGACGTTCGGGAACTCGCCCTGGAGGGTGTGGATCATCCGCAGGTTCAGTTCCTCGGCCTTGGCCGGGTACGTCGAGGTGGCGTGGCAGAGCACGATGTTCTCGCTGCCCAGGACCTCGACCGCGTGGCGGATCTGCTTCGGGGTGGACATGCCCGTCGAGAGGATGACGGTGCGGCCTGTGGCGCGCATGGCGCGCAGCAGCTCGTCGTCGGTGAGCGAGGCGGAGGCGACCTTGTAGCAGGGCACGTCGAACTTCTCCAGGAAGGCGACGGACTCGACGTCCCACGGAGAGGCGAACCAGTCGATGCCGCGCTTCTTGCAGTACTCGGAGATGGCGCGGTAGCCCTCCTCGTCGAACTCCACGCGGTGGCGGTAGTCGATGTAGGTCATCCGGCCCCAGGGGGTGTCGCGCTCGATCTCCCACTGGTCGCGCGGGGTGCAGACCTCGGGGGTGCGCTTCTGGAACTTGACGGCGTCGCAGCCCGCGTCGGCCGCGGCGTCGATCAGGGCGAAGGCGTTCTCGATGTCGCCGTTGTGGTTGATGCCGATCTCGCCGGTCACGTAGACGGGGTGGCCGGGGCCGACGGTCTTGTCGCCGAGGGTGCGAAGACGGTTGGTGCTCATGGTGACGGTGTTCTTTCTGCTAGAGGGAGGGTTGCAGGGAGGGGCCGAGGATCCACGCGGCGATCTCCCGGATCGCGCCCGCACCGCCGGGTGCGGAGGTGACGGCGCGGGCGGCGCCGCGCACCACGTCGTGGGCTCCCGCGACCGCGACGGGCCAGCCGACGAGGCCGAAGCACGGGAGGTCGTTGACGTCGTTGCCGACGTAGAGCACGCGCTCGGGCGCGATTCCCCGCTCCTCGCACCACTGCTTCAGGGCGAGGTCTTTCCGGTCGATGCCGTGCAGCACGGGGACCTTGAGCTTGGTGGCCCGTGCGGCGACGACCGGGTTCTGTTCCGTGGACAGGATCAGCAGCTCCAGATCGGCGCGCCGGAGCGCGGCGATCCCGAGCCCGTCGCCGCGGTGCACGGCGACGGTCTCCCGTCCGTCGGAGTCGACGAGCACCCGGTCGTCCGTCTGGGTGCCGTCGAAGTCGAGTACGACCGCGTCGATGTCGTCACGGGTCGGCAGCGCGCCGGGGCCCGCCACGTCCAGCAGCGGCGCGAGCGCGCGGGCGCGGGCGAGGTCGTGCGGATCGTCGACCTCCAGCACACGCGCCGGGTCGGTGCGCACCAGTTCGGTGCGGCCGAAGAAGCGGTGGCCCGCCTTGCGGAAGCCGGGCGCGTCCATCGCGTAGGCGGCGCCGGTCTCCAGCAGGTCCTGCGGGCGGTCCTGGCGGCGCGGGCGGAAGGACTTGTCGTGGTTGACGCCGTGCCCGCCCTCAGCCGGTTCCTCGGTGGCGTCGCGCCACACGAAGCCGTGGAACTCGGCGACGGTGAGCGCGCTGTCCGCGCCGTCCACGACCGCGCGGGCCACGCCGTCGACGTCGGCCGCCGTGACGAAAGGGCTCGTGCACTGGACGAGCAGGACCACGTCCACGGCGTGCCCGTGCCGGGCCTCGTACGCGTCCATCGCGTGCAGCACGGCCGCCTCGCTGGTGGCGGTGTCGCCCGCGATGTCGACGGGGCGCTCGACGACCTCGGCGCCCGTGGCGCGCGCCGCGGCCGAGATGGCCGTGTCGTCGGTGGAGACGACGACCCCGGTGACCAGGCGCGCCGCCAGGCACTCGCGTGCGGCCCGCGCCACGAGGGGCACGCCGCCCACAGGGGCGAGGTTCTTCGCCGGCACACCCTTGGACCCCCCGCGTGCGGGGATCACCGCGACCACGTGCCGCGCCGCCGGATGGGCCCCCGCGAGCTGCCCCGCGCTGCCCACGGCACCCGGAGCCTGCGAAGGCCCGGACCCGTTCTGCCCGCTGTCGGGCCGCGAATTCGCCATGTCGGCTCCTAGAGGAGGGGTGGAGGAAGGAGAGGTGGACGTGCGCGCCCGGCGCGGCGTGCGCGCTTCGCGGGGGCCGCCGCCCGTCACAGCTCCCCCATGCGGCGGATGACCGGGGCCACGCGCTGGACGCCGTGCCGGTAGGCGCCGCGTGCCGCGTCGCGCACCGCTCCACGGACGGCTCCGCGCAGGCCCGAGGGTTCGGCGGCGGCCGTCGTGGCCGCGCCGGGGAGGGGGGTGCCGTGGGGGTCGAAGCCGTAGCGGGCCAGGACGCCGGGGAGGTAGCCGGGGGCCGTGCGGGGCGTGTAGTACGGCGCCACCGGGGGGAGGCCCGCGCGGGAGGCCAGCGCGGTGACGCGGTCGCGGGCCGCGTCGAAGGCGTGCGCGTAGGAGTCGCCGCCGGTGCTGTCGGCGCTGTCGGCGCCGTTGCCCTTGCCCGTCGCGCAGACGCCCTGGCGCGCCGTCCACACGGGGTCAGCCTCGGGCAGGTGGCCGGCGTCCAGCTCGTCCCAGGAGGCGAGGCAGCCGGAGCCGAGGAAGTGGTGGTTGCCCAGGGCCTCGCGGACGCCGAGGTCGGTGAGGATCGCGGTGGGCACCGAGCGGTGCAGGGACTCCAGGGCCGCCGTCGAGCTGACGGTGACGAGCAGGTCCGTGCGGTCCAGTACCTCGCCCATGTTCCCGTAGACGAGGCGGCAGTTGGCCGGCAGTCCGCCGGGGACGCGGCCCGAGAGCTTCTGGTAGGGCTGCTCCTCGATGTGGGTGGTGTGCTCACCCGGTCTGCTGCGGAGCTTGATGAGGACTTCGCGGTCCGGGTGCCTGCGGGCGTGCTCGGCCGCGCGCCGCAGCAGGTACGTGCGGTCGCCCCGCGAGGCGGGCACCGAGGGCTGGGCCGCGAAGGTGACGGTGAAGGGCCGGTCAGCCGTCGGCCCCGCGTAGGCGGCGCCGCCCAGGAAGGGGAGCGCGCACTCGGTGACGGCGGAGTCGTCGGCGCCGACGCCCGCGTAGACGGCCCGGAAGCGCTCGGCGTCGTAGCGGGAGTTGGCCAGCACGACGTCCGCGCCGTGCCGCAGCAGGAGGCCGTCGGCGAGCTTCTCGTAGACGACGCCGACGTAGCCGGTGACGTAGACGGGGCGGCGGACGGGCGCTGCGGGGTCCTGGACGGCCGCGTCGACACCGGTCTCAGCGTCGGAGTCGGAGCCGGAAGGGCCCGCGCCGTGGGTGCCGGATACCGAGGCGCGGGCCAGTCCGTGCAGCATCGCCTGTACGGCTCCACCCACACAGGCGAGCACCACCATGTCGTACGCGTCCCGGTGCGCCGCCTCCCGCACGAACCCCACGCCGCTGACCTCGCGCAGCGTGTCCACGGTGACGCCGACCTCGGCGAGCTGCCGGGGGGTCGGGGTCGCGCGGCCACGCAGCAGCAGCCCGTCGATGCGGGCCTCGGGGGCCAGCCTGCGGGCTGTCAGCGCCCCCCATTTCCAACGCGTGTCGGAATCGGCGAGCACGGCTACCCGCGCCGGGGCCGGGGAACCGGAATCGGTGGTACCGGAAGCGGAACCAGAAGTACGTGATGGCACGTCGATGACGCTAGGAAGGCATTCCGATTCCCGGCCCAACTCAAATACAACAGACGGTTAACAGCGCACCGACGAACGGCTAACCGGCCCGATCCGAGTGCGCGTTAACCATTCCGCCATGTGGCGTTCACCGCCGCGTACGCCCCAGGTCAAGACGAATGCCGGGCGGACACCTAACGTCACCCGGGTGGTTAAGCTCTCCGTCATCGTGCCGTTCTACAACGTGCAGTCCTATGCGCCGGACACCCTGAGAAGCCTCCGCGCGAACGCGCGGGAGGATTTCGAGTTCATTCTGGTCGACGACTGCTCGACCGACGGGACACCAGAGATTCTGGAACGCGCCGAGCGCGAACTCCCGGGTGCCGTTCTCGTACGGCACGAACAGAATGGCGGTCTGGCGACAGCCCGTAACACCGGTCTCGACGCGGCCAACGGCGAATTCATCACCTTTCTCGACGGTGACGACTGGCTGGCGCCCGGCTACTACGAGGAACTTCTCGGGACCATTCAGCGCCTGGGCTGCGACTTCGTCCGCACCGACCACGTCCAGTGCACCGCGCGGGCCCGTACACTCTCGCGGGTGCCGCACGGGCGGCGCGGCGTGGTCATGGACCCCCGGGAGGCGATCCTGCCCGCCGACCGCACGACCTCCGTCGACTACGCGTACGCCTGGGCCGGTATCTACCACCGCAGGCTGCTGGACGACGGCGTACTGCACTTCCGGCACGGACTGCGCACGGCCGAGGACCGGCCGTGGATCTGGCGGCTGCACCGCGAGGCGGAGTCCTTCGCCGCCGTGGGCCTGCTCGGCGTCTTCTACCGGCGTGGCGTCGCCTCCTCGCTGACGCAGATCGGCGACGTGCGCCAGCTCGACTTCCTGCGCGCCTTCGACCAGGTCGTCGAGGAGACCTCGCGGGACAAGGACGCGGAGACGCTGCTGCCGAAGGCCGTGCGCACCTACTGCGCGATCATCTCGCACCACCTGACCAGCGGCAGGTTCGAGCCGCAGGTGGCCCGCAGGCTGCGCTCGCTCAGCGCCGCCGCGCTCAAGCGGCTGCCCTCCGGCGTCCTCGACGAGGCCCTGGACTCCATGGACGCCGAGCGCGCCTCCCGCCTGCGCAGGCTGCGCCGCCGCCCCGTCTCAGCGGCGGAGGCGGCGTGAGCACCCCGCACGAAACACCGGACACCGCCGCAGACCAAGAACGACGAGACCGAGGACGAGGACAGGGCACGATGCGTACGCAGATCTTCTTCGCCTCCACTCTCTACGGCGCGGCCACCCTCGCCGCCGCACTGGACGCCAGGTGCTTCGAGCCGGCCGACCGTCGACTGCTGCTGGTCAGCAACAACGCGGCCAACCCCGAGACCACGCCCTCACTGGACGCCATGCCGGGCTTCGAGCGGCTGCGCCCGCGCTTCGACCGGGTGCTGTCGTGGAACGAGGCCATCGCCCCCTTCCACCCCGGCGGCTGGTCCCCGCGCACGGACGACGTGCCCATGTGGGAGCGCTACGCGCGGATGCTGTGGGGCCTGGGGGACGACGACGTCGAGATCGTCCTGGAGTCGATCCAGGTGGAGCCCGCACTCGCCGTCGCCCGGCTCTTCCCCGACGCGCCGATCGACGTCTACGCCGACGGCCTCATGAGCTACGGCCCCACCCGCAACAAGCTCGACCCGCTGGTCGGCACGCGCGTGCGGCGGCTGCTCCACCTGGACCTGCTGCCCGGCCTGGAGCCGCTGCTGCTCACGGAGTTCGGCGTGCGGGGCGAGGTCGTGCCCACGGACGCGTTCCGCTCCGTGCTGTCCGAGCTGTCGCTGGACGTGCCGCCGAGCGTGTCGGCCGCGCCCCGTGAGGCGGCGCTGCTGCTGGGCCAGTACATGTCGGCGCTCGACATCCTCACCGCCGAGGAGGAGGAGCAGCTGCACGTGCGGATGCTGCGCGGCGCCGCCGCGCTCGGCCACCGCGACGTGGTCTTCAAGCCGCACCCCGTCGCCCCGGCCCGCTTCTCGCGCGCGCTGGAGAAGGAGGCGGGCGAGCTGGGCGTCGAGCTGACCGTGCTGGAGGCCCCGGTGCTGGCCGAGGTGCTCTACGAGCGGGTGCGCCCAGCCCTCGTGATCGGCTGCTTCTCCACCGCGCTGCTGACCGCCTCCGCCTTCTACGGGCTGCGCGTAGCGCGCACCGGCACGGGGCTGCTGCTGGAGCGGGTCGCCCCGTACCAGAACAGCAACCGCGTCCCGGTCACGCTCGTGGACGCCGTGCTGCCCGACCTGGAGGACGCGGTGGCCGTCGGCGACTGGAGCACCCCGGACGCGAAGACGGTGGAGCGGGAGCTGACGGGGCTGGTGCGTGCCGTGGGCTTCTGCATGCAGTCGCAGATCTACCCGAATCTGCGTGCCGACGCCGAGCGCTATCTGAGGCACCATCTGGACGCCTCCACCTGGCGGTACTTCAAGCGGCGACGCCTCACCGCGCTGGCCCTGCCAGGCGCCGTGCCGCAGCAGCTCGCGTTCGTCCCGCGCAACCGGACCGTACGAAGAGTCGCCCGGCGTGCCAGGGCCCTGAAGCGGGCCGCGCTCGGCTGACCGGGGCAGGCACGTGAGCACCGCACTCCTCCCCCCGTCCGATTCCCCGTCCAACCCCACACCCCCCGCTTCCCCCACGTCGGCCGCCGCCTCCTCCCCCTCGGGGACCACGGAGGGGGCGCCGCCGAGACCCCGCTCCCGGCTCCGGGCCCTCGACGGCCTGCGGCTGCTCGCCGCGCTGCTCGTCGCCGCGTACCACTACGGCGGCCGGGACGGTGAGATCAGCCAGGCGTGGGGCACCTCCCCCGCGCAGCAGTTCCCCTTCCTCTCCCCGCTGTTCGCCTACGGCTGCCTGGGCGTGCAGATCTTCTTCGTCATCAGCGGCTTCGTGATCTGCATGAGCGGCTGGGGGCGCTCCCTGCGCGCCTTCGCCGCCTCCCGGATCTCGCGGCTGATGCCCGCCTACTGGGCGGCGGTCCTGCTGGTCACCCTCGTCTTCGCGCTGCCCTGGGTGGTCTACGAGGCGGTCTCGCCCAGCGACGCGCTGGTCAACCTCACGATGCTCCAGGAGCCGCTGGGCGCCGACCGGGTGCTGGGCGTGTGCTGGACGCTGTGGGCGGAGCTGCGCTTCTACGCGCTGTTCGCGCTGCTCGTCGTCCTGCCCGGTGCCACCAGGGGGCGCGTGGTGCGGTTCTGCGCGGGGTGGACGCTGGCCTCGGTGATCGCGGAGGCGGCGGACGAGCCGCTGCTCGATCTCGTGCTGATGCCCGAGTACGCGCCGTTCTTCATCGGCGGCGTCGGCCTCTATCTGGTGCACCGCTTCGGGCACGACGTGACGGCCTGGGCGATCGTCGGCGTGAGCTGGCTGCTGGGGCAGCACTACGCGGTGGCCGAGCTGTGGCACTCGGGCGGCGAGGGCTTCTCGTACCGCCCGTCGCTGGGGATCATCGCCTTCGTCACGCTCGGCTTCGCCGCCGTCGCGGCCGTGGCCCTGGGCACGCTGCGCTGGGCGGACTGGCGCTGGCTGACGACGGCCGGGGCGCTGACGTACCCCTTCTACCTGGTGCACGAGCACCTGGGCTGGGTCGCCATCCGGGGGCTGCACCGGTGGCTGGGGCTGCCGTCGTGGAGCGTGTTCCTTCTCACGACGGGGGCGATGCTGGTGCTGGCCTGGCTGCTGTATCGCCTGGTCGAGCGGCCTCTGACGCCCCTGCTGAAACGGTCCTTCGCCACATGGGGGACGCGCCACACTCCCTAGCCAGAACGGGGTGGTCCCCCGCAGTGTGTGACTGCGGGGGACCTCGTACGCCGGTGACCGGCTGACGCCGACGGACGGCTACGGAAGCACGCACCCTGACGCACGGAGCAGCACGATGACCGCCACCACGACCGCACAGTCCATGGCGCTGAGGCTCACACAGGCCCGCGCCGGCACCGGCGGCCCCTCCGACGAGGAGCGCCGCAAACTGATCGAACAGATCGCGGGCTGGGCCCTGACCGTCCTGATCGCGGTGCTGGTGACCAGGCTCGGCCTGATGTGACGCGCCGGCGGGTGACCCGCCTTGGGCGGTCCAGCGTCCTCCCGGCCTCGTCGTCGGAGCCGGGAGGGAAGACCGCGCCTCAGCGAAGGTAGGTCTGCTGCCACTCCACCGAGGTCATGGTCAGAGCGGCCTCGGCGAGCGACTGCGCCGATGCGGTCTTGAGCTTGCTGAGACTGCTGTCGATCCAGGTCTGCACGTTGGAGCACCCTTGCTCCCTGTACTCCACAGCTTGGATCAAGCATTCCAGCTTGTCGGCGTCGTGGGCGCAGATGACTTCGAGGGAGTCCCCGGTCTCGTACTCCTCGACGATCCGCTGTGCTCCCGCGCGTACCGCCGGGTGTGCGGCGGAGACCTGATCTGCCGTAACCGCCTCGTTCGACGCCGCTTCCAGGTAGCGACGGCCGATGTGCGGGATGTCGCTGACGCGGGTCTCCTGCGTGTCGTGCCAGAGACCGAGGAGGGCGGTCTTCGCGGGGTCAGCGCCTTCCATCATGGCGAGCACCGAGCCGATCAGACCGACGCGGAACGAATGCTCTGCGATGGTCTCTGGGTCCTTGACCCCCGCGATCCACCAGCCGGAGCGCTTGGCCCGCTTCAGCATCCCCATCTCCAGCAGGAATCCCGCGGTGCCCTTGATCTGCTCTGCGTCATCCGCCATATACGTGCGCCCTCCGGTCTGTCACGTGCGGTTCTCGCGTAGAACGTAATGCACGGTGCTGAGTTCGTGTCTTGATCGCGGGGAGATCCTGGCATCGTCCAAGAGCCGTTCCGTACGGCTCGCCAGCCGCTCGATCTCTTCGGGCGACGCGAGGGGCAGCCACTTGTGGGCCATCAACAGCGCCCAGACCGAGTGGGCGTAGAGATCGACGTAACCGGGGGCTTGGTGGAGCCCGTCGACCAGACCCCGCAGCAGCCGGACCGGTTCCCATGTCGTGGGCCTGTTGCGCATGAACGTGTCGTCCGCCTGGGGCTCCGGGATGGCGCCGAACCAATAGGCCCAGTAATTCAAGTTTGCGGCCTCTGCCGTGTCGTCCTCGACCACGCCCCGCTCGATGAAGTCGGTGAGCGGCTGAGGGTCTCCGAGACGAGCCAGTGCCGTCGCGGTCGAGCGAGCTGCGGCCCAGTGCGGCGACCAGCCTCGCGCCGCTACCAGATCTCGGCGCGCGTGCAGGACGGCGGCGGTCCACGACGTGGCTGCTGGGGCACGGTCGTAGCTGCTGAGGTAGAGCGCCTGACGATGCAGCAGCATCCCGCTCTCGCCCTTGTGCGCGGCGGTCTCGGCCGCCTTCCGCAGATGCGAGAAGAAGAGGCTGCGGTCATGGGGCGGGAGTAAGGGCGCGGATGCTACGGGCCCACGTCGGCGCCGTGTCGGCCGGTCGGCAAGAGCTGGTGGCGTCGTGCCGTTCAGAGCCCAGGCGATCATGTGGGCGGTGTCGCGAGTGAGCACCCACTCCCCCAGCGGGTGGTCGCGTGTCTCGTCCGGAGCGAGGGTTGCCCCGATGACGCGATCGGCGTCCATAGCGGGGTCCAGGAGCCCGACAATCATTTGGTCGGCGCCGAATACAGCGAGACGGCGTCGCAGGTCGAGGAGTGCTCCGGCCCGCATGTTGGCCAGTGGCCGACGGCCGGACTCCCACCCCTGCACGGTGCACAGATCGACGCCGACCCCTTCCGCGAAACCGGCCTGAGTGTCCAGGGGGCCAAGAGCACTCTCCCTCGCGGTTCTCAGTACGAACCCGGCGACGGCTCCCGTCGCCGCACGGCGCGGCGCGACTGGTGCTCCCCTCACGGCCATACGCCCTCCGCCACGCTCCGTCATTCAACCCGTACTCGTAGTCAGTCCTAGCGCATCGAAGCCAGCCGTACGGTCAAGACGCGGAATCAACGGCCCTTTCCAACCGGATGTTGACGCCGTCGCCGCCGGGTTCTACCGAGCCGGACCGCTCCGGCGGCGGAGGAAAGCGTCCGCCCCTGTCCCCTCCGACAGAGCCGGACGCTCAACCGCCCCGGAGGGGAGACCCGTGACCATGATCGCGACGAGACCGAACGCGACCGGCGTTCCCTGCTGCACCCAGAGGTTGCCTTGTGAGCCGGAGTCCGCACGCCATGTCCGCCGTCTGGTGGACACCGCGCTGAACACGTGGGGCCTGGTCCACCTCATAGAGGACGGATTGCTGATCGTCTCCGAGTTGGTCGGTAACGCCGTACAGCACAGTGGTGGCAGCGTCATCGTCGTCAACATCAGCCTGACCACACCTGAGCGGGTCCGTGTCTCTGTCAGCGACGCGTCCACCGAGGCCCCGGCCCCACGTACGACCGGGCACGAAGAAGAGAGCGGTCGCGGGCTGTTCCTCGTTCATGCGCTGGCGAATTGCTGGGGTTCGGAGTACGGGCCTTTCGGCAAGGCCGTCTGGGCCGAACTCCTCTCCACGAACGGGACCGGCTGAGCCCGCTGGACGTGTACGCGGTGAGCGTCGTCGAACAGTGTCGGCAACCGGATAGGCAGAGGCCCCTGGAACGTGTCCAAGGGCCTCTGGCCTGCCGTGCGCTCGGGGCGGGGCTAACAGCTTCTGTACGGGATGCGGCCAGGGGTGAGTTGGTGGTGCCGGCGGTGGTGGGTGTGGCGCGCTCGAACCAGCGCCAACATGGGCCGATGTCGTGACACCCACTGGCAAGAGCCACGGAGCGATTCACTTCGATGTTGTACCGCAGCTCGTTGCCCCACGCCACGACGTTCTGGCTTGCGCAGTCCCGATCGTTTCCGGACGACGGAGACACCTGCCTCTGTGATCACTTCCCCGTGAGATCAGGGAGGCACAACTGCGGAAATCAGTCGTATGCTTAAACCCTGGATCGTGGAGGTGTGATGGCGCTGGAGAAGCTTGAGTTCGGCGATTCTCTCGCAGGTCTGCTCATTGACGGCGTTGATGAGACACCTTTTGTTGTTGCTACGCTGACATACAGCGAAGACCGGGGCGTTCGCATTGAGGTCCCGTACTTGCACCACTCGGAAACAGGGCAATTCAAAGTTGCGGAGAATTGGTTCGACTCAGGGGCGACTCCCAAAAATCTTGCATTCGTGACCAGAGGTGGAACGCTTTCACTTTTCGGGTGTCGATACTCGGGACATTCGATGAACTTTGGTCATGGATACGCGATGGGCTACATCACGCCAGACGAGGTTGTGATGCACGGTAGAGATGGAAATTTCAGTGATGATCTTACCGTGTCGGAATTCGCTTCAGAACTGGATGGCCTGCCGGAATGGACGCGATTTCGGTCTGTTACTCATGAACGAGAAACAGGCGACGATGGGCGACTACGGAGGGTCACTGTAACCGCCAAGAACGTGGAAGAGTTTTCCTGGGATCAAAATGATGCGACCATGTACCTCAAGGCTGTCTGGTCATCCTCTCCTTCCTCTGTCTCCTCGCCTGAATTTCGCATCACCGAGTGGGTGTCATTGGGTAGCCGTTTTACTTCTCCTCGGCCACTTTCCGAACATCTTACTGAACATCGTAAGGTAGCTTCGCTAATCAAGCTGAACTTCGGGCAGGCTATCTACTTTCGGCGCCACAAAATCAGAGATAGCCGATTCCCTGACAAGCTACTGAGTGGGGAGCACGTAGGAAATTCGTTCCGCGAGGCCATTTGTCGCCAAACGTTCCGTGATTCTTTGCAGCCCAAGCCTTCAGCTAAGAAACTAAGGCGCCCCATCTTCCACCTGGCGCAAGTCAGTGAAGAGGGGGTGAGAGGGTGGAGTGAATCCTATACGACCTGGAAGCGCTTTATTGAGCCTTCGGTGAGCGTCTTGAGCCGACCTCGTGCCGCGCTTGAGGACATAGTGGTGAATGCTTCAATGAGTCTTGAAGCTGCTGGGATCCTGCTCGGTCATGCATCTGGCGAGGAGGAGACCCATAGTCGTTCAGGCAAGCCAACTACCGCCACTTACACATTCCGTGGAATCGCTTCCCTTGGTCTGGACTGGCGAGGGATTGCGGAAACTCCTGTAGGGCTGGCTCGGGCTATCGCCAATAACTACAACACGATCAAACATTATGATCGAGGCGAGTTCCCGGATCAACGTGAGACGTATTTTGTTAGCCAGGTGGCCATGATGGTTGTGCGTCTCTTGGCTGTGAACCTTGTCGACCCGAGTGGGCAACTAGTTCAACAATATGGAGCTAGCTCGCCGTTTGATGACTTGAGGGAGACGTGCAGGCTAAACAGCCTTTTTGTTGATCGACTCGGAAAGTTCGTAGACTACCCGACATAAGTGGTCCGCACTGTCAGGTTAATTAATTTTTTACTGTCCGGAGGGCACTTAGTGCGCCTGCTGACGGAGTGCCGTCATAGCCGTATCCCAGGGGTATTTTTTTACATCCCCCTGCTTGGGCTCATGCGGCACAAATCCCCCGTCACCGAGGAGAACCGTGACTCCAGCCGTGCGTAGAAAATCGACGCTCTGGTCGAGTGCTGGATGGGCGGCCTGGGCCCGGTTCAGGTAGGGGAGAGCTACCAGGGGGAGGCCGAGGCCGATTGCTTCGGTAATCAAGCCAAGAGCGAGGGTGTCGGAGATTCCCTGGGCCCATTTGTTGAGCGTGTTGAAGGTGGCCGGGGCCACCAGGATGGCGTCCGAGGCGGGGAGGACGTCGGTCTCTGCCGGGAGTTTGTAGTGGGTGCGTACCGGGTGGCCGGTCAGGTCCTCCAGGTCGGGTAGTCCTGGCTCCAGCCAGCGGGCAGCGGAGGGAGTCAGGACCAGGCATACGTCCCAGCCCTCTCGCTGCGCCTTCTCAATGCCGGTGCGGATGTGCTGGGTCGGCGGTGCCGCGCAGGCGATCAGGTACAGGACGCGGGAGGTACGAGAGGCGGAGGTCATGCGGGCAGTCCACAGCGGGCTGCCAAGGCGCGCAACTGGCCCTCGGCGCTTCCAGCGCCCAGCAGGCGGAGGTCTTCGACCAGTCGTTTGCTGCGGGGGCGGCAGTGGACTTCCTCGGGGGCTTCCCGTTCCGCCTCCAGCAGTTTGGCGACCGCCTCTGCCCGGTGTCCGGACTGGATGAGCCCGCAAGCCACATCCACAAGGTGGTGAGCCCGCCGTTCGCGGGGCAGGGCCTGCCTGTCAGGGGGTGGGATCTGCATTGCTGCTGCTACTGCGTCGGCTCCGTCGTGCAGCCGGACCAGGGCGGAGACGCGGTGGATGCGTACGTTGGTGGGGCCGAACGCGGTCCACAGTGCGTTGCTGTCGGTGACCAAGCGGTCTGCCGACTCCCCGGCAGCGTCGAGCAATCCGGGGACACTGCCGCGCGCTTCGATATGTGCCGCGGCCAGCGATGCCTTGAGGAAGAGCATGCCCAGCACGCTCAAGCCCTCCACGCCGCGCGCCACGAGTTCGCCCTCCAGCCGCTCCGCGGTGGCTATGGCGAAGTCGATGGCCGCCGAGCCATCGCCGCGGTGAAACATGGCATCGCAGAGGTGGCGGGCCGCGGCCGCTATGACGACCGGGTCGCCGGAGCGTTCGGCCGCCACCACGCCACGGTCCGCGGCGTGCCAGGCCAGGGACTCGTCACCGAACTTGGTCGCTGTTGCGGCGGTGAGCTGGTAGGTCAGCGACAGCAGGAACAGTGCTGTTTGCTGTGTGTCGCCTTCTTGTTGGGCTGCGGCGCGGTTGGCGTCCACAAGGAGCGACGGCAGCACTCGGCCGAGGGGCGAGTAGTCGGTGGCTTGGAAGGCGGTCCAGCCGTAGGCCACGTTCCGACGCAGCGCAGAAAGGTCCACGAGCTCGCGCCCTCCGCCGCACGTTCCTGTGATCACGTCGTGCTGATGCAACGCCTCGCGGATCTGCGCCAGCTCGGCGGCGTCGACGCATTCCGTTGCCGGTCGTCCGGAGATGTGGTCCGACAGGAGCGCTTCCAGCCGTACGTGCAGGACCTCGGCGGCACGTTCCAGGACCGACAGTCGGGGGTCGGTCTGGCGTTGGCCGCCTTCGATGTCCTGCACCCAGCGGCGGGACTTGCCCATCAACACGCCGAAGTCCGCCTGAGTCATTCTGCGTCGGCTGCGCCAGTAGGCGATCCGCCGACCGATGCCGCTGGTGTCCATCACCGCTCCGGAAGACCCGGTTCCAAGGCACGCACAGCGCGTGCCTACGCACCGTTGTACCGCTTCTACGTTGCCCACAACCGCAGTTCGGGAAATTCACAGAAAAAGGCAGCAGTGCTGAATATCAAGGTCTGCAAAGGGACACCCTTGCTGCCCTCGCGAAGCTGGACGCTGCGGACGCCACGGAGGGAGCAGGCCCGCCCCGGTCGACCGCATCCCGGAGATCACCGGGATCGCAGAGGCTTCCCGGTACGCGGAAGGGCCCGTGACCTCCCAGGTCACGGGCCCTCCACCGCGTACAGACGCAGTAAGTGCTCCCGGCGGGTGCCGGACCTGCGTCCTCGTCCTCGTCGCTAGACGACCAGCGAGAGCAGCAGCAGGAAGATCAGCGAGACGACGGAGATGATCGTCTCCATCAGCGACCAGGTCTTCACGGTCTGGCCGACGTCCATGCCGAAGTACTCCTTCACCAGCCAGAAGCCCGCGTCGTTGACGTGGCTGAAGAAGAGCGAACCGGCGCCGACCGCCAGGACCAGCAGCGCCGCCTGCGCGGTGCCCATGTCGGCGGCGAGCGGGGCGACGAGTCCGGCGGCGGAGATGGTGGCCACCGTCGCGGAGCCGGTCGCGAGGCGGATGGCGACCGCGATCAGCCAGGCGAGCAGCAGCGTCGGGATCGACCAGTCCTTGGAGAAGTCGAGGATCATCTCGCCGACGCCGATGTCGATCAGCGTCTGCTTGAAGCCGCCGCCCGCGCCGACGATCAGCAGGATGCCCGCGATCGGCAGCAGCGACTTCTCGACGGTCTTGGTGATCCGCTCCTTGCCGAACCCTGCGGCCCTGCCCAGCGTGAACATGCCGACGATGACGGCGACCAGCAGGGCGATCATCGGGGAGCCGATGACGTCCAGGACGCGCTGGACGTGGTTGTCCGCGTCGTCGATCACGATGTCGGAGAGCGCCTTGGCCAGCATCAGCACGACGGGCAGCAGCACCGTGGTCAGGGTGGCCCCGAAGCTGGGACGCTTGTCCAGGTCCTCGGACGGGCGCTGCGGGATCAGTCCCTCGGGCGGCTCGGTGTCCACCCAGCGCCCGGCGATCCGGCCGAACAGCGGCCCCGCGATGACCAGGGTCGGGATGCCGACGAGCACGCCGAAGGCGAGCGTGACGCCCAGGTTGGCGCCGATGGCGTCGATCGCGGCGAGCGGCCCGGGGTGCGGGGGCACGAGGCCGTGCATCACGGACAGACCCGCGAGGGCCGGGATGCCGATGCGCATCAGCGAGTAGTTGCCGCGCTTGGCGACCAGCAGGACGACCGGGATCAGCAGCACGATGCCGACCTCGAAGAAGAGCGGCAGCCCGATGATGCCCGCGATCAGCGCCATCGCCCACGGCATGCTGCGCTTGCCCGCCCTGGCCAGGATCGTGTCGACGATCTGGTCGGCGCCGCCCGAGTCGGCGAGCAGCTTGCCGAGGATCGCGCCGAGCGCGATGAGGACGCCGACGCCGGAGACCGTGTCGCCGAGTCCGGCGGAGAAGCTCTCGATCACCTTGTCCAGGGGCGCCGAAGCCGCGGCGCCGAGGGCCAGGGAGCCGATGGTCAGCGCCAGGAAGGCGTGGAGCTTGAACCGGGTGATGAGGAGGACGATGACGGCGATGCCGACCAGAACGGCGATCCCGAGCTGGGCGCTGCCCGCGGAGGTGATCGGATCGACCGGCTCCGGGCCCGCGGCCAGCATCTCGGCACTGAGATGACGCACGGCTGTTCCTTCGTACAGAGGGGTGGGGGAAGGGGGAAGTGGGGGGTGGGGGTTCAGGTTCAGGGTTCGCTACGGGGACGGGGTACGCCTGTGACGGCTGTGGCGTCACAGCCATGGTGGTCCCCGGACCGTCCTACGAGTGGACGGACGCGGCCCGCCGCGCGCCCAGCGCGGCCACGGCGCTGCCGACGATGGCCGACGGGTCCTCGGTGATCGGGACCGTGAGCCCTTCCTCGCCGGGCTGGAGGGGTTCCAGGGTGGCGAACTGCGAGTCCAGCAGGGTCAGCGGCATGAAGTGGTCCTGCCGCCGGCCCATCCGGTCCGCGATCAGGGCGCGGTCACCGGTGAGGTGGAGGAAGAAGAGGCCGGGCTCGGCGGTCCGCAGCCGGTCGCGGTAGGCGCGCTTGAGCGCGGAGCAGCTGACCACTCCCCCGAGTCCGTCGCGCTGGCGGGCCCACGCGCCGATGGCGTCGAGCCAGGGGGCGCGGTCGGTGTCGTCGAGGGGGGTTCCTGCGGTCATCTTGTCGATGTTGGCGGGGGGATGGAAGGCGTCGGCCTCGGCGTACGGAACGCCCAGTTCCCGCGCGAGCAGTTCACCCACCGTGGACTTTCCCGTCCCGGCCACTCCCATGACGACCACCACGTCTGTGGCCCGCACGGCACTGGCACTCATCGCACACCTCGCTGTCTTCTTCGACCCCCGGCGACGAGCACACTCAACCTCATAGGTCACACGTATTCAATGGTTCGCAATTAAAAAGTCATACTTAATCGATGTGACGGTCAGCACGTAGGCTGGTCCCGCCGGGGGCGGAGAACGAAAACGGGAGACCCATGACCAGCCAGGCGGAGGACAGCCGCGGGCCGGGGCTGCACGCGCGGCTGCTCAGCGCGCTCGGCCTCGCGATCACCGCGGGCGAGTACCCGCCGGGCACGGTGCTGCGGGCCGACGAGCTGGCCGAGCGCTACGAGGTCTCGCGCACCGTCGTCCGCGAGGCGGTCCGGGTCCTGGAGTCCATGCACCTGGTCGAGTCCCGGCGCAGGGTGGGCGTGAAGGTCCGTCCCACCGAGGAGTGGAACGTATACGACCCACAGGTCATCACCTGGCGCCTCGCGGGTGCCGACCGGCCGCGCCAGTTGCGTTCGCTCACGGTGCTGCGCTCCTCCGTCGAGCCCGTCGCGGCGCGGCTCGCCGCCGAGAACGCCACGCCGCGGGAGTGCGCCGAGCTGACGGAGCACGCGCTCGGGATGGTCGCCACCTCGCGCGGCCAGCAGCTCGCCAACTACCTGGTGCACGACATCAACTTCCACCGCGTGGTGCTGCGGGCCTCGCGCAACGAGATGTTCGCGCGGCTCGGGGACGTCGTCGCCGCGGTGCTCACCGGGCGCACCGAACACGAGGTGATGTTCAGCGACCCCCGCCAGGAGGCCGTCACCCTGCATGTGCGGGTCGCGGAGGCGGTGCGCGAGGGCGACGGTGCCCGCGCGGAGGAGATCATGCGGACCATCACCGTCGACGCGATGGCCGAGCTGGACGTGCTCGCACCCAAGCCGTAGCGCTCACGCCCGCTACGGAGGCGGGCTACGGCGCCGTCACCGCAGCGTCGCCCCCACGCCCGCCACCACCGCGGCCAGGCCCTCCTCGAAGCGGGCCTCGTAGTCGCCGAAGAGATCCGCGCTGACCTGCGCGGCGAGCGGATGGTCGGCGGCGAGCGCGGCCCTGCGCTCCTCGACGTCGTAGCCCGGCGCCCGCTCGCCCGGCATGGGGTGCACCGCCTGCTCCTCGGTCACGAAGCCGAGGGTGAAGGTGAACACGATGGAGAAGGCGCGGGCCGCCGCGCTCGGCGTGAAGCCCGAGTCGACGAGCTTGCGCAGGAACTCCTCCTGGCGCCGCGCGTGCCCGGTACTGGTGAGCCGGGTGCCGCTGTAGACCTTCGCGCCGTCGCGGTAGGCCAGCAGCCCCCGGCGCAGCAGCCGCGCCACGCCGGTCAGCGACTCCTGCCAGCTCTCGCCCGGCGAGGGCGCGGGCGCCTCCTCGGTGAGCCGGGCCGTCATCAGGGTGGCCATCTCGTCGAGCAGTGCCTGCTTGCTCTTGAAGTGCCAGTAGAGCGCGGGCGCCTGCACATTCAGCTCCTTGGCGATACGGCGCAGGCTCAGCGCCTCCAGGCCCACCTCGTTCAGCAGCCGCAGCGCCACCTCGGCCACCTGTGCGCGATCCAGCCGGGTCGTTCCCATGCTTGACAACTTAACACCGATAAGCGCACTCTCGCAGACATGGAATTTAACAGCGTTAAGGACGGACGGACTGTCGACGTGCTCGTGGTGGGCGCGGGCCCCGCCGGGCTCACCCTCGCGCTCGATCTGCTGCGGCGCGGGGTACGCGTCCTGCTCGTCGAGCGCTCCCCCTCGCTCTTCCCCGGCTCGCGCGGCAAGGGCCTCCAGCCGCGCACCCGCGAGGTGCTGGACGACCTGGGCGTCGGCAAGGAGATCGAGGCAGCGGGCGGCCCGTACCCGCGCATGCGCACCTGGCGCGACGGCGAGCCGGGCGAGGAGTGGGACATGGCCGAGCGCACCGGGCCCGAGCCCGGCGCGCCGTACCACGACGGGTGGATGGTGCCGCAGTGGCGCACCCAGGAGGTGCTGCACGGGCGGCTGCGCGAGCTGGGCGGCGAGGTCGTCTTCGGTACCGCGCTCACCGGCCTGGACCAGGACACGGACGGCGTCACGGCCCGGCTCACCAGCGAGGACGGCGCGGACGGCACGGACGGCGCAGCCATAGCCGTGCGGGCGCGGTGGCTCGTCGGCGCCGACGGCGGGCGCAGCACCGTACGGCGCGCGCTGGGCGTCGGCATGACGGGCGAGACGGTGGACCCGGCGCCCATGCTCGTCGCCGACGTCCGGCTGACGGGCCTGGACCGGGACAACTGGCACATCTGGCCCGACGCGCCGGGCGGCGGGATCGCCCTGTGCCCCCTCGCGGGGACGGACCACTTCCAGCTCGCGGCCTGGTTCACGGGCGGCGACGGCCAGGACGGCCAGGACGCCCCCGACGCTGACACCTCGCCCGAGGCCGTACGCGCCCTGATCGCGGCCCGCACCCACCTCGCCCCCGCCCAGGTCACCGACGTCCTGTGGGCCTCCGGCTTCCGCGCCCGCGCCGCCATGGCCGACCGCTTCCGCCAGGGCCGGGTCTTCCTCACAGGCGACGCGGCCCACGTCCACTCCCCCGCAGGCGGCCAGGGCCTCAACACCAGCGTCCAGGACGCCTACAACCTCGGCTGGAAGCTGGGCCAGGTGCTGCGGCACGGCGCGCCCGACGCGCTGCTCGACTCCTACGAGGAGGAGCGCGCCCCCGTGGCCGCCGGTGTGCTCGGCCTCAGCACCCGCATCCACCGGGCCGGGCACGGCGGCGCGGCCGAGGCGCGGCGCGGCAAGGAGACGAACCAGCTCGGGCTGAGCTACCGCGAGGGCCCCCTCGCCTTCGAGGGCCGCACCGCGCCCGACGGCACCCTGCGCGCGGGAGACCGCGCGCCCGACGCACGGTGCGTGACCGCCGGGGGCGAGCACGTGCGCCTCTTCGACCTGCTGCGCGGACCCCACTTCACCCTGCTGGCCTGCGGCGGCGCGACGCTCCCCCGCATCGGAGCCGACGCCCACCGCCTCCACGCCCACACCCTCACCGAGCTGGACGAACACGGCGCCGCCGTCTACGGCACGGCCCCCGGCCTCTTCCTGATCCGCCCCGACGGCTACCTCGGCGCGACGGGCGACACGGCGCTGCCGTCCGGAGTGCTGGAGCGGTTCGGGCTCGCCCCGGGGGCCTGAGCGGCGCGCCAGGTCACCGTCACCGCACGAGACCGCTCACGCAGGTGCCCAGCAGCACGGCGCCCGCGCCGCAGAAGAGCACGACGAGGCGGGCCGTCCAGTTGTCCTTCTCCACCGCCAACTGGACCGTCCGCCAGAATTCCCGTCCCATTGCGCCCCCTCGGCGTCGTGCGAGTTCTCGGTACGGGACGGTGACCAGTCGGCGCACGTTCCGCTGCGCCAGGGACACGAAAAGCGTCACGCCTCACTCAGAGCACCGCAGCGGGACCCGGTGGGGCGCTCAGCGCGCCGAGGGCGTCGTACGGGCCGAGGACGGCCAGTGCTCGTACCAGCGCCGGTCAGCCTCCAACTGGGAGGCGAGCGCGACGAGAAGGGGTTCGCTGTTGGCCGGGCCGAGCAACTGGGCGCCGAGCGGCAGCCCGTCGGGCGTGAAGCCCGCGGGCACGTTGACGCCCGGCCAGCCCAGCACGTTCCACGGCCAGGCGTACGGGCAGTGCGCGATCATCGTCCGGTCCGTCTGCCAGCCCGAGAGCGCGGCCAGATCGCCGACGCGCGGGGGCGGGGTGGCCGTCGTGGGCGCGAGCACCACGTCGTAGTCCCGGAAGATCCGGCCGATTCGGCGCTGAAGCGGCGCCTCCGCTGCCCGTGCCGCGCGCAGCACCCGCCCGCCCAGCAGCTTCCCGGTGCGCGCGGCGCCCCGGGTGCGCGGGTCCAGCAGGGCCGGGTCGGGGGCGCGTTCGCTCCACGCGGCGATGCCCGCCGTGGCGCGTGGCACGAAGGTGAGCCCTATCGGCCCGTACGGAGGATCGGCCTCCGCCACGTCGTGACCGAGCCCTGCCAGCCGCTCCGCGAGGGCCCGCACGGCGGACCCGACGACGGGATCGAGCCGCTTGGACGTCGCCGTGAACGCGGTACGGGTCGAGAGCGCGATCCGCAGCCTCCCCGGGTCCCGCCCGACAGCGCCGCGCACGTCCACGTGCGGCGGCCTGTGCAGATCGCCCTCGACGTTGCCCGTCGCCACGTCGAGCAGCAGCGCCGCGTCCTCGACGGTGCGCGCGAGCGGGCCGATGACCGTGATCCCGTTGAACGCCTCCGCGTCCGGCCACGTCGAGACGCGTCCGCGCTGCGGCTTGATGCCCACGAGGTGGCTCCACGCGGCGGGGATACGGATCGATCCGGCGCCGTCGGAGCCCAGCGCCCCCGCGACCAGCCCGGCGGCCACGGCCGTCGCCGAGCCCCCGGAGGAACCGCCGGGCGTGTGGTCCGGGCTCCACGCGTTGCGGGTGTCGCCGAAGGCGGGGCCCTCCGTGAAGGGCCACTGGCCCAGCTCGGGGCTGTTCGTCTTGCCGACCACCACGGCGCCCGCCGCCCGGAGTCTGCGTACGGCCTCCGCGTCGGCCTCCTTGACGGGGAACTCGCCTGGGCAGCCGAACGCGGTGGGCTCGCCGCACACGTCGGTGTCGTCCTTCACGGCGACCGGCACCCCGAGCAGCGGCAGCCGCTCGCCGCGTGCCAGCGCCGCGTCGGCCGCGTCCGCCTCGGCGAGCGCGGCGTCGGCGCACACCCGGCGGAAGGCGTTCAGCGTGGTCCTGGTCTCCTCGATCCGGGCGAGCGCGCGTTCCGTGAGCGCACGCGAGGTAGCCTCGCCGTCGGCCAGCGCCCTGGCCTGTGCCGCGAGGCCGCGCGGTCCCGCCGTGTCGTCGTCGGTGATCACGAACACCCCCTGTACTCGCGAGTAAGCACACCCCCATACTCCGCGCCCACGCCGGTCCCGGCAATGCGGCCTCGCCTGACGGGGCGGCGTACGCGGCGCCGACCCGCCGACATGGGCGTCGCGCGGGACGGCCGCCCCGTGAACGGCGCGCCGCGCGAGAGCGGAGCGACTCACCCGAGTCGGCCCCCGAGGCCGCCCCGGGGCCCGGGGCGTGCCCCGAACCCGAACGTGAGTCTGGACCGGGGGCGAGGACCCGAACCCGGGCGTGAGCCCGAACCCGGGCGTGAGCCCGAACCGGAGCCGAAACCGGCGCAAGAACCCGAGCTGGCGCAGGAACGGAACCGGAGCCGAAACCGGCTCAGGAGCCCGGCCCGAACCAGAACCGGCGCAGAACCCGAACCGGGGCCGGACCCGAGCCGCGGCCAGTGCAGGAACCGGAACCGGCGCAAGAGGCGGGCCCGCACCGGACCCGGCACAGAACCCGAGCCCGAACCCGAGCTGCCCCAGGAACCCGAACCGGCCCTGGAGACCGAACCGGAACCGGCACAGGAACCCGGGCCCGCACCGGAACCGGCCCAGACCCCGAACCCGAACCGGCACAGAAGCCGAACCGCAGCCGTGGCCGGCGCAGGAGGCTGGACCCGAACCAGAACCGGCGCAGAAGCCGAACCGCAGTCGGACCCGGCGCAGAAGCCGAACCGGGGCCGGACCCGAGCCGCGGCCGGGGCAGGAACCGGCGCAGGAAGCGGGCCCCGAGTCGGGGCCGGCGCAAAAGCCGGCGCCAGCGTGAGGGCACACATACCGCGGACGCGTCAGAACGCGTCCGTCGGCACGTACGCGCCCCACACCTCGCGGAGCGTGTCGCAGACCTCGCCCACCGTCGCGCGGGCGCGCAGCGCTTCCTTCATCGGGTAGAGGACGTTGTCCGTGCTGCCCTCGGCCGCCTTGCGCAGCGTGACCAGCGCGGAGTTCACCGCTTCCTGGTCGCGTTCGGCGCGCAGGCGGGCGAGGCGGTCGGCCTGCTGGCGCTCGATCGCGGGGTCGACGCGCAGCGGCTCGTACGGCTCCTCCTCGTCGAGCTGGTAGCGGTTGACGCCGACGACGACGCGTTCGCCCTCGTCCGTCTCCCGCGCGACGGCGTACGCGCTGCGCTCGATCTCGCCCTTCTGGTACCCCTGCTCGATCGCCTCGACAGCTCCGCCCCGCTCCTCCACCTGCCGCATCAGCTCGACGGCCGCGGCCTCCACGTCGTCCGTCATCGCCTCAACGGCGTAGGAACCGGCGAACGGGTCGACGGTCGCCGTCACGTCCGTCTCGTAGGCGAGGACCTGCTGTGTGCGCAGGGCCAGGCGCGCGGACTTGTCGGTGGGCAGCGCGATGGCCTCGTCGTAGGAGTTGGTGTGCAGCGACTGGGTGCCGCCCAGCACCGCGCCGAGCGCCTGCACCGTGACGCGTGCGAGGTTGACCTCGGGCTGCTGCGCGGTGAGCTGGACGCCCGCCGTCTGGGTGTGGAAGCGCAGCATCAGCGACTTCGGGTTCTTCGCGCCGAACTCCTCACGCATCACGCGCGCCCAGATCCTGCGTGCCGCGCGGAACTTGGCGACCTCCTCCAGGATCGTCGTGCGCGCGACGAAGAAGAACGAGAGCCGGGGCGCGAAGTCGTCCACGTCCATGCCGGCGGCGACGGCCGTGCGCACGTACTCGATGCCGTCGGCCAGCGTGAACGCGATCTCCTGCGCGGGCGTCGCACCCGCCTCGGCCATGTGGTAGCCGGAGATCGAGATGGTGTTCCACTTCGGGATCTCGGCCTTGCAGTATTTGAAGATGTCCGCGATCAGCCGCAGCGACGGCTTGGGCGGGAAGATGTACGTGCCCCGCGCGATGTACTCCTTGAGCACGTCGTTCTGGATGGTCCCGGTGAGCTTCGCGGGGTCGGCGCCCTGCTCCTCGGCGACGAGCTGGTAGAGCAGCAGGAGCAGCGCGGCGGGCGCGTTGATCGTCATCGACGTGGAGACCCGCTCCAGCGGGATGCCGTCGAAGAGCACCCGCATGTCGTCGATGGAGTCGATGGCGACGCCGACCTTCCCGACCTCGCCGGAGGCGATGACGGCGTCCGAGTCGTGGCCCATCTGCGTCGGCAGGTCGAAGGCGACGGAGAGGCCCATGGTGCCGTTGGCGATGAGCTGCTTGTAGCGCGCGTTGGACTCGGTGGCGGTGCCGAAGCCCGCGTACTGGCGCATCGTCCAGGGGCGCCCGGTGTACATCGAGGGGTAGACGCCCCGCGTGTACGGGTAGGCGCCGGGCTCGCCGAGCCGCTCGGCCGGGTCCCAGTCGCGCAGGTCGTCGGGGCCGTAGACCGGCTCGACGGGCAGCCCGCTCTCGTTCGTGCGCGCGGCGCCGTCCGTCCGCGCGCCGTGCTCGTCGCGTGCCATGGTCGTGCCTCCGTACCTCGCAGCCGGGAGAACGGCTTTATTACTGGCCAGTTGCGACGGACTGTAGCGACCGTCGTGCGTGCGGTGGAGATCCGCGGGCTGGGACCTTGCTCACAGCATGCCCATGGCGACCAAGGTTCGTGCGCGGGGCACGCTGGGCAGTGATGGGGAGTTGATTTCCGCGGACTGTCCGGGGGTTCGGATGGCGGGGGTACGGAGAAACACACGGCGCGCGGCGCTCGTCGCCGCGTCGCTGGTCATGGGCGTCACGGCCCTCACGGGGTGCAAGGGGGGCGCGGGCGCGGCGGGAGACGCTCCCATACGCGTCTCCAAGCTGCCCGAGGAGGCGACGAAGGCCACGCCCTCCTCGCCCGCCGGGCGCGAGAGCCCGGCGGCCAACACCTCGAAGGCCCCGGCGCCCGCGGCCCCGAAGCCCGCGACGTCGGCGCCCGCAGACCCGGTCGTGCTGAGCCCCGGCGCCGAGGGCCGCAAGGTGCGCGAACTCCAGGCGCGGCTGCGCCAGCTCGGCCTCTTCGACCTCAACCCGACGGGCTACTACGGCACCGTCACCGCCGCCTCCGTCAAGGGCTTCCAGCGGCAGCAGGGCATGGACCGCACCGGCACGGTGACGCAGCGGGCGTGGACGGCGCTCGGCGCCCGTACGCACGAGCCGACACGCTCCGAGCTGTACCCGCCGACCACCAGGCCGCTGGACGACCCCGACCCGCGCTGTCTGACGGGGCGGGCGCTGTGCGTCAGCAAGAAGAGCAGGACGCTGGCGTGGATGGTGGACGGGAAGGTGCGCTCGGCGATGGACGTGCGCTTCGGGTCCGCGTACACGCCGACGCGGGAGGGCGAGTTCAAGGTGGACTTCAAGAGCCGGAACCACCACTCGACGATCTACGACACGCCCATGCCGTACGCGATGTTCTTCAGCGGCGGCCAAGCGGTGCACTACTCGGCGGACTTCGCGGCCAACGGTTACGGCGGGGCCTCGCACGGGTGCGTCAACGTCCGGGACAAGAAGAAGATCGCGGCCCTCTTCGAGCAGGTGCGCAAGGGCGACAAGGTCGTCGTCTACAAGTGACGGCGGGGCGCGTGAAGGAGAGGGGGCGCGGGCGGGACCGGGGGAACGTGTCCCGCCCGCGCCATTCGCGCGAACCCTGAGGTACGGGGGGAACCTCGGGTATATCGCGCAGCCGATGACCAGTCGGCTCACTTCTCACTGCGCCGGGCCGCGCGAAAGTGTCACACCACCTGTTCAGGGGGTGGGGGTGGTGCTCGTCACAGGGGTTTCCTCGTCGGCGCCCGAGCCCGCTTCCGAGCCCGCTTCCTTCCCGGTGTCCGCGCCGTTGTCCGGGCCCGCGAGGGAGCCGTCGTCGCCCGGTGCGCTCGGCATGGAGCCGCCCGACCCGCCTGAGCCGTCACCTTCGTCGCCGTCGGAGCCGCTCGAGCCCCCCGAACCGCTGGAGCCGCCGTCCTCGGAGTCCCCGCCGGAGTTGCCGCCGCTCGAGCCGCCGCTCGAACCGCTGCTGCCCGAGCCACTGCTCGAACTGTTGCTGCCCGAGTTGCCCGAACCGCTGTTGGAGCCCGAGCCGAACCCGTACTTCGCGCAGAACTTCTGCACCGTCGCGGCGCCCCCGGCCGCGCGCTCCAGCGTCCTGCGGTCGTCGGCCGGGAGCTTGTTCCCGCTGTACGCCTCGCACAGTTCCCGGGCCATCGCCTTCTTGTCGGCGGAGGAGCCCTGCCCCCGGCCGTCCCACTTCTGATCCCGCTGCGAGCCCTCACGGCCCGCCGAGTCCGTCGAGCCGTGGCGGCCCGCGCTCTCGTCGTTCCTGCCGGAGTCCGCGCTCTCGTCGCCCGGGGAGGCCGAGCGGTCCTTGTCACCGTGGCCGCCGTCCGCGTCCCGGTCGTGCCCCCGCCTCTCGTCCGGCGCCGCGCTCTCGCCGCCCTGCGCCGCATCGCCGTCGGAGCCCGTCGGGCTGATCAGGGGCGACACGCTGGACGCCGGGGTTCCGCCGTCGCCGAACGGCATGTGCAGCACGCCCGTTCCGGCCGCCACCGCGACCCCGCCCAGCGCGCATCCGGCCACCGCCACCGCGAAGCCGGCGCGCAGTGGTCTCCCCGCCAGGCCCCCCATCGGGGTGCGGCGGGCCGCCATGCGGCCCCGTCCCCTGCCGGGTCTGCCGCGCGGCGCGACGCCCGCCGCGCCCACGGCGCCAGGGGTGCCAGGGACGCCACCGGGCAGGCCCGGCGCGCCGTGCGGCTGCGCGGCGGGGCTCCCGGCTCCGGTTCCGTTTCCTTCGCCGACGCCGTCGGCGCCGTCCCCGGCGCCCGGCACGCCGACCGAGCCGCTGCGCAGCACCCCGGCGTACGCGGAACGGAAGGCGTCCAGCGCCGCGGCCTCCCCGGGGAGTTCGCCGGGCCGGGCCGCGGGGGACGGCGCGTATTCGGCGGCAAGTGCTTCGAGCGCCGCCGCCAGCGTGTCGGCCGGTTCGGCGGAGGGCGCCGAGGCCGGATCGGTCCTGGTAGCGCCCGCGATGTCCGCTCCGTCGCGCGCGGCGCTACGCGCATCGACCGGCATGCCACGGAGCAGGCGCTCCGCGGCTTCTCCGTCCAGCCACTTGTACCGGTCGTCCGCCATCACGTTTCCCTCAGCGTTCGCGAGGCTTTATGCGTCACACCGCGCGCCATGTCCCGCTGCGCCGCACCCCGCCCCTCCTGGGGTTCTTCGGAGGGCTCGTCCAGCCATTCCGCGAGCTTCCGCAAGCCCCGGTGCGCCGCCGTACGGACCGCGCCGGGCCGCTTGCCCAGCACCTCAGCCGCGCTCTTCGCGTCCAGCCCCACGACCACCCTCAGCACCACGGCCTCGGCCTGGTCGTGCGGCAACCGGGAGATGAGGGCCATCGTCCGGTTCGTGCCCAGCGCCTCCAGCGCCTCGTCCGCCGTGTCGGCGCCGCCCGGCAGCACGGCCAGTTCGCTCTCGTCCCCGCCGACGGCGGGGCGGCGGCCCCGCATCCTGATGTGGTCCAGGGCGCGGTTCCTGGCTATTCGCGCGGCCCAGCCGCGGAAGCGGTCGGCGTCGCCACGGAAGCGGGAGAGGTCCCTGGCTATCTGGAGCCACGCCTCGGACGCGACGTCCTCGGCGTCCGGGTCGGAGACCAGCGTCCGCACATAGCCGAGCAGCCGCGGGTGCACCGCGCGGTACACAGTACGGAAGGCGCCCTCGTCGCCCTCCTGTGCCGCGCGCACGGCGGCGGTCAGCTCCGCGTCGTCCCCCTGCACGCTCGTGTCTCGCCCCACTCCGCGATGTCGCGACGGATCTGGCCGCGCCCCTGGTCGGGCGCTTCTCCCACCGTGTCTCCGGTGTCCTTACGGTGCATCGACCAACGTCGATGCGATGCAGCACGCTAAGGCCAAGTGTGCGCCCTCGTCCATGCCGGACCAGCGGGTAGGGCACCGCGTAACAGAATGCGCGGCCGAGGCGCTGAGGAGAGTACGGGCCCACCCTGGCGTGGTGTGCCCGTACTCGACGGCGGCCGGGGTCTCTCCTGTGGGGGGTGGCGACCCCGGTCGTCTTCGCATTTTGGCCGCTCTGGCCCGGGGCGATGTGCGGCGTCCGTGACCAATGCGTGACCAACCGGCCAGACGCCTGATGTGCCTGAGCCGAGCTGCCCCGGCCTCGGCCCCTTCTGGAGCCCGAGTGCTCGGAGAGATCGACGGTCGAACACTGGGAGCGCTTCCAGATTCCGGACTTCAGCGGCCCCTCATCTCCGGGTAGCGGGCGGTCGCGCGTCAACCCTTGACAGGTCTCATCAGCGCACACACTCTGACTAAGCCAGCGGTGAGTCGCTTCCCGCGATTTGGGAGCGCTCCCAAATTCTTCGGAACGGCCGCGCCACCCGCGCCCGGAGCACCCACCGCAGCTCGGCGCCGTCGCACCCTCATGCCGCGGACCCAGGACGAAAACCCCCGCGGCACCTCCCTCCACGAATGAGGTTCACCGATGCGCACACTCGTACGCGGGTTAGTGGCAGCGCTCTTAGCACTGCCACTGCTCCTGGCCTCGTCGCCCTCCGCCTCCGCGCAGGCCGCGCCCAGCCCGCTCGCCATGACCAGTGGCTTCTACGTCGACCCGAATTCCAGCCCCGCGGCCTGGTCGGCCGCCAACCCCGGCGACGGGCGGGCCGCGGCGATCCGCGGTTCCATCGCCAACACCCCCATGGCCCGCTGGTTCGGCTCCTGGAGCGGCGACATCGGCTCCGCCGTCAACTCCTATGCCGGTGGCGCCCAGGCCGCCGACAAGCTGCCGATCCTCGTCGCCTACAACATGTACGGCCGCGACGCCTGCGGCGGGCACTCCGGCGGCGGAGCCGCCTCACCGGCCGAGTACAACAGGTGGATCGACGCCTTCGCCCGTGCTCTCGGCAACCGTCCGGCCGTCGTCGTGCTCGAACCCGACGCCCTCGGCGACTACAGCTGCATGACCCCGCAACAGATCAACGAGCGGCAGACCATGCTCTCCAGCGCCCTCGCGCAGTTCCGGTCCACGGCGCCGAACGCCTGGGTCTATCTCGACGCGGGCAACCCCAGCTGGGTCAGTGCCGCGACCATGGCCGAGCGTCTCCACGCCGCCGGTCTCAGCAACGCCAGGGGCTTCTCCCTCAACGTCTCGAACTACATCGGCACCTCCGAGAACGTGTCCTACGCCAACAGCGTCAACCAGGCGCTCGGCCAGCGTCACGGTTACAGCAAGCCGTTCGTCGTGGACACCAGCCGCAACGGCAACGGCTCCAACGGCGAATGGTGCAACCCCGGCGGCCGCAAGATCGGCACGCCCACCCAGCAGGGAGGCGGCGCCGAGATGCTGCTGTGGATCAAGACTCCTGGGGAATCCGACGGCAACTGCGGCGTCGGACCGGGCTCCACAGCCGGGCAGTTCCTGCCGGAGGTCGCCTACAAGATGATCTACGGCTACTGACATCCGACGCGCACCGTCCGTCGGCGCCAAGGCCAGCCGCTCTGGCGCCGACGGCTCGTGTGACCGCTCCCCGCGCCCTCGCGGGCACAGCGGATCAGCAGCAAGGGCTCACGTCAGCGCCCCGGAAGTCCGCCGGGGCCACGCTGATCTCTCCCGAATTCCCCGAGGGGAGCAGGGAGATCTCCCCTGAGGGCTGCAACGCCGAGACCTCTGTCGAGGGCGCTGGGCCCGATTCCGCCGAAGCGGATACCGGCGCCAGGGCCAGGGCCGCCAAGCCGAAGCGGATACCGGCTCCAACCTGCACGATGCGCGTCTTCATGTGCTCGCTCCTTTGCGATTCCCCGTCGGCCTGTCGAGCGACGATCGGGGAGAACGAACCCTGTATCACCGGGTTTGGGAGAACCTGGAACGAACCTTGAATGTGCTGGCCGAAGGCCAACGGCGGCGCTGATGGACGCGGCGGGAGCCCGGCACCGGGACGGGCACCCCGCTGGCGCTCGTCGTAGAGCTGTTGCAGCAGCCCCGGAATTTCGGGCGAGTGCTGGAGCAGGTACGGCAACTCGTCGATCACCAGGAGCGGGTGCGGTGAGCGGGCGGTCACATCGAGGGCGCTGGACAGGACCTCACGCCAGTCGGTCAGCCGCAGACTCCCCGGCCGCAGGCCGGTGTGGGCCGCGACCGCGTCGCTGAACCGCTGGATCGCGGGCAGCCGCCCCTCCTCCCTGACCGCTGTGACGTACAGGCCGCCGACCCGCTCGGACAGACCCCGTAGAAGGCATGACTTCCCGTGTCGCCACCGCCCCGACACGATGCCGAGCCTCATCGCCGGGTCCGGATCGGTGAGGAACTCCGCGAGCAGATCCCACTCCCGGTCCCGGCCGACCACGTCGTCCGGCTTGGCCAGCAGGCTCTTCGTCACTCGGACCGTCCCACCAACGTGATGTGGGGCCGCTGCGGCGCCGGTCAGAGCCGGTCCAGGGCGTGGGCCACCAGTTCGCGGGCGTAGGCGGCGTCCAGTCCGTCGGGGCGGAAGAGGATGCGGTACATGATCGGGGCCACGATGTCGTCCAGCATCAGCTCCGTGTCCGGCACCCGCTCACCGCGCCGGGCCGCGCGGTCCAGCACCGTGTCGATCTGTTCGGCCGCGTAGGCGGAGCACTGGCCCGCGTTGGTGCCGTCCGGGTCTCCGAGGAGCGCGTCCCTGATGTAGGCGCGCCCGGACGGGGAGGCCATCTCGTCGAGGAACTGTTCCGCCCAGGCGTCGAGGTCGTCCCGGAGGCTGCCGAGGTCGGCGGGGTCCGTCTCAGGGCGCAACCGCTCGACCGCGACGTCGGAGAGGAGTTCCTGAAGGTCCCCCCAGCGGCGGTAGACGGTGGACGGTGTCACGCCCGCGCGGGCCGCGACCATGGGGACGGTGAGGGCGTCACGGCCCACTTCGCCGAGAAGCTCACGGACCGCGGCGTGGACGGCTTCCTGCACGCGTGCGCTGCGCCCGCCGGGGCGAGTCATGGACTTGCGGCTCATGCGCCCACCTTAATGCGAATCCATTGCGTCTAGCGGCCCGGTGCGGCCCGGTGGGCGGGCTGCGCCACCCACCAGCCCGCGCCCGTCACGCCGCGACCGGGGCCAGAGCCCCGAGGCCGACGGAGGACCTCTCGTAGGCCCGGCCCACCCGGAGTGCCGTCGTGTCGTGGAAGGCGCGGGCCATGAGCTGCATGCCGATCGGCAGCCCGGCCCGGTCGTGGCCGACCGGCAGGGTGAGGGACGGTACGCCGGTGATGTTGGCCGGGGCCGAGAGGCGGACGTAGCTGTCGGAGACGGCCTCGGTCGTGCCGTCGGGCCACTCGACCGTTTCCTGGCCCGCCGCCGCGGCGGTCATCGGCACCGTCGGCGCGGCGAGGACGTCGATCCCGTCGAACATGCGCGCCCAGGCGTCGCGCATCATGGTGCGGGCCCGCTGCGCGCGGAGGTAGTCGCCCGCCGAGGTGAGTTCGCCTGCTTCCAGGAGGATGCGGACGTCCGGCGCGTACAGGTCTGCGGCGGCCCGCAGCGACCGCTCGTGGTACGCGGTGGCCTCGGGCACCATCAGCCCCCACTGCACGGCCTGGACGTAGCGCGCCATCGGGATCTCGACGTCGACGAGCGTCGCCCCGAGTTCCGCCAGCCGCCCGATCGCCCGGCGTACGGCTTCCTCCACCTCGGGGGCGACCCGCTCGAAGTAGTGGTTGCGGGGCACCCCGACCCGCAGCCCCTTGAGGTCGTCGAGGCCGCCGAGGCCATCTCCGTCGGCGAGGTCCACCGAGGGAGCCCGCACGACGCTCGCCGGGTCGCGCGGGTCGTGACCGGCCGTCGCCGCGAGGACCAGTGCCGCGTCCTCGACGGTGCGGGTGAGCGGGCCCACGTGGTCCAGGGACCAGGACAGCGAGGTCACGCCGGAGCGCGGGACGAGGCCGTACGTCGGCTTGAGGCCCACCACGCCGTTCAGCGCCGCCGGGACCCGGATGGAGCCGCCCGTGTCCGTGCCCATGGCGAAGGTGGCCCCGCCCGCGGCGACGGCGACCGCCGAACCGCCGCTCGACCCTCCCGCGACCCGGCTGTGGTCCCAGGCGTTGCGCGTCTGCGGCGTGGTCAGGCCGTAGGCGAACTCGTGCGTGTGCGTCTTGCCCAGCAGGACGGCACCGGCGGCGGCGAGCCGTTCGGCGACCGCGCTGTCGCGCTCCGCAACATGTCCGGCCCGGACGTCCGAACTCGCCGTAGTGGGAAGCCCTTCGGCGTCGATCAGGTCCTTCAGCCCCATGGGGATCCCGTGCAGCGGCCCGCGCGGGCCGCCCCGCGCGATCTCCCGTTCGGCGCGGGCTGCGGCGGCGCGTGCCGCGTCGGCGGCGACGGTGACGTAGGCGCCGAGCCGTTCTTCGACCGCGCCGATGCGGTCCAGCACGGACGCGGTGAGTTCGACGGGGGACAGCTCGCGTGCGCGCAGTGCCCTGGACGCTTCGGTGAGCGACAGCTCAAACGGTCGCATCGGCGTGCTCCTGTCCGTGTCCGGCCCGGTAGGAGGCCGCGGGCGCGATGTCGCCGAAGTCCAGCTCGCGCAGCGTGGTGATGACGGAGTGGATGTGGTTGGCCGTCATGGCCACCCCTTCGTGGCGGTCGCCCCCGAGGGGGAGCCCGGCCCGGAGCGCCACTCGGGCCGCCTCCTGGGGAGTGAGTTCGCTGGTCATGGTGCCCCTTCCAAGCCAAAAGCTAATCGTTTGCTTTAGCTGACAGTAGGGCCTACGGTGGCTTAACGCAAACCAATAGCTTTTAGCCACCTCGACCCAGGAGGAACCCTCCATGCACACGACACCCCCCGCCCCCGCCTGGACCGTGGGCGACCTCACCGTCCACCGCGTCGACGAGGTCGCCCTGCCCCCGCAGACCGGCCCGTGGCTGCTCCCGGAAGCGACCGCCGACCTCGTGACCGGAACCCCCTGGCTGCACCCCGACTTCGCCGACGAACAGGGCGTCCTGCGCCTTGCGAGCCACAGCTTCGCCTTCGAGACGGACGGCATGCGCGTGCTGGTCGACACGGGCATCGGCAACGGGAAGCGGCGCGCCAACCCCGCCTGGCACAACCTGGACAGCGACTACACGTCTCGGCTCCGCGCCACGGGCTTCGCGCCGGAGAGCGTGGACCTCGTCGTCCTGACCCACCTCCACGCCGACCACGTCGGTTGGAACACGCGGGCCGAAGGCGGCGACTGGGTGCCCACCTTCCCGAACGCGCGCTACGTCACCACCCGTACCGAATGGGACTACTGGGCCGGTGTCGAGATGGAGGAGGCGCGCCGCCAGATGTTCCGCGACTCGGTGCACCCGGTACGGGAAGCGGGCCTGTTCGACCTCGTCGACGTCGCGGACGGGGGCATGGGCGGGGGCACGGACATCGCCCCGGGCGTCCGCCTGCTGCCCACGCCGGGGCACACACCGGGCCAGGTGGCCGTCCGCCTCAGCAGCCGGGGCGAGAGCGCGCTGATCACAGGGGACAGCATCCACCACCCGGTCCAGATGTCGCACCCGGCGCTGTGCAGCTGCGTGGACATCGCGCCCGACGTCGCCGTCAGGACCCGGAACGAACTGCTCGGCTCGCTCGCCGGTACGCCGACGCTCCTGCTCGGCAGCCACTTCGCGGCGCCGACCGCGGGACACGTGCGACGCGAGGCGGGCGCGTACCGGCTGATCCCGGCCGCGCCCGCCTCCACGTCCACGGTGACCCCCACCGTCACACCCGTCAGCTAGCCACCCGCTCCGAGAGCGCCTTGAACTCCGCCCAGCTCAGCTTCGGCTTCTCCGGGTTCCACAGCTTCTGCGACGTCGCCGCCAGCGGCGCCTTGACGGCCTTGGCGATCTGGTCCGTCGACTGCGCGTCGGCGATGTCGCACCACACGGCGAAGCGCCCGCCCAGAATCCGGTCGGGGCCCGCCAGCGACGAGGGCACCGCCTTCTTGCCGCGCAGCACGGCGGGCGTCCACTCCTCGTAGATCCGCTCGCCCGTCGGATACGTGAAGTCGTTCGGCTCGCCCAGGACGTAGTAGAGGTACTCGTCGTTGAGGTTGACGAGCTTCCAGCCCTCCTTCAGGTACTCCACGGGCTCGCGGGCGCCGATCTCCTTGCCCGTCCAGTACGTCACCTGGCGGTCCTTGTCCGCGTGCACGCTGCCGCCCTTGTGGATGCCGTCGTTCCACACCTGCGGGGTCTTCCCCGCCTTGCGCAGGGTGTCGGCGCGGTCGTTCAGCCAGGCCGTCGCCAGGTCCTGGACGTCGGCGTCGCGTCCGTACTTCTTGCGCGCGGCCGAGGCCAGCCGGGGGTACGAGGCGGCCGGGTCCTTCACCGTCAGGGCGCGGTACTCGTCGCCGCCGAGGTGCGCGTACGTGCCGGGGAAGAGCTTGGCGTACTCGCGCAGCAGATCGTCGACGATCTTCGCCGCCTTCGGGTCCGAGATGTCCACGGCGCCCCTGGTCGCCTGGCCGGAGGCGTTCTTGAGCTGGAGGCCAGGGTGCGCCTTGATGACCGCGCCGAGGTGGCCCGGCGAGTCGATCTCGGGGACGACCTCGATGTGCCGGGCCTTGGCCAGCTCGATGATGCGGCGGAGCTGGTCCTTGGTCAGATGCGGCTCGGAGACCACCTCGGGGTGGGACTCGCTCTCGACGCGGAACGCCTGGTCGTCCGAGAGGTGGAGCTGGAGCTGGTTGAGCTTGAAGTCGCCCATCTCCTTGATCCGCCGCTCGATCCACTCCGCGTCGAAGTGCTTGCGGGCGATGTCGAGCATGAAGCCGCGCTGGGCGCGGTCGGGCCGGTCCTTGACCACGCCGTCCGAGAAACGCCCCTTGTCGCGGACGGTCTGGAGCAGCGTGCGGGTCCCGTAGAAGACCCCGGCGTCCGAGGCGCCCGTGATGGTCACCTTGCCGTCGCGACTGTTGAGGACATACGCCTCGCGCCCGGCCTTCTTCGCCTCCGAGCCCTTGTCCAGGCCCAGCTCGATGTCCCCGGTGCGGGCCTTCTCCCCGCCCTTGCCGTAGCCCTTCCCGTAGGGCACCTTCATCTCACCGGCCAGCAGCCTGGCCTCGTCGGCGACGGTTTCGTCGCGGGCCACGACCCGGGTGCCGTCGGCCGGCTCCCAGCCGGGGCCGCGCACGGCCTTCCACTCGCGCACGGCCGGAACGGCGGAGGGCGCCGGGCCGATCTTGGCGGGAGCCGTGGGCGAGGGGGCGTCGGACGTGGGCGACGACGACGATGTCCGATGGTCCCCCGCACTGCTCGCGGAGCCGCCCGGCTCGTCACCGCCGCCGGAGCAGGCGCTCAGCGTGAGCACGGCGCAGGCGCTCGCGCCGAGCACGGCCCGTGAAGCCCGCGAAGCCCTCGGCGCCCTCGGCGCCTTCGACGCTCTCGAAACAGCCAGCTTTTTTGGCCACATACGTCCCATACCGATACGGTATGGCCCCTTTCCTGCCTGTCGTCGTCAGTCATGCGTGACAATCCGGTCCCGTACGGGTGAAATTCGCGCATCCGTCGGACCGTTGATCACACTCGTCGCTACGGTGACGGCCAATCTCCCACCACTGCTGTATCCGACGTCACATCCGAGCCACCCCGGATGCGTGGACCATGGTGTCCCCGCACCACCCCGTCCCGCCCCGTTACGAGGAGCCATGCGCCTGACGCCCGAGCGAAGCGAGCACGAGCCCCGGTCCGCCGGGCCGAAGCTGGCATGGCTCAACACGGTCCCCGCGGCCGAGGCGGAGGAGGTGCTGCTGCGCTGCTGCGGCAGCCGCAGGTGGGCGGCACGTGTCGCGGCGCACCGCCCGTACCCGGACCACGAGGCGCTGCTCGCCGCCTCCGACGAGGCGTGCTACGACCTCACCTTCGCCGACCTCGCCGAGGCGCTGGCCGAGGAGACGGCGCACCATCCGCTCAGCGACCAGCCCGGGACGCTGGCCGCGCACATGGCCCTGCGCGCCGCGCACGCGGCGTACGAGAGCAGGTTCGGACACGCGTTCCTCGTGTGCCTCGACGGGTACGCGGCCGAGGAGCGGATGGACCAGGCGCTGGCCTCGGTGCGGGTGCGGCTGGGGAACGAGGTGGAGCGGGAGTGGGACGTGACAGCGGACGAACTCCGCGCCCTCACCCGCGCCCGCCTCACCCACCTCCTCGCCTGACGGTCGCTGCGCTGTGCGGTTCGACATTTCACGGGGGTGTTGCGCGGGACGGTTCGCCGGTGTGGTGCGCACTGTAGGGTCCCGCGCCAATTTTTGTGCCCCTGCCCGGCGCGGGCGGCGATGTGGCTTGGCGCCGTGTTCGGCTGCCTGGCCGGTGGCTACGGCGCGGCATATGGACCGGTAGTACGCGGCTGGCGCCGCGTGATTCATGGCTCGGACCGTGGATATGGGGCCCGTGTGTGGTGGGGGACGGCGCCGCGCCGGGGCGTCTCCTCGGGCGTAAAGGTATGTTCCTCGACTTTCCGCCGGTGACTTGCTCGCCCTGCGGGGACACCCCGCCACACCACCTCCCGCCCGGTGGCCAACCCTCGGCCGAAGGCCGCTCCCGGTCACGACAGAAGCCGGGAGCGGGTGTGCACGAGAGAAGCCCAGTCGGGCGGCAGTGGGCCACCGGCGGGACGGGGACGCGGTGGGGTGTCCCCGCAGGTCGAGAAAGTCACCGGCCGAAAGCCGAAAGCGAGACCTTCACGCCGAGGAGACACCCCACCGCGGCACCGGACACCCCGCACCCACGCGCCCACAACCCCAACGGGAACCCGGAATCACGCGGCGCCAGCCGCAACGCACCGCAACCACACGCCGCGCCGAAGCCACCCACCCGCACCCGGCCCCGCACCGCAGGGCGACGGCACGCCAAATGTTGTGGGCAAACGTCCCGCAAGGCGGGACGGGTGGGCACAACCCGTGCCACCGGCCCCCAACACGCGAACGAACCCCCAAGAGGCACCAGGGCAGGCGCACCCTTGCAGGAGGGAAGAACCCCGTGTGACCTTCACCTCCAACCCCGTGAAGGGGAGCCACACGGACTGGGCCGTCCGTGCCTGATTGATCACACCACCGCACCCGGCACCAGCGTGCCGACAAAGCGTCGCTACGATGGCCGCGGCCGGTGGACCGTACCCGGCCGGGCCGACCGACACCGAAGCCGGCAGGCCCCGATATCCGCTCCCGGAGGGTTTTTCCGTGCCGGCTGGAACGCTGTACCGCGGCCGGGAAGGAATGTGGTCATGGGTGGCTCATCGAGTCACCGGCGTCCTCATCTTCTTCTTCCTGTTCGTGCACGTCCTGGACACCGCGCTCGTCCGCGTCTCGCCAGAGGCGTACGACGACACTGTCGCGATCTACAAGACTCCGCTCGTCAATCTGATGGAGTACGGCCTCGTGGCCGCCATCCTCTTCCACGCGCTCAACGGCCTGCGGGTCATCGCCGTGGACTTCTGGTCGAAGGGCGCGAGGTACCAGAAGCAGATGCTGTGGACCGTGATGGGGATCTGGCTCGTCCTCATGGTCGGCGCCTTCTACCCCGTCCTTCAGCACACGCTGCGTTCGCTGTTCGGGAGCTGATGCATGATGTCGACCGAGACCGCCAACGCCAAGGCCACCGCCGAGGCCACCGGAGAGGGCCAGGGCACCGAGGGTGTCCGCCTCTACGACGTGGACAACCCGGCTCCCTACATCGAGCCCCCTCGCGCCCGTACCGCGAAGACGCCCAAGGCGTCGAAGACCAACTTCGAGATGTACGGATGGCTGTTCATGCGGCTGTCCGGGATCGTGCTCGTGGTGCTGGTCATCGGGCACCTGCTGATCCAGCTCGTGCTGGACGGCGGCGTCAGCAAGATCGGCTTCGCGTTCGTCGCGGGCCGCTGGGCCTCCCCGTTCTGGCAGATCTGGGACCTGGCCATGCTGTGGCTCGCCATGCTGCACGGCGCGAACGGCCTGCGCACCGTCATCAACGACTACGCGGAGCGGGACAACACCCGCTTCTGGCTGAAGATGCTGCTGTACACCGCCACGGTGTTCACCGTCCTGCTGGGCACGCTGGTGATCTTCACCTTCGACCCGAACATTCGCTGACGTGGCTGACGTAACGGGCAGACGTAACGGGCTGAGGCTGAGGTAACCCCCATGAAGATTCACAAGTACGACACCGTCATCGTCGGCGCCGGCGGCGCGGGCATGCGCGCGGCCATCGAGTCGACCAAGCGCAGCCGCACCGCCGTGCTGACGAAGCTCTACCCGACCCGCTCCCACACCGGCGCGGCGCAGGGCGGCATGGCCGCTGCCCTGGCCAACGTCGAGGAGGACAACTGGGAGTGGCACACCTTCGACACGATCAAGGGCGGCGACTACCTGGTCGACCAGGACGCCGCCGAGATCCTGGCGAAGGAGGCCATCGACTCGGTCCTCGACCTGGAGAAGATGGGCCTGCCCTTCAACCGCACCCCGCAGGGCAAGATCGACCAGCGGCGGTTCGGCGGGCACTCGCGCAACCACGGCGAGGCCCCGGTGCGCCGGTCCTGCTACGCCGCCGACCGCACAGGGCACATGATCCTTCAGACGCTGTACCAGAACTGCGTGAAGGAGGGCGTGGAGTTCTACAACGAGTTCTACGTCCTGGACCTGCTGCTCAACGATGTCGACGGGGTCAAGAAGACCGCGGGCGTCGTCGCGTACGAGCTGGCCACCGGCGAGATCCACGTCTTCCAGGCCAAGGCGGTCGTCTTCGCCTCGGGCGGCAACGGCAAGTTCTTCAAGGTCACCTCCAACGCCCACACCCTCACCGGTGACGGGCAGGCGGCGGCCTTCCGGCGCGGGCTGCCGCTGGAGGACATGGAGTTCTTCCAGTTCCACCCGACCGGCATCTACAAGATGGGCATCCTGCTCACGGAGGGCGCCCGCGGTGAGGGCGGCATCCTCCGCAACAAGGACGGCGAGCGCTTCATGGAGAAGTACGCGCCGGTCATGAAGGACCTCGCCTCGCGCGATGTCGTCTCCCGCTCGATCTACACCGAGATCCGGGAGGGACGCGGCTGCGGCCCCGACGCCGACCACGTCTACCTGGACCTCACCCACCTGCCGCCGGAGCAGCTCGACGCCAAGCTCCCGGACATCACCGAGTTCGCGCGGACGTACCTGGGCATCGAGCCGTACACCGACCCGGTGCCGATCCAGCCGACCGCGCACTACGCGATGGGCGGCATCCCGACGAACGTCCAGGGCGAGGCGCTGCTCGACAACACCACGGTGGTGCCGGGCCTGTACGCGGCGGGCGAGGTCGCCTGCGTGTCCGTGCACGGCGCGAACCGCCTGGGCACCAACTCGCTGCTGGACATCAACGTCTTCGGGCGGCGGGCCGGTATCGCGGCCGCCGAGTACGCGGCGACGGCGGACTTCGTCGAGCTGCCGGAGAACCCGACGGCGTTCGTCGAGGGCGAGGTCGAGAACCTGCGGGACGCGACCGGCAACGAGCGGGTCACCGAGATCCGCAAGGCGCTCCAGGAGTGCATGGACAAGAACGTCATGGTCTTCCGCACGGAGCAGACGCTGAAGGAAGCGGTCGAGGAGATCGCGGCGCTGCGCAAGCGCTACCGCAACATCAGCGTCCAGGACAAGGGCAAGCGGTTCAACACCGACCTGCTGGAGGCCCTTGAGCTGGGCAACCTGCTCGATCTGGCCGAGGTCACGGCGACGTCCGCGCTGGCCCGCAAGGAGTCCCGCGGCGGTCACTACCGCGAGGACTACCCGAACCGTGACGACGTCAACTTCATGCGCCACACGATGGCGTACCGCGAGGTGGGCGACGACGGCACCGAGTCGATCCGGCTGGACTACAAGCCGGTCGTGCAGACCCGCTACCAGCCGATGGAGCGTAAGTACTGATGAGCACCGCTGTCATGGACAAGGCCGAGGCGGACGACAAGGCCGTCGCCTCGCACCTGATCACGGTCACCTTCCGGATCCGCCGGTTCAACTCGGAGGTCTCGGACGAGTCCCGGTGGGAAGACTTCGCCGTGGACGTGGACCCGAAGGACCGTGTCCTCGACGTCCTGCACAAGATCAAGTGGGAGATCGACGGGACGCTCACGTTCCGCCGCTCCTGCGCGCACGGCATCTGCGGTTCGGACGCCATGCGCATCAACGGCCGTAACCGGCTGGCGTGCAAGACGCTGATCAAGGACATCAACCCCGAGAAGCCGATCACGATCGAGGCCATCAAGGGCCTCACGGTCCTCAAGGACCTCGTGGTCGACATGGACCCGTTCTTCCAGGCGTACCGGGACGTCATGCCGTTCCTGGTCACCACGGGGAACGAGCCGACGCGCGAGCGCCTCCAGTCCGCCGAGGACCGCGAGCGCTTCGACGACACCACCAAGTGCATCCTGTGCGCCGCGTGCACGTCCTCGTGCCCGGTGTTCTGGAACGACGGGCAGTACTTCGGCCCGGCGGCGATCGTCAACGCGCACCGCTTCATCTTCGACTCGCGCGACGAGGCCGGGGAGCAGCGGCTGGAGATCCTCAACGACCGTGACGGTGTGTGGCGCTGCCGCACCACCTTCAACTGCACGGACGCCTGCCCGCGCGGCATCGAGGTCACCAAGGCGATCCAGGAGGTCAAGAAGGCGCTGATCACCCGGCGCTTCTGAGCCCCGCGCCCGGCCGGACCGACGGCCGGAGCTGGGCACGCACCTCTCGACGAGGCCCGGCGAGGCCCCTCCCGCACCTTCGCGGGAGGGGCCTCGCGCGTGTCCGGGCCCGTACCCGTCTCCGTCGTCGCACAATGCGCGCCCTGTTCACACCGTGAGGCGTCAACTCCCGTTCGCGGCGCGCGAATTGAGGGCACCCTCTCTACGCGCCGGGCGACACCGACGCCCTGCCCGGTGCACCTCGCACCACTCATCTGCCACCCCACCGCAGAAGGAGTACGCGTGAGACACACAGGACATCACCGCCGTGCGGCAGCCGGGGCCCTGGTCGCCGTCGGCGCCCTGCTCGGGCTCGTCGTGCAGACCGTTCCGGCGGGCGCCGAGACGGGCGGCGCGGGCCCCGTCGGCTCCGGGAGCACGGCGCGCGAGGACACGGCACGCTTCTGGACCCCGGAGCGGATGCGGGAGGCCGAGCCCCTGGACCTGCTCGGGCCCGGCGGCGGCTCCGGTTCCGGGACGGGTACGGGCTCTCCGGAGAGGGCCGTCCCCAGGGGCCCGGAGCTGAAGGTCCCCGGCGAGCGCGCCGAGCGACGCGCGGCAGGCCCCCTGGCCTTCCCCGAGGGCGGCGGCCCGTGGACGGGCGGCGGCGCGGTGGAGCAGACCTCGGGCCGCGTCTTCTTCACCTACCAGGGCCGCACGGCCTCCTGCTCGGGCAACGCGGTGACCAGCGAGAACGACAGCACGGTGATCACCGCGGGCCACTGCGTCAAGCTGGACGGCGCCTGGCACACCGACTGGGTGTTCGTCCCCGGCTACCACGACGGACAGGCCCCCTACGGCAAGTGGACGGCCGCCGAGACGCTGACCACCCCGCAGTGGGAGGCCAGTGAGGACATCAACTACGACGTGGGCGCGGCCGTCGTCGCACCCCTGGACGGGCAGCGGCTGACCGACGTCGTCGGCGCCCAGGGCCTGGCGTTCAACACCGGCTACAACAAGGACATGTACGCGTTCGGCTTCCCCGCAGCGGCGCCGTACGACGGTGAGCAGTTGATCTACTGCTCCGGCACGGCCTTCCGCGACTTCCTGCTCTCGGACGACCACGGCCTCGGCTGCGACATGACGGGCGGCTCCAGCGGCGGCCCGTGGTTCACGGAGTTCGACGAGACGGCGGGCACGGGGCTCCAGTCCTCCGTCAACAGCTTCGGCTACACGTTCCTCCCCGGCACGATGTTCGGCCCCTACTTCGGCGCCGACGCGCAGAACCTCTACGAGACGGCGCAGACGACGCAGCCGGGTTAGGCCGACTGCCGCCGCACAGCCCCACCCCCCACAGAGCCCGGCGACGGCCACGCCCGTCGCCGGGCTCCGGCGCGATGCGACGCGCGCCGGGCCCGTCCGTCCCGTCCCGGCCCGCCGTCATCCCTCCCCGCCCGCCTCGGCCTCGTACATGACGCGGCGCAGCAGACCGGACAGCGTGCGCCGTTCCTCCTCGCTGAGGGCGCCCAGCAGCCGGTACTCCTCGTGCCCGACGGTGCCCATGGCACCCAGCCAGGCGGCGCGCCCCTCCTCCGTCAGCTCGACGTCGACCCGGCGGCGGTCCGTGGACGAGGGCGTACGGCGCACATAGCCGCGCCGTTCCAGCGCGTCGAGGCGGCCCGTGATGGAGGCGGGGGCCATGTCGAGATCGGCGGCCAGCGCCGAGGGGGTGGCCCGGCCCTCGCGGCCCGCGAGCGCCTGGAGCGTGTCGTACTCGTACTGCTGGAGCCCGTAGTCGGAGAGCCCGCGCTCCTTGACGCGGCGCAGATGCTTGGTGAAGCGGTACATGCGGGTGGCCGCGCCCTCGATGTCGGGGTCGAGGGGGAGGACGGGCGACCAGCGCGCGATGTGCCCGTCCGTCCAGTCCCGCACCGCGGGATCCGTCTCCCTCCGGTCAAGGCTGTCGTCGTCCGGCTTGCGCGTGGCACCCATGCGCCGATCGTACGTCCGCCCACCGTGATACTTCGTTGACGAATACTTCGGTGCCGAAATACATTCCGGCCATGCCGCACCCCGAACACACCCAGAGCCTCCAGCGCCCCCGACACCCTTTGCGCACCCGCGACTTCCGGCTGCTCTTCCTCGGCCGCTCCCTCACCCTGCTCGGCGACGCCGTCATCCCGGCCGCGCTCGCCCTCGCCGTGCTGCGCGCCACGGGTTCGGCGTCCGCGCTCGCCCTCGTCCTGGCCTGCGCGATGGTGCCGAAGCTGGTGCTGCTGCCGCTCGGCGGGGTGGTCGCCGACCGGGTCGGCGCCCGCCGGGTCGCGCTCGTCACCGACGTGGTGCGCTGCGCGTCTCAGCTCTTCGTCGGCGTCCAGTTACTGGGCGGGGACCCCTCGCTCGCCCTCATCGCGGGCGCCGAGGCGGCGGGCGGCGCGGCCTCGGCCTTCTCCGTCCCCACCCTCTCGCCGCTGATCACCGGAACCGTCGCCAAGGAGGGCAGGGCGCGCGCCAACGGGCTGCTGGGCACGGCGGAGAGCGCCGCGCGGCTGGGCGGCCCCGCGCTGGCGGGGCTGACCATCTGGGCAGCGGGCCCCGGCTGGGCGTTCCTCCTGGACGCGGCCACCTTCGCCGTCAGTGCGGTCACGCTGCTGCTCGTCCGCGTGCGCCAGGTGGCGCTGCCGAAGCGGTCGCTGCGCGCCGACCTGGCCGAGGGCTGGGCCGAGGTGCGCGGACGCGACTGGTACTGGAGCAGCCTCGTCGTCCACGCCATATGGAACTTCACCGCCAGCGTGCTGATGACCCTCGGCCCGGCGCTCGCCGTCGAGGAGCTGGGCGGGGAGGGCGTCTGGATCGCGGTGCTCCAGGCGGGGGCCGTCGGCCTGCTCGTCGGCTCGCTGATCGCGGCCCGTGCGCACCCGCGCCGCCCGGTGCTGGCAGCCAACCTGGCCGGGCTGCTCTACGTCCTCCCGCTCGCGCTCTTCGCCGTCCCGGCCCCGGCGCCCGTGGTGGTGGGCGCGTACGCGCTGGCCATGGCCGGGCTCGGCTTCCTCAACCCGCTCTGGCGCACGACGGTGCAGAACGCCGTGCCCGAGCGCGTCCTGGCCCGCGTCACGTCCTACGACTGGCTCGTCTCCCTGGGCGCCATGCCGCTCGGATACGCCCTCGCCCCGCTCGCCGCCGACGCCTGGGGCACGGGCACCCCGCTCGCGGCCTCGGCGGCGCTGGTGGGGGCGGCCTGTCTCGCGACGGCCGCCGTTCCCGGGGTGCGGCGCTTCACGGTGCCCAAGTCGCCGTCGCCGAGCGGGACATGACCCGCACACGGCGTCAGGGAAGGAGATCGGGGAATCGGAGAATCAGGGCGCCGGGCCGTCACGCTCCGGCGTTCTCGCGGGAGCCGGGGCCCGCGTCGCCCGCGAAGGCCGCGTGCGCTGTGAGGGTGCGCGGGACGCGCAGGGACGGAGTGGTGAGGTACAGCTCGCGCAGATCGGCGAAGCCGCCATCGGCCATGATCCGGGCCGCCTCGTCGAGCACCGTCAGCTCCTCGTCGTCGGGCGCGGAGGCGGGCTCGCTGTCACCCACGCCCCACGTGTCCCAGGGCAGCACCTCGGCCCTGTTGAGCGCCGCGAGATCCCGTACGACGTTGGCGCGCACCGTCCACAGTCCGGTGAGCCCGAGGACGCTGACCCCGAACGTGGCCGGATCGGCCGCCCCCGTACGGCACAGGCGCCAGGCCTCGCCCGCGACGAGGAAGCGGTCACGGGGCACGTCCAGCGGGTCAAAGTCCAGCTCGTACCCCTTCTCCGCGCGGTCCGGGACCACCTGCGGATCGCAGAGGGTCCAGCCGTGCTCCGGGTGCGCGTACTCGGTGACCCAGTGGTCGTCGTGGAAGCCGGGCGCGAAGTAGGTGGCGTAGCCGCAGCGCACGCGCGCGGGCGTACCCGAGTGCCGCAGCAGGGCGCAGTGCAGGAGCGCGAAGTCCCGGCAGGTGCCCGCGAAACGGTCGGCGGGGCGGCGCGGGGCCGTCGGCCGTACGCCGCCGAGCCCGGCCACGATCTCCAGGATGCCGTCGACGCAGCGGGCCTCCTCCTCCGCACGGTGACGCGAGTCGGGGAGGGCGCAGCCGAAGCTGCCCGTCTCCTCACGATGCATGAGCAACCGCCGCACGAGCAGCGCCAGTTCGTCCGGTCCCGTGGGGAGTTGCGCCAGCTTGTCCGCCATGGCACCGGGCTCGTCCTGGACGCTCTGCGTCAGATAGAAGTCACGCTCTGCGGGCAGCATGGAGGCCAGAGTGACGGAAAATCGGTTCGATTTCCACCCGGGGGTCGTTCGCGGTGGCACCCGGTGCATGCGTAGGGTGCGGCGGATGGGACGTAAGCGGAACGTACGGGCAGCCGTCGCGGCACCCGTGGCACTGGCCGTTCTCGCCGGTGCGGCGGCGTGCTCCGGCGGCGACGGTGCTTCGGCACCCCAGAAGAAGACGTCGCGGGACGGCGTGCAGGTCAAGGTGAGCGACCCCGTCACGACGGCCGACAAGGCCGTGGAGATCAAGGTCACAGGGCTGGAACCCGGCCAGCGGGTCACCGTCGCCGCCGACGCGAAGGACCAGCGCGACGCGTCCTGGGCGGCACGCGGTGCCTATACGGCCGACGGCGACGGCGTACTCGACCTCGGCGAGCGGGCGCCGCAGGGCGGCAAGCCGTACGAGGGCGCGGACAGCATGGGCCTGCTGAGCAGCATGCTGCCGCGGAACGGCACCGTGAAGAAGATGATCGGCAGCGGCAAGGCGTTCTCCTACCACCCCGCCACCCCCGACAAGCAGTCCGGCTACCAGGTCCGGCTGACCGTCGCCGAGCGCGGCAAGAACGGCGGCGAGGGCAAGAAGCTGGCCACCAGGGTGCTCACCCGGCAGTGGCTGCACGGCGACGTCGAGCACCGGAAGCTGACCGTCGACGAGGACGGTGTCGACGGCGAGCTGTACTCGCCCGCGCGCGGCAAGGGCGAGAAGCGGAAGGCGCCCGTGCTCGTCTTCGGCGGCTCCGAGGGCGGCAACGCGGGCGAATACGCGGCGGCGCTGCTGGCCGCGCACGGCCATCCGACGCTGTCCCTCTGCTACTTCCGCTGCGGCGAGGACTCGGGGCGCCCCGACGCGCTCAACAAGATCGACCTCGACTACTTCACCCGCGCCATGAAGACGCTGAACAAGCAGCCCTCCGCCGACCCCGACAAGCTGGCCGTGATGGGCAACTCGCGCGGCAGCGAGGTCGCCCAGTTGCTCGGGCAGCGACGTCCCGAACTGGTGCGGGACGTCATCGCGTACGCGCCCTCGTCCAAGGTCAACGGGCCCTATCTGGCGGGCGCGGACGCGTATGCGGCGTGGCTCGACGACGGGGAGAAGATCCCGGCCGGGCCGATTCCGCTGGACCGGGTGCGGGGCACGGTGCTCGCGGTGGCGGGCGACAACGACAAGATGTGGGGCTCGGCCGCCTCGGCCCGCGACATCGCCTCCCAGCACAACGCCTCGGGCGAACCCCACCAGCAGGTCACCTACAAGGGCGCGGGCCACCACGTGAACTGGTTCCCCTACGGCCAGCCCGGCCAGGAGGGCGGCCAGGACGGCCAGGTCACCTCCACCGCCAAGGCGGACCAACACGCCCGCGAATCCAGCTGGCCCCGCATCCTGAAACTCCTCGCCAATTGAAACGCAGGGTTCCCCCTTCACGGGGTCAAGGTTGACCGCCTCACGGGGTGCCCGCTCGCCATGCGGAACGCCTGCCCACAACAAGGGTGGTGGGCCGCCGCCGTCGGATTCCCGTGACAGAGCTGGGCCCGTACCGCCAGGTGCGGGCACACAGCATGGCAACAAGCTCAGGGGGCACCGACCGTTAGTTGGCCGCGACCGGGAGGGGACGTGGTGGGGTGTCCCCGCAAGTGGTGGCGACGAGTGCCGGAGGAAACCCGACAACGAGACCCGCACTTGTCGCCGCCCGAGGAG
>NZ_JBSHAO010000043.1:0-80221 GCF_053611545.1 Streptomyces sp. NPDC054796 | reverse complement strand
AACCGACACCGGGGGGTGGGGGGACCCCCCGCCCCCCCCCACCGCCCGTTCGTACCGTCTCAGCGCCTCACCGCGCGGCCACGGTCAGTCACCAGCCGTTGCCGTGACCCCGGTTCTTCCAGGAATCGCCCATGGTGCCGCCGAAGGGGAGGCCCCCGTCGTCGCCGCCGTCCTGGCCCTCGTCCGCACCGGCGGGACGGGCGACGATGTCGACCTTGTCGCCCTTCTTGCCCTGCGTGTTGGCCGCCGGGTTGGTGGAGATGACGATCGCCTCGTCGTCCTGGGCCCCGGCGATGTTGCCGATCTCGAAGCCCGCGTCCTCAAGGGCCGACTTGGCGTCGCTCAGCTTCTGGTTGGTGACGTCCGGCACCGTCGCGGGCTCCTCGTCGGGCGCCTTGGCGACGGTCAGGGTGACCTGGGTGCCCTTCGGGTGCTGCGTGTTGGCCGCCGGGTTCTGGTTGGTGACCTCGTCGGCCGCCTTGTCCTCCGCCTCGACGTCCTTGCGGGCCACCTCGAAGCCGAGCGCCTCCAGTTGCGTCTTCGCCTCGCTGTAGCTCTTGCCGACGACGTTCGGCACCGCCTGCTTGGCCTGGACGGCGACGGTCAGCGTGACCGTCGACTCCTTCTGGGCCTTCTGGCCGCCGTTCGGGTTCTGGTCGACGACGGTGCCAGGATCGACCTCGGAGTTCTCCTCGGTCTTCCGCTTGACCTTGAAGCCCGCCTCTTCCAGCTTCTGCTTGCCCTCCTGGAACGAGCTGTTCGTGACGTCCGGCACCTCGACGGGGGCCGGGCCCTTGGAGAGGTTGAGCGTGACCGTCGAATCGCGGTCGATCTTCGTGCCCTTGGCCGGGTCCGTGTCGCAGACCGTTTCCTTGGGCTGCTCGCAGAACTTCGTCTCGCCCTTGGCGACCTTGAAGCCGCCGTTCTGGCCGAGCGTCTTGGCCTCGTCGTAGCTCTGCCCCGCCAGCGCGGGGACCTCGACCTGGTCGGAGCCGTCGGAGCCGCTGAACAGGGCCCTGCCCACGAAGATCGCGCCGACCAGGACCAGGATGGCCGCGATGACCAGCAGGATCGTCGACGTGTTGCTCTTCTTCTGGCGGCGCCTGCCGCGCCCGTCGTCGTAATAGTCGTCGTCGCCGACCGGCGCCATCATCGACGTCTGCCCCTCCTGGGGGCGCAGCGCGGTGGTGGGCTGGTCCGGGTCGTAGCCGCCGTAGCCGACGGAACCGAGCGCCGCCGTGGCCGCGACGGGCTGCCCGTCGAGGCACGCCTCGATGTCCGCGCGCATCTCGTCGGCGGACTGATAGCGGTAGTCCGGGTCCTTGACCAGCGCCTTCATCACGATCGCGTCCATCTCCTGGGAGATCTCCGGATCGAAGGTGCTGGGCGTCTGTGCCTCTTCCCGCACGTGCTGGTAGGCCACGGCGACGGGCGAGTCCCCGATGAAGGGCGGCCGGTTCGTCAGCAGCTCGTAGATCAGACAGCCGGTGGAGTACAGGTCGGAGCGCGCGTCGACGGACTCGCCCTTGGCCTGCTCGGGCGAGAGGTACTGCGCGGTGCCGATGACGGCCGCGGTCTGCGTCATCGTCATGCCGGAGTCGCCCATGGCGCGGGCGATGCCGAAGTCCATGACCTTGACCTGGCCGTTCCGGGTCAGCATCACGTTCGCGGGCTTGATGTCGCGGTGGACGATGCCGGCCCGGTGGGAGTACTCCAGGGCCTGGAGGATGCCGATGCACATCTCCATCGCCCGCTCGGGCAGCAGCTTGCGCCCGGAGTGCAGCAGATCGCGGAGCGTGGAGCCGTCCACGTACTCCATGACGATGTACGGGATGGAGACGCCGTCGACGTAGTCCTCGCCGGTGTCGTACACCGCGACGATCGCCGGGTGGTTCAGCGAGGCTGCCGACTGGGCCTCACGGCGGAAGCGGGCTTGGAACGAGGGGTCGCGGGCGAGGTCGACGCGGAGCGTCTTGACCGCGACCGTACGGCCCAGGCGCGTGTCATGAGCGAGGTACACCTCGGCCATGCCACCGCGGCCGAGCACATTGCCCAGCTCGTACCGGCCGCCGAGGCGACGCGGCTCTTCCATAGTCTCCAGCCCTCTCCGTTCGTCCGGGCCGTATCTGGTGTACGGCACGGCGGTGTGCTGCTCGGGATACGGTACCCGTCCGCTCGCACGGGTCGGAGGTGACCGGGGTCACCTCCTGCGCTCTCGCGGGCAACGCCTGTGCTTTCGTCGCGTCCGTTACGTCCGTCACGTCCGTCGCGTCACTGCTTCCCGTCGAGGACGGCCTCCATCACACCCTTGGCGACGGGGGCGGCGAGCTTGCCGCCCGCGATGTCGCTGCGGAGCGTGTCGGAGCTCTCGATGACGACGGCCACGGCCACCGGGGAGCCGTCGTCCGTCTTGGCGTAGGAGATGAACCACGCGTAGGGGTTCTCGCTGTTGCCCTCGCCGTGCTGGGCCGTACCGGTCTTGCCGCCGACGGTGACGCCGGGGATCTTGCCGCTGGATCCGGTGCCCTTCTCGACCACGGTCTCCATGGCCTGCTGGAGCTTCTGCGCGTTCTCCGAGGAGACCGGCTCGCTCAGCTCCTCGGGCTTGGTCTGCTCGACGACGTTCAGGTTGGGCGCCACGAGCTGGTCCACCATGTACGGCTTCATCAGCTTGCCGTCGTTGGCGACCGCCGAGGCGACCATGGCCATCTGGAGCGGGGTGGCCGCCACGGACGCCTGGCCGATACCGGCCTGCGCGTTCTGCGGGCGGTTGTCCTTGGGGTAGACGCTCTCGGCTGCGCGGACCGGGATGTCCAGCTCCTTCTCGTGGAAGCCGAACTTCTCCGACATCTTCTGCATGTCCTCGTTGCCGATGTCGTCGCTCATCTTCGCGAAGACGGTGTTGCACGACCACTGGAGCGCGACGCGCACCGAGGCGTTCTTGCAGGCCGGGTTGTTGCCCTCGTTGCCCAGCTTGTAGGTGGAGTCAGGGAGCTGGTACGGGTCGGGCGAGTCGGTCTTCGAGTCCAGGTCGTAGTCCCCGCTCTCCAGACCGGCCGCCGCGGTGACGACCTTGAAGGTGGAGCCCGGCGGGTACGTCTGGCGCAGCGCCCGGTTCAGCATCGGGTCGTCCGGGTCCTGGTCCTTCTGGAGCTTCGACCACGCCTCCGTGTCCTTCTCGCCGTTCCCGGCGAAGGTGGAGGGGTCGTACGAGGGCGTGCTGGCCAGCGCGAGGACGGCGCCGGTCTTCGGGTTGATCGCGGCGACGGCGCCCTTCTTGTCGCCCAGCCCCTCGAAGGCCGCCTTCTGGGCCTTGGCGTTCAGCGTCGTGACGACGTTGCCGCCCTTTTGGGGCTTGCCGGTCAGCATGTCGATGGTGCGGTTGAAGAAGAGCCGGTCGTCGTCGCCGGTGAGGATGCCGTCGTTGAGCGCTTCGAGCTGGTTGGCGCCGAACGCCTGGGACGCGTACCCGGTGACCGGGGCCCACATCTCGCCGTTCTTGTACGTGCGCTTGTACTGGAAGTCGTTGCCCTTCGTCTCGGCGTATCCGGTGATGGACTTGCCGTCGACGATGATGTTGCCGCGCGGCTGCGCGTAGCGGGCGATGGCGACCCTTCGGTTCTTGGGGTCGGTCTTCAGCTCGTCGGCCTGGACGAACTGGATCCAGTTGTCGCGGACCAGCAGGGCCAGGACGAGCAGGCCGCAGAAGATCGCGATCCGTCGAAGCGGCTTGTTCACGGTCGGACCACCTGAGTCATCTCGGCGTCGGGGTTGGGGGCCGGGGCGGGTGCCGGTCGCCTGGCGGTGTCGCTGATCTTCAGCAGGATCGCGACGAGCGCCCAGTTGGCGATGACCGAGGAACCGCCCTGTGCCAGGAAGGGCATCGTCATACCCGTCAGCGGGATGAGGCCCATGACGCCGCCCGCGACGACGAAGACCTGGATGCCGAAGGCGGCCGAGAGACCGACGGCGAGGAGCTTGCCGAAGGGGTCGCGTGCCGCGAGGGAGGTGCGGATGCCGCGCTCCACCAGGAGCCCGTACATCAGGAGGATGGCCATCGCGCCGCAGAGCCCCAGCTCCTCGCCGACGGTGGCGAAGATGTAGTCGCTCTTGGCCGCGAAGCCGATGAGCCGCGAGTAGCCCTGCCCGAGCCCGGAGCCGAGGGTGCCGCCCGAGCCGAAGGCCCACAGCGCCTGCGCGGGCTGCTCGGAGCCGTCCTTGTACGCCTGCATCGGGTCGAGCCAGTCCTGCACACGGCTCTGCACGTGCGGCTCGAAGCTGGCGACGGCGACGGCGCCGACGATGGACAGGGTCAGACCGAAGACGATCCAGCTCGTGCGCTCCGTCGCCACGTACAGCATCACCACGAAGAGGCCGAAGAACAGCAGCGAGGTGCCGAGGTCGGTCTCGAAGACGAGGATCATCAGGCTGAGCGCCCAGATCGCGAAGATCGGGCCCAGGTCGCGGCCACGCGGGAGGTAGAGCCCCATGAAGCGGCGGCTCGCCAGCGCGAGCGCGTCGCGCTTGACCATCAGATAGCCCGCGAAGAACACCGCGATGATGATCTTGGCGAACTCGGCGGGCTGGAGCGAGCCCACACCGGGGATGGTGATCCAGATCCGGGCACCGAAACGGGCCGGGAAGAACACCGGCAGGATCAGCAGGATCAGCGCCGCCGCCATCGAGATGTAGGTGTAGCGCTGGAGGACACGGTGGTCCTTCAGGAAGACGAGCACGCACACGAACAGCGCGATACCGAGCGTCGACCACATGAGCTGGGTCGGCGCCGCGGCCCCGCCGGGGAGCGGCTCCAGGTCGAGACGGTAGATCAGGACCAGGCCCATGCCGTTGAGCAGCGTGGCGATGGGCAGCATCAGCGGGTCCGCGTACGGCGCCCAGCGGCGCACGACGAGGTGCGCGACCCCGGCCAGCAGGCCCAGCCCGAGTCCGTAGCCGAGCATCCCCGCGGGGAGTGCGCCGTCCTTGGCCAGGCCGACGTTGGCGTAGGCGAAGACGGGGATGAGCACGGCGAAGACGAGCATCGCCAGCTCGGTGTTACGGCGGCTGGGCAGACCTCCGGGGGAGATCGTCGTGTTGCTGCCGGTGGTGCTGATATTGCTGCTCATGCTGTTTTGTGCCCCCTACGGCGCGGTGCACTGCTTGGCGAGCTCCTGCTGTTTCTCCGAGAGCCGGGGGCCGGGTGACGGAGAGCTGGTGCTCTTGTGAGTGCTGTCGTGGTCGGTGCGGAGTGCGACCTGGCCCGCGGTCGCCGAGGACTCGGACTCGGCCGTGCCGCCGGTGCCTCCGTTGGTGGCCCCGGTGTCGGTGCCGCCGCTCTTGCCCGCGTCGCCGGGCTTGTTCTGCTCTTCCTTCTTCTGCTCGTCGCTGGGCTCTTCCTTCTGCTCAGCGACGATCCGGCAGACCTCGGCCTGCGCGCCCAGCTCGTTCACCTTGTCCTCGGCCTCGCCGAGGCTGCTGGTGGCGATGGTCTCCCGCACCTGGTTGCGCTGGTACAGCGGAAGGTACTTGAGTTCGATCTCGGGGCGGTCGCGGTAGACCTTGTTCAGCGTCAGACCCGCCAGCTCCTGGCTGATGCCGCGGTAGAGCGCGACGTGCTCGCCCTTGGCCCCCACGTAGTACTGCGTCTGGGTCCAGCGGAAGCCCCCGTAGAGCCCGCCGCCGATGACGGCCAGCGCGACGACGGTCCACGCGGACCGCTTGAGCCACTTTCTGCCCCGGCGCGGTTTGACGAAGTCCTCGTCCGTGTAGGCGCCGAAGGCGCCGGGTGGCGGGCCCGCGGCCATGCCGCCGCTGCCGGGCGGCCCGAAGCCGTCCCCCGGCCCGTCGGGGCCCGGCTGCTGCGGCACGGACTGCCCGCTCCGCCCCAGCTCGGCCGCGCGGGCCGCCGGGGTCTGGAGGGTGCCCACGTCGCTGCCGAGCGAGTTCTGGTTCTCCGCGACGGCGCCGACGATGACCGGGGTGTCGTTGAGCTGCCCCGCGAGGGTGTCGCCCGCCTGGTCGACGTCGAGGACGTCCGCGATGATGCAGGTGATGTTGTCCGGGCCGCCGCCGCGCAGCGCGAGCTGGATCAGCTCCTGCACGGTCTCCTGCGGGCCCTGGTAGCTGCCGAGGGTGTCCTCCATCGTCTGGTGGGAGACGACGCCGGACAGCCCGTCGGAGCACAGCAGATAGCGGTCGCCGGCGCGGACCTCCCTGATGGACAGGTCGGGCTCGACGTGGTCACCGCTGCCCAGCGCGCGCATCAGCAGGGAGCGCTGCGGGTGGGTGGTGGCCTCCTCTTCGGTGATCCGCCCCTCGTCGACGAGCCGCTGCACCCAGGTGTGGTCCTGCGTGATCTGGGTGAGCTGGCCGTCGCGGAGCAGATACGCGCGCGAGTCGCCGACGTGCACGAGGCCGAGCCGCTGGCCCGTCCACAGGAGCGCGGTGAGCGTGGTGCCCATGCCCTCCAGCTGCGGGTCCTCCTCGACCATGACGCGCAACTGGTCGTTGGCCCGCTGCACGGCCGTGCCGAGGGAGGTGAGGATGTCCGAGCCCGGGATGTCCTCGTCGAGCTGGACCATGGTGGAGATCACCTCGGAGCTGGCGACCTCACCGGCGGCCTGGCCGCCCATGCCGTCGGCGACCGCGAGCAGCCTCGGGCCGGCGTAGCCGGAGTCCTCGTTGTGCTCGCGGATCATTCCGTCGTGTGATCCGGCGGCGAAGCGCAGTGACAGACTCATGCGCACCTCGCCCGTCGGCTCCGGGTACATCCGCACGGTGCCCACCCTCCGGTCGTCATGTCTGTAACTACTTCCGCAGCTCGATGACCGTCTTGCCGATACGGATCGGCGCTCCGGGCGGGATCGGCGTCGGTGTGGTCAGCCGGGTCCGCTCAAGGTACGTGCCGTTGGTCGACCCGAGGTCCTCGACGATCCACTGGCCGTCACGGTCCGGGTAGATCCTGGCATGGCGGCTGGACGCGTAGTCGTCGTCCAGCACGATCGTGGAGTCGTGAGCCCGGCCCAGGGTGATGGTCTGCCCCTGGAGGGCGACCGTGGTGCCGGTGAGGGAGCCCTCGCTCACCACGAGCTTGGTGGGGGTGTTACGGCCGCCGCGCCCGCGACGGCCGCTCTGCTGCTGTTGCCGCTGCGGCTGCTGGCGCTGCTGCGGACGTTGTCCTTCGTTGCGGCGCGCGGCGCGCTGGGTCACGCGCGTACCGAACAGGTCGCTCCTGATGACCTGCACGGCCACGATGACGAACAGCCACAGTACGGCGAGAAAACCCAACCGCATGACCGTCAGGGTCAGCTCTGACATTGCCCCCGCTTCACCCTTCGGCTTGCCGGTAAATGATCGTCGTGCTGCCCACGACGATGCGTGAGCCGTCGCGGAGCGTAGCGCGGGTGGTGTGCTGCCCGTCTACCACGATGCCGTTCGTCGAGCCCAGATCCTGGATGGTCGCCGGGTCCCCCGCCCGGATCTCGCAGTGGCGCCGGGAGACTCCCGGATCGTCCACGCGCACGTCGGCCTCGGTGCTGCGGCCCAGGACCAGCGTCGGCTTCGAGATCTGGTGGCGGTTGCCGTTGATCTCGATCCAGCGGCGGGTCTCGGCGTGCGGCAGCGGGCCGCCCGCGCCCGGCGCGTAGCCGGGCGGCGAGGGCGACGAGGCGGGCATGGGCGGCGCGGAAGCGGGGCGGGGCGGATATCCGCCCGCCGCCTGCTGTCCTCCGCCACCCGGAGCGCCGCTCCGCTGCGGTTGAGAGGTGCTGGACGCCAGAGTGCGGCTGCGCACGCGGTAGAGACCCGTGTCCAGGTCGTCCGCCTTCTCCAGGTGGACCTTGATGGGACCCATGAAGGTGTAGCGCTGCTGCTTGGCGTAATCGCGGACCATCCCGGACAGCTCGTCGCCGAGCTGTCCGGAGTACGGGCTCAGGCGTTCGTAGTCCGGCGCGCTCAGCTCGACGATGAAGTCGTTCGGCACGACGGTCCGCTCGCGGTTCCAGATCGTCGCGTTGTTGTCGCACTCGCGCTGGAGGGCACCCGCGATCTCCACGGGTTGCACCTCGGACTTGAACACCTTCGCGAAGGTGCCGTTCACGAGACCTTCGAGTCGCTGCTCGAAGCGCTTCATTACTCCCACGGTGCACCTCCTTCCCAGATGCCCTCGGCTCTAGTGCGCCTCCCAGTGTCGCCTGGGCACGCGCATGCTGCTTTCCGGTACTGCTTACTGATCGTATCCACGCGCGGGGGAAACGGCTGGTTCCCCGCTGGGACCCGGTGCTCGAGTGTCACCTCTCACACCTTGAGGCCGTCGTCACAGCCTTGCATGGATCGTAGGGCTCCTGTGGCCAGTGTCTCGCAGAGCGGTGCGGCTCCGCTCTCCACGGGCTCCTACGGGTGGGAGTGCCCCCGTTGCCCGCGACCGAACAAACGGATGTGAGCGCACCCCTTCCAGCGTGCTAATCTTCTGGATGTCGGCAGGGCGCCGCGACGGGCCCACGACACACCCAATGCGCGGGTGGCGGAATAGGCAGACGCGCTGGATTCAGGTTCCAGTGTCCGAAAGGACGTGGGGGTTCAACTCCCCCCTCGCGCACAAGAAGGAAAGCCCCGCAGGTCTCGGACCTGCGGGGCTTCTTCGTGTGCGGTACGGGCTCCGGGGGGCCGGGGCTGCGGGTTCCGGTTGGGGTTCCGCTTCCGCGCTTTCGCGCGCGTGCGGCCCCTGGCGTCGGCCCGCGCTACGGTGCGGGCGTGCGAAGGGACGCGTGGCGGAACAGGGAACTGGTGCTGGCGGCTGCCCGCGAGGTGTACGCGGAGCAGGGCGTCGAGGCGCCCCTGGACGTGATCGCCCGGCGGGCCGGGGTCGGCAACGCCACCCTGTACCGGCGCTTCCCCGACCGGGGAGCGCTCATCGAGGAGGTCTTCCGCGAAGCGCTCGCCGCGACCATGGCGCACGGCGAGGAGGCCCGGCGGTCCGAGGACCCGTGGGCCGGGCTCACCGGCTATCTGGAGCGCGTCTTCGAGGGGCTGGCCCACGACCGGGGCGCGAACGACCTGATGACGACGGGCATCGAGGGCGTCCCGACGCTGGAGGCGCTGCACGCGCACAACGCCGAGACGCTGGGCCTGCTGATCGACCGCTGCCGTGGCGCGGGCGCCGTGCGCGGGGACCTCGGGGTCGCCGACCTCCTCTTCGCGCTGGCCGCGCTGGGCCGGGCCGTCCCGGCCGCCGAGGCCGTGGCGCCCGGGTCCTGGCGCCGCCAGCTGGCGCTGCTGCTCGACGGGCTGCGCGGCGAGGGCGCCCGCGAACTTCCGGGGCCGCCGCTCACGCGGGAGCAACTGGACGGCGCCATGCGGGAGCTGAACGCGGCGCGGGCCCGGCGCTGAGACGCGGCGCGGGCCCGCGCTGAGGGTGCGCGCGGGCCCGGTGCCGAGGTGCCGCGCGGGCTGCGTGGGTCCGCGCTGAGGGTGCGCGCGGGCCGCTCACGCCATGTGGCGGTGCGCTCAGGCCGCCGCGACGCGCGCCGCGAGGGTCTTGGCCCTGGCCGCCGCGTCCTCGTGGGCCTTGGCGCGGGACTGCTCGGACAGCTCGATCAGTTCCTCCATGCCCGGGGTGCTCGGGGCCAGCGTCAGCTCCGGAACGATGAACTCCACGTCCAGCTTCAGCATGTCGCCGAGGACCTTGGCCAGGTAGCTCTGCGCGAACTCGTAGCTCTCGCGGGGCGTGCCCGGGCCGTAGCCGCCGCCCCGGCTGGCCACGACGGTGGTGGGCGTGCCCGCGGCCGAGGGGGACTCGCCGCCCGCGGTGCGGCCCATGAGGATCACCTGGTCGAGCCATGCCTTCAGGGTCGAGGGGATCGTGAAGTTGTACATCGGGGCGCCGATGAGGACCGCGTCGGCCTGCTCCAGCTCGCGGGCCAGCTCGTCGCGCAGGGCGAAGGCGGCGGCCTGCTCGGGGGTGTGCTCGTCGGGGGAGGCGAAGCCAGCGGCGGCGCCGACGCCGTCCAGGTGCGGCAGCGGGTTCGCGGCCAGATCGCGGTAGACGACGGTGCCGTCGGGGTGCTGGGCCTCCCATGCCGCGCGGAAGGACGCGGCGACGTCGCGGGAGGCGGAGGCGGCCTGGGGCCAGACGGACGAGTCGATGTGCAGCAGCGTGGCCATGAGGGAGTCCTGCCTTGGAGTAAGTGAGTTAACTTCCGTACGCCACTATTGATAACACAGGCACTTACTTTTCTGCATCCCCTTGTCCGGACGCAGTACGCTGGGGGCATGGCAGAGCTTCGGGAACAGGCGCAGGAGGTCCCCCCGGCACCGGTGTCGGCGTGCACCGAGCCGGAATCGGGGATCACGCGCGTCTTCCATCTGCTGGGCAAGCGCTGGACCGGGCTGATCATCGCCGCGCTCATGAACGGTCCCGGGGGCTTCGCCGAGCTGCGCAGGGCCGTGCCGGGCATCAGCGAGCGCATGCTCTCGGACCGACTGACGGAGCTGGCCTCGCTGGGCCTCGTCGTGCGGACCGTCGAGGACGGGCCCCCGCTGCGCGTCAGCTACCGCCTGACGGACGCGGGCGAGGCGCTCAAGCCCGCGATGGTCGAGCTGACCCGCTGGGCGGACGCGCACCTCGCCGCCGACGGCGCCCGCTGCCCCGAGGAGTTCCGGGGCTGACGGCCCGGCGGCTCCGCGAGTAGCGTCGTCCCCCGGACAAGCGGTGGCCGGACGGGGCGGGGTGCTGGACGTTTCCCCGCCCCGCCCGGCAGGTCAGGGGAGGGCTCGGTATGGGGACGACGGGAACGGGCGACGTGGACGGTGCGCCGGACGCCGGCCGGGGCAGTGCGCGTATCCCGCCGGTGGCGGGCTTCGCCGCGTGGCCGCCGCCCGCCGAGTCGCCGAAGCGCGCCGGCAAGGCGCTGCGCGACTCCGTACCCCGTGCCGAGCACTCCGGGTTCACGGTCGCGCCGGGCCGCCCGGGCGCCGTCGCCGCCGTCGAGGCGTCCAACGCGGGACGGCTCCCGGCCCTGACGCCGATCAGGGTGGGCCGGATGGCCGCCACCCCCTTCGCCTTCCTGCGCGGCTCCGCCGGGCTGATGGCGTACGACCTGGCGCACGGCACCCCGGCGACCGGCATCGGAGCGCAGCTCTGCGGCGACGCGCACGCCGCCAACTTCGGGCTCTACGGGGACGCGCGGGGCGGCCTCGTCATCGATCTGAACGACTTCGACGAGACCGCCGTCGGCCCCTGGGAGTGGGACCTCAAACGGCTGGCGGCCTCGCTCGTGCTCGCCGGGCGCGAGGCGGGGGCCGACGAGGACGTGTGCGCGGGCGCGGCGCGGGACGCGGTGGGCGCGTACCGCCGCACCATGCGGCTGCTGGCGCGGATGCCGGCTGCCGAGGCGTGGAACGCCATCGCCGACGAGGAACTGGTCTCGCACACCGACGCGCGCGATCTGCTGGGCACGCTGGAGCGGGTCGGCGAGAAGGCGCGGCGCAACACCAGCGCCCGCTACGCCGCCAGGTCCACCCGCCTCCTGGACGACGGCGCACGCTGCTTCGTCGACGCGCCGCCCGTGCTGCGCCGTGTCCCGGACGCGGAGGCGGCGGCCGTGGCCTCCGCGCTCGGCCGGGGCGGAGGTGGCGTCGGAGACGGGTATCTGGCGACGCTGCCCGAGGACAGGCTGCCGCTGCTGGAGCGGTACGCGATCCACGACGTCGCCTTCCGCGTCGTCGGGACGGGGAGCGTGGGGACGCGCTCGTACGTCGTGCTGCTGCTCGACCACAGGGGCGAGCCGCTGGTGCTCCAGGTCAAGGAGGCCCGCGCCACGGCGCTGGCTCCCGCGCTGGCCGCCGCTGGCTTCGCCGCGCCCCGGGCCCCGCACGAGGGGCGCCGGGTCGTGCTCGGCCAGAAGCGCATGCAGGTCGTCTCGGACATCCTGCTGGGGTGGACGAGCGTGGAGGGGCGCCCGTACCAGGTGCGGCAGTTCCGCAACCGCAAGGGCAGTGTCGATCCCGCCGCGCTCGCCGCCGACCAGGTGGACGACTACGCGCGGATGACCGGCGCGCTGCTCGCCCGCGCCCACTCCCACAGCGCCGACCCGCGCGCCGTCGCCGGGTACTGCGGGAAGGGCGAGGCGCTGGACGAGGCGGTCGGCTCCTTCGCCGTGGCCTACGCGGACCGTACGGAGGCGGACCACGGCGAGCTGGTCAAGGCGGTACGGAGCGGCAGGCTGGCGGCCGAACTGGGAGTGTGAGGCTCCCTTCCGTAGGGTGGGCGTGATGAACGCGAACCCGGAGGCGGAGCAGGCCCACGACGACGGCCGGAGCCAGGGCCCCGGCCAGGCACAGGCCCGGGGCCAGGATTCAGGCGAGGCCCAGGACCCGGGCCAGGGCCAAGACCCGGGCCAGGGCCAGGAGCGGCCCCAGTCCCCGACGCAGCCCCAGGACGGGGGGACGGAGCGGCTGGAGCGGGCCGTGCGGACGGCGGAGACCGCGCTGATCGAGTACGAGATCGCGGTGGAGACCTTCCGGGTCGAGGTGGAGAACTTCTCCCGCCTGCACCACCAGCGCCTCGGGCCGATGTACGCGCGGCTCGACGAGCTGGACGCGCGGATCGCCGAGGCGGTCGCGGCCCGTACGGGGGACCCCGAGGACGTGCGCAGGGCGGAGGCGGCGCGCGGTGCCGTGCTGCCGATGCCCGCCGTCGAGGAGCTGTTCCACGGCTGGATCGACTCCGAGGGCATGCCCCCCGAGGCGACGGCGATGCTCAACGAGCAGAGCGTCCAGCCCCCGCCGCGGGTCCGCCCGAGCGAGGAGGCGCGCAAGGCGTACCGCGACCTCGTGCGCCGTGCGCACCCCGACCTCGCCCAGGACGAGGCGGAGCGGGAGCGCCGCGAAGCCTTCCTCGTACGCGTCAACAGGGCTTACGCGGACGGTGACACGCAGGAACTCGCCGTACTCCTGGAGGAGTGGGAGTCGGGGCCGCGCGAGCCGGAGGAGGAGCGGGTCAGCCGCAGCGAGGAGCTGTACGCGCGCCTGGAGTGGCTGGCCCAGCGCAAGGACATGCTGGCCGACATGGTCACCAGCCTGGAGGAGAGCGCCATCGGCGCGATGCTGCGGATGGCGCCGGACGATCCCGACCGGCTGCTGGACGAGATCGCCGAGCAACTGCTCGCGCAGGTCGAGGAGCGCGAGGCGGAGCTGGCCCGGCTGCTGGAGCAGCAGGCGGGGGCGGAGGGGGAACCGCGGCAGGGGCCGGAGCGGTCCGGGCAGAAAGAACAGTCCGGCCGGTCGGAACCCGGGCAGGGCTGAGCCGACGGGGAACGGGACGGAAGGAACCGTTCCGGGCAGGCGGGCGGGTCGAGCCGGGCCGGGACGGGACGGGCTGGAAAGAGGCCGTCCGCCGGTCGGCAGGGACCAGTCAGCAGGGAACAGAGCGAACTGACCCGTGGCGAAGAGCCGTGCGCGGGTCGAGAGAGGCAATACGTCATGCACTTCGGTCAGTTGCCCCAGGTGGAGGCGGCATCGGTGCCCGCTGAAGGGCTGTTGCTGGACGTCCGGGAGAACGACGAGTGGGCGGCGGGGCACGCCGAGGGCGCGCTGCACATCCCCATGAGCGACTTCGTCGCCCGGTCCGGTGAGCTGACCGAGCGGGTGGGCGACGGTGAGCGGGTGTACGTGGTCTGCCGCGTCGGCGGTCGCTCGGCGCAGGTGGCGCAGTACCTGATCCAGCAGGGCATGGACGCGGTGAACGTGGACGGCGGCATGCTGGCCTGGGACGCGGCGGGGCGCCCGATGGTCGCGGACGGCGGGGAGCCTCCGTACGTGCTGTGAGTTCGTACGTGCTGTGAGCCGGAGTCAGTCGGGCTGGTGGGCGGCGAGGAGGTCGCCGAGGGCTTCTTCATGGGCCGCGGCAGGGCCGAGGGAGAGTTCGAGCTGCTTGGCCCAGGCGTGGAATCGGTGCAGCGGATAGTCGGTGTCGGCGCCGAAGCCGCCGTGCAGGTGCTGGGCTGTCTGGACGACGCGCCGCACGCCCTCGGCGGCCCAGATCTTGGCGACGGCCACATCCGTGGGATCGAGCCGCCACGCCGCCTGCCAGAGTGTGGCCTCCATGGCGCGGAGGTCGATGTAGCGGTCGGCGGCCTGGACCGCGACGGCCTGGAACGTCGCGATGGGGTGGCCGAACTGCTCGCGCTCGCCCGCGTAGGCGCTGGTCATGGCCAGCACGCGCTCGCCGAGGCCCAGCGCGAGCGCACAGGTGCCGGTGGCCATGAGCCGGTGGAGGTGCTCGGCGGCGCCCTCGGCCTCGATGACGTCGAGCGGACGCACGGGGGCCGCGTCGAGCCGCAGTTCGGCGTAGCGCTCGCCGGTGGTGGAGATCTGCTCGGCCAGGGTCACGCCCTGCCCTGCGGGGTCGACGAGGGCGAGCAGGGTGCGGCCCTCGGCGGTGTGCGCGGGCACGAGCACGAGATCGGCCGTCTGCGCCCAGGGAACGGCGGTCTGGACCCCGTCGAGCAGCCAGGGCTCTGACGGGTCCGACGCGGGCGTGGGGCGGGTCGCGGTGACGGCGAGGGCGGCGGCCTCGTGTCCCGTACGGCCGCTCGCGGCGACGCTGACCGCCAGCTCGCCCCTGCCGATCAGGGGGAGGCGGGCCCGCTGGAGTTCCGGGGTGCCGTACGTCTGGAGGGTGAGGGCCGCCGCTGCGGTCTCCAGCAGCGGGACGCGGGCCAGCACCCTGCCCGCCTCGCGCAGGACGAGGCACAGGGCGACGGGGCCGAGGCCCGCGCCGCCGTGTTCCGGCGCGACGACCAGGCTGAGCAGATCGGAACCGGCCAGCCGCCGCCACAGCGCGCGGTCGAAGTCCTCGGCGACGGCGCCCCCGGTGAGGGAGGGGCTGGGCACACTGTCAGGTACGACCTTGGCGAAGACCGCCACGGCCGCCTCCGAGGCCGCCCGCTCTTCTTCGGTGAAGGTGAAGTCCACTGTCCGTCCGCCCCTCCGGTCGCGTCGCGACGTCGGCGTACTGACGTCGGCGTCGGCGTGCTACTGGCCCGGCATTCCTGACGGGTCGTCAGGTGTGAGGCAGGGTAGGAGTGTCAGGCGTCGAAGTCCACCTCGACGGCGGGGGTGAGCGGATGCGACTGGCAGGCCAGCACATAGCCCGCGTCCAGTTCCTCGGGCTCCAGCGCGTAGTTGCGGTCCATGCGGACCTCGCCGGACACCAGCCGGACCCGGCAGGTCCCGCACACTCCGCCCTTGCACGCGTACGGGGCGTCGGCGCGGTTGCGCAGCACCGTTTCCAGGACCGATTCGCCGTCGTCCATGGGCCAGGTGCCCGAGCGGCCGTCGAGAGTCGCCAGCACGGTGGCCGCCGCCCGGTCGCGCGCGGCGGATTCCGTCGCGGAGCCGGAGCCGGAGCCGGAGCCGGAGCCGGAGCCGGAGGCGGGCGCGGTCGCGGGTATCTCCTCGGCGTGGAAGATCTCCTGGTGGATACGGGCGCGCGGCACGTTCAGCCCGCGCAGCGCGCGTGAGGCGCCCTCGACCAGGCCGAGCGGGCCGCACAGATACCAGCCGTCGACCTCGTCCACGGGCACGAGCGCGGGCAGCAGCGACGTCAGCCGCCGCTCGTCCAGGCGGCCCGTGGGGAGCCCGGCCTGCTGCTCCTCGCGGGAGAGTGCCGTGACGAGCTGGAAGCGGCCGGGGAAGCGGTCCTTGAGATCGGCCACGTCCTCCAGGAACATCGTGGAGGCCGCCGAGCGGTCGCTGCGTATCAGACAGAACCGTGCCTCGGGCTCCCGCTCCAGCAGGGTGGTGGCGATGGAGAGCACGGGCGTAATGCCGCTCCCCCCGACGACGGCGGCGAACCGCCCAGGACGGGGTTCGAGGATGAACCGGCCGCTGGGCGGCAGCGCCTCGACCACATCGCCGACGGCCAGTTCCTTGACCGCGTACGTGGAGAACTCGCCGCCCGCGACGCCCCTGATACCGATGCGCAGCTCCTCGGGCGCCTCCCGCGCGGGGCCGCAGAGCGAGTACGTACGCCGGATCTCGCGTCCTTCGCCGTCGCGGCGGCGCAGCGCGATGTGCTGGCCGGGGGAGGAGCGGAAGGCCGTGCGCAGCGGGGCGGGGACGGCGAGGGTGACGGCGACCGCGTCGTCCGTGAGCCGCTCGACCGAGGTGACCCGGAGGGGGTGGAAGGTGCTCATGGCGCTCGCTCACACCTCCTTGAAGTGGTCGAACGGCTCCTGGCAGGACTCGCAGCGCCGCAGTGCCTTGCAGGCGGTGGAGGAGAAGCGGCTCAGGAGGGTGGTCTCCGTGGAGCCGCAGTGGGGGCAGCGGATGGCGAGGCTGAGCGGAACGGGGCCCCCGGTGCGTGTGCCTGTCCCGGTGCCGCAGCGTGGTGGGGCGACGCCGAACTCGGCGAGTTTGCGGCGCCCTTCGGCCGAGATGTCGTCCGTCGACCAGGGCGGCGAGAGCACGGTGCGCACGCTGACCTCCGGGACGCCGTGTTCCCGCAGCACCCGCTCGACGTCGGCGGCCATGGTCTCGATGGCGGGGCAGCCGGTGTACGTCGGCGTGAGGGTGACCGTCACCCGGCCCGGCGCCGTTTCCCGTACGTCCCGCAGGACGCCCAGCTCGGCCAGGGTGACCGCGGGCAGCTCCGGATCGGGGACGGAACCGGCGAGCGCGCGGAGTTCCCGGAGGTCCGGGGCGCTGCTCGCGGGCGAGGCGGGCGCGGTCGCGGGGGACGAGGGGGTGGCGTGGGTGGTCACCATGACGCCCCCGGGTGGCTGCGGTGCAGGTGCTGCATCTCGGCGAGCATCCGCCCGAAGGACTCCGTGTGCACGCCCTGCCGTCCCGCGCCCGCCGTCCAGGCGCCGTGCCGCGGGCCTTCCGGGACGGTGAGGGTGGCGGCGGTCAGCGTGGACGCGATCCGCTCCTGCCAGGCGCGCTCCAGCGCGGACAGCTCGACGTCCAGCCCTTCGACGGGCTGGAACAGCTCCCCCGTGAACCGCCACAGCCCGTCCACCGCGCTCTGCATCCGCGCGTGGCTCTCCGGCGTGCCGTCGCCGAGCCGCAGGGTCCAGTGCTCGGCGTGATCGCGGTGATACGCCACTTCGCTGACCGCCTTGGCGGCCAGGGGGTGGCCGTGCTCGGCGAGCCGGGCGTACAGCAGCTCCTGATACGTGGAGAACAGGAGCTGCCGCGCGATGGTGCGGGCGAAGTCGCCGTTCGGCTGCTCGGCCAACTGGCAGTTGCGGAAGGCGCGTTCCTCGCGGAGATACGCCAGCTCGTCCTCGTCCCCCAGCTCCGCGTACAGCACGCGGGCCTGGCCCAGCAGATCGAGGGCGATGTTCGCCAGGGCCACCTCCTCCTCCAGGACCGGAGCGTGTCCGGCCCACTCCCCCAGGCGGTGGGAGAGGACGAGCGCGTCATCGGCGAGGGCGAGCGTGGCCACGGGCCCGACGCCGTACCCGGTCTCGCCCCCGGTCTCGGCGCGGGTGTCCGTCGTGGTGTCCGTCTCGGCGTCCGTCGTGGTGTGCGTTCCGGGAGCGGTCACAGGTTCTTCACCCCCTCCGGCACCTCGTAGAAGGTGGGATGGCGGTACGGCTTGTCCGCCGAGGGCTCGAAGAAGGGGTCCTTCTCGTCCGGCGACGAGGCCGTGACATGCCGGGAGGGGACGACCCAGATCGAGACGCCCTCGGAGCGGCGCGTGTAGAGATCGCGGGCGTTGCGCAGGGCCATCTCCGCGTCCGGGGCGTGCAGGCTTCCCGCGTGCGTGTGCGAGAGGCCGCGCCTGCTGCGGACGAAGACCTCCCACAGGGGCCACTCCGACTGCGCCGTCATGCCACCGTCTCCTTCCGCGCGCCCTCGGCGTCGCCCCCGCCGTCACCGCTGTGCTTGGCCGCGTACGCCGCTGCCGCCTCGCGGACCCAGGCGCCCTCTTCGTGGGCGCGGCGGCGCTGCGAGATCCGCTGTTCGTTGCAGGGGCCGTTGCCCTTGAGCACCGCGTGGAACTCCGACCAGTCGATGGGGCCGAAGTCCCAGTGGCCCCGCTCCTCGTTCCAGCGCAGCTCGGGATCGGGGAGGGTGAGCCCCAGCGCCTCGGCCTGGGGGACGCAGATGTCCACGAAGCGCTGGCGCAGCTCGTCGTTCGAGTGCCGCTTGATCTTCCAGGCCATGGAGCGGGAGCTGTGCGCCGACTCCTCGTCCGGCGGCCCGAACATCATCAGCGAGGGCCACCACCAGCGGTCCACCGCGTCCTGGGCCATCGCGTGCTGGGCCTCGGTGCCGCGGCTGAGGGCGAGCAGCAGCTCGTACCCCTGGCGCTGGTGGAAGGACTCCTCCTTGCAGATACGGACCATCGCGCGTGCGTACGGGCCGTAGGAGCAGCGGCACAGCGGGACCTGGTTGGTGATCGCGGCGCCGTCCACCAGCCAGCCGATCGCGCCGACATCGGCCCAGGTCAGGGTGGGGTAGTTGAAGATGGACGAATACTTCTGGCGCCCGGAGTGCAGCTTGTCCAGCAGTTCGTCGCGCCCGGTGCCCAGGGTCTCCGCCGCGCTGTAGAGATACAGGCCGTGGCCCGCCTCGTCCTGGACCTTGGCCATCAGGATGGCCTTGCGGCGCAGGGAGGGCGCCCGCGTGATCCAGTTGGCCTCGGGCTGCATGCCGATGATTTCCGAGTGCGCGTGCTGGGCCATCTGGCGGACGAGCGTGGCGCGGTAGGCGTCCGGCATCCAGTCACGGGGCTCGATCCGCTCGTCCGCCGCCACCGCGGCCTCGAAGGCGGCCTCGAACTCCTCCTGCGCTCCGGCGTCACCGGAGTCCTCTTCGAGCAGCATCGATGTCATGCCCGACGTCATGCCGACCCCCTTGCTCGCGATCTCACTCGCGCTCCACCGCGGCTCCCGACCATTCCCTACCGACCGATCGTTCGGTTCAATGGTGTGCTGTTGGCCCATAGGGTGTCAAGGCTCGAATAACCTCTGAGGCGTACTGGCCAGTCATGAGCATGGGGAGCAGGGAGGGCATGGAGCCAGAAGAGCACCAGGCGCCGGGGGCGGGCGGGGCCGGAGTCGCCGCGCTCTCCGTGCCGGGCCGCGTCATCGTGGCGATAGCCGTGGCGGTCGTCGCGGTCACGGTCGCCTACCACATTTTGATGGTCTTCCTGCACGTCGCACCGGAGAACACGGCCACGCGGCAGCACGGCCAGGCAGTCGACGACTACGTCTATCCGGAGTTCGAGCAGAACTGGAAGCTCTTCGCTCCCAACCCGCTCCAGCAGAACATCGCCGTCCACGCGCGCGCCCGTATCGCCAAGGACGGGGGCACGGAGACCACCGGCTGGGTCAACCTGACCGCCATGGACGGCGCGGCCATCCACCACAACATCGCCCCCAGCCACACGCAGCAGAACGAACTGCGCCGCGCCTGGGAGTTCTTCAACAACTCGCACGACGGCAAGGGCAAGCCCGTGGGCCTGCGCGGTGAGCTGTCGGAGAAGTACATCAAGCGCATCGTGATGGGGCGCTTCGGTACCGAGCTGAACGGCGGCACGGTAGAGGGCATCCAGGTCCGCTCGGCGGTGACGCCCGTCGCGCCGCCGCCGTGGAGCGCCGAGAAGACGGACAACAAGACCGACTACCAGGTGAAGCCCTGGTGGCCGGTCGCCAGCGAGGACATCCCGGGGGGTGGCGGCAAGTGAGCGGGGAGAACGAGAGGCCCGGGGAGACCGAGCGGAGCGGCAATGCCGGGGGCCGGGTTCCGGACCACGTCCAGGGCACGGTTCCGGACCAGGGCGGGGACCGCCGCGGTGCTGACGGCCCCGTCGCCGGGAACAGCGACGGGGCCGGCAACGGCCACGGGGACGTCGCGACGAAGCCGTCAGCCCCGCCGCCCCTTCCGCCCACGCGCCTGGAGAAGGCGCTCGGGCGCGGGCTCGCCCGGGTGACGGGGAGCGCGCTCGCCCCGTACCAGACCGCCGTCGTGCGCATCGGCTTCGCCGCCACCTGGCTCTTCTTCCTGCTCCGCGAGTGGCCGCACCGGCACGAGCTGTACGGGCCCGAAGGGCCGTGGAGCTGGGACCTGGCGCAGCGGCTCGTCGAGTCCAACCACGCCTTCACCGTGCTGCTCTGGTCGGACGGCGACGGCTGGTTCGAGTTCGTCTACCTCTGCGCCATCGCCTCCAGCGTCGCCCTGCTGATCGGCTGGCGTACGCGTACGGCCTCCGTCCTCTTCATGATCGGCGTGCTGGCCCTCCAGAACCGCAGCGTCTTCATGGGGGACGGCGGCGACAACGTCATCCATCTGATGTCGATGTACCTCGTCCTCACCCGGTGCGGGCAGGTCTGGTCCCTGGACGCGCGCCGCCGCCGTCGCCAGAACGCGGAAGAGGGAACAGGGGGCGCGGACACGGTCGGCGTCGTGCTGTGGTCGGTGCTGGGCGTGTGTCTGATCGGGGCCACCGTCTCGGGCGGCTTCAGCATCGGCTGGGGCCTGTTCTTCTGGGCCCTGTGGGCGGTCTACGGCGCCTGGTGGGTGCTGGGCCGCCTCGCGCCGGGCAGCGAGGCGCGGCGCGTCTGCGACATCGTCGCGAACCTCGCGCACAACGGCGCCCTGCTGGTCATCGTCGTCGAGGTCTGCCTGATCTACGCGACGGCGGGCTGGTACAAGATCCAGGGTTCGCGCTGGCAGGACGGCACCGCCGTCTACTACCCGATGCACCTGGACTACTTCTCGCCCTGGCCCGAGCTGAACCAGATCCTCGCGGGCAGCGGCACCATGATCCTGCTGATCACCTACGGCACGGTCATCGTCCAGGTCGCCTTCCCCTTCACGCTCTTCAACCGCCGGGTCAAGAACGTGCTGCTCGCCGCCATGATCACGGAGCACCTCAGCATCGCGGTGCTCCTGGGGCTGCCGTTCTTCTCGCTGGCGATGGTCGCCGCCGACGCCGTGTTCCTGCCGACGGGCGCCCTGCTGTGGCTCGGCGCCCGCGCCTCGGGGCTCACCGGGCGGCTGCGCGGCAAGGGGCGGTCCGGCAGCCGGGACACGGGCGAGGGGCCCGGTGGCGGCCGTGCGGGGGACGGCGGCGACGGTGACGGCGGTGACGGCGCGCGGGACGGCACGGGCTCCCAGGGCCGGGGGACGGGGCAGGGGACGGAACCGTCGTCCCTCAGCTTCACCCGCTGACGCCGATGGCCGGGCGCTGAGCGGGTCACCGTCGCCGTACGCTGGCGTCGTGATCACCGATGAGGACGCCGCGGTACGGCTGTGGCGCGAACGCGCCAAAGGAGCCGAGGGCGGCGAGGGCGGTGCGGGCTGCGTGCTGCTGGACGGCTTCCACGCGCTCAAGCACGCGCTGCGCTTCGGCGCCCGCGTCCCCCTCGCGCTGACGGAGGACCGGACGGCCGTGCTCCGGCTCGCCGGGGAACTGGCCCCGGACCTGACGGCGACCCTGGACGAGCTGCTGACCCAGGTCTCCCCGCGCACCCTGCGCGCCCTGGTGCCCCGCGTCCATCCGACGGGCGTCGTCGCGCTGGCCGAGCGGGACGACCCCGGGACCCGTGCCGCCCCAGCCGCCCGTACCGCCCCGCTCGTCGTGCTCGACAACCCCCGTCACCTGGGCAACATCGGCGCCGTGATCCGGCTGGCGGCGGGCGCGGGCGCGTCCGGGGTGTTCACGACGGGGTCCGTGGACCCCTGGCACCCGAACGTGGTCAGGGCGAGCGCGGGGCTGCACTTCGCCACGGCCGTGGAGCGGTGCGAGGCCGACGGCCTGCCGTCCGGGCCGCTCTACGCGCTCGACCCGGAGGGCCAGGACATCCGCTCCCTCGCCCTCCCCGACGACGCGCTGATCGCCTTCGGCTCGGAGCGGCACGGGCTCTCGCCCGAGCTGCGGGAACGCGCGGACCACCTCGTCGCGCTCCCCATGCGGCCCCTGGTTTCCAGCTACAACCTCGCGACCAGCGTCGCGATGACCCTCTACCACTGGATGGCGGCCCCGGTACCCGGGCGCTCCGCCTCCCCCGGTACGCGTCCGTAGCCCCTCTCACCGCCTCAGCGGCAGTGCGGGAGCGGGCAGCGGCACGACGACGCGCGAGAGCCCGCGCTGCCGCCCTGCTGGGAGACGGCCGCACGGGCTCTTCTCGTTTCCGCTTCTCGCGTCACCGCGCCGGGGCCGGGCCGCCTCAGAGGTACGGGCCGCCCGAGCGGGTCTGGCGGCCCGCGAGGTCCTCGACGCCGGAGCCGCCGTCCTCGGGAAGAGTGCCGGGAGGCAGTGCCCTGCGCATCTGCTCCAACTGCGCCCGCGCCGCCATCTGCTGCGCGAACAGGGCCGTCTGGATGCCGTGGAACAGGCCCTCCAGCCAGCCGACGAGCTGGGCCTGCGCGATGCGCAGCTCGGCGTCCGTCGGCACGGAACCGTCGGTGAACGGGAGCGACAGCCGCTCCAGCTCCTCGATCAGCTCCGGAGCGAGACCGTCCTCCAGCTCCTTGATGGAGCTGGTGTGGATCTCCTTGAGCCTGACCCGGCTCGCCTCGTCGAGAGGCGCGGACTTCACTTCTTCCAGTAGCTGCTTGATCATGCTTCCGATGCGCATGACCTTCGCCGGCTGTTCGACCATCTCCGTCACGGGGACCTCAGCCTGCTCATCGCCATCACTGTCACCACCCTTGGGGGCAGTGCTGCCGAGAGCCATCCCGTCTGGTCCGACGACCAGGACCTGGGGGCTCTCCTGCGACCGTTCGTTGCTCGGCTGTGTCATACCCCCCATTCTGCACGCACTCCCGACCTCCACGGCCGACGAGTCCGTCCTCTCCGGGGTCCGTTCTCAGCGACGCCGCAGCCGCAGTGCCAGGAAGGCGAGGCCCAGGCCCATCGAGGCCAGCCCGGCGCCCAGCGGCAGTACCGGAAGTATCTGCTCGCGCGCTGCGGGTGCGGCCTCGACGGAGCCCTCGGGGCGCGGTTCGCGGCGGTCGGGCTCGTAGAGGTCATGGTTGCCGACGGCCTGGTCGGAGTCGCGGGGAGCGGGCCTGCGCGTGCCCTCGCCGGAGGGCTTCTCCGTACGGGACGGTCCCGTCGTCCCGTCGCCCTGCGGCTGCCCCTGCCCCTGGCCCTGGTCCCGCCCCTGGGCTTCGTCCGGGGTGCGCGGCTGTGCGGGCGGACGCGGCGCCACGGGTACCGACTCGCCGCCCTGGTCACCGCGCCCGCCATCGCTTTCGTCCCCGTCCCCGTCCCCGCCCTCGTCCCCGTCTCCGCTGTCGCTGTCCGAGGGCTCCCTGCCGGAGGGGCCCTGGCCGCCGTCCTCGTCCTGGGAGGCGTCCGTCTCGTCCGGCGAGGTCTCGCCAGGGGCGGTCCGCCCGGGCGTGCTCTGGCCGCTCTGGCCGTTCTGACCGGGGGAGGACGGGCCGTCCCCGTCCGGGCCTGTGCCGGTGCCCGTGTCGCTGTCCGGGACGTCGGGGACGTCCGGGTCGGGGACGGGGCCCGGCTCCCTGCCGTGGACGAGGGGACCGGCGCCGGGGCTCCTGCTCGCGCGGCTGCCCGTACCGGACGTCGCCTCCGCGCCCTTGCCGGGAGCGTTCCGCGCGGCGTGCGCCGCACCTGGCGCCCCCGGCGCCGCCTCGGCTGCGGTCGCGAGGGGGGCGGGGAGGGCTGCCGCGAGGCAGGCGACAAGGGTGACCGTTATGTGGCTGCGCTGCGACTGCCTCACGACTGAGTCCTCCCCGAGCCGGATCGTCCCTCGGTGTAACCAGCGTCACACGACGGGACGGAACCGGCATTTCGGGCAGGGCTCTTCAGGCTCCCCCAGGTTCCCTCCAGGCCCCTGTGGGTTACCGCTCGTGCGGCTCCCCGGTCGTCAGCAGGATCTTGCCGACGTGGTCCCCCGCGTCGAGCGCCCGGTGCGCCTCAGCCGCGTCGCTCATCGGCAGCTCGCGCTCCACCACGGGCCGCACGCGGCCGTCGGCCAGCAGCGGCCACACGTGCTCGCGCACCGCCGCCACGATGGCCGACTTCTCGGCTGCGGGCCGCCCGCGCAGTGAGGTCGCCGTGACCGCGCCCCGCTTGCCGAGCAGGGCTCCGAGGTTCAGCTCGCCCTTGGCGCCGCCCTGGAGGCCGATGATCGCGAGACGGCCGTTCACCGCGAGCGCCTTGACGTTCTGGTCCAGGTACTTGGCGCCGATGATGTCGAGGATGACGTCGGCGCCGTAGCCGTCCGTCGCCGCGTGCAGCGCTTCGACGAAGTCCTGCTCGCGGTAGTTGATCAGGATGTCGGCGCCCAGCTCGGCGCAGCGCTCCAGCTTCTCCTGGCTGCCCGCCGTGACCGCGACCCGCGCACCCACGGCCTTGGCGAGCTGGATCGCCATGGTGCCGATGCCGCTGGCGCCGCCGTGGATCAGCAGCGTCTCGCCGGGGCGCAGGTGGGAGACCATGAAGACGTTCGACCAGACCGTGCAGGTGACCTCGGGCAGCGCCGCGGCCGTGCGGACGTCCAGCCCCTCGGGCACGGGAAGCAGTTGCCCCGACTGCACGACGACCTGCTCGGCGTAGCCGCCGCCGCCCAGCAGCGCGCACACCTCGTCGCCGACGGACCAGCCGGAAACGCCGGGGCCGAGCGCCGCGATCCGGCCCGCGCACTCCAGACCGGGGTACGGGGAGGCGCCGGGCGGCGGGTCGTAGAAGCCCTGGCGCTGGAGGAGGTCGGCGCGGTTGACGGCGCTGGCCGCGACCTCGATCAGTACCTCGCCCTCGCCGGGCTCGGGGGCCGGGACCTCGGCCCAGACCAGCGCCTCGGGGCCGCCGGGCTCGGGGACGGTGACCGCGTGCATCGTGGCATCGGTGGAAGTGGAGTTACCCATGGGACCGACGCTACTCCGGCCCGTGCCCTCCCGGCCGGTCGCCCGCCCGCCGGGTCGTTCCGTCGGCCCCATCGCCCCGTCGGCCCGTCGCGTCGGTCCGGTGCCCGCCCCGTCGCGTCAGTCCGTGGGCCCGCCGCGTCGGTCGGTGGGGCCGCCTCGCCGGTCGGCGATCCCGTCGCGCCGGTCCGCTGCGCCGCCGCGCCGGTCCGTCGCCCCGCCTCGTCGGTCCGCCGCGCCGCCGCCCGACGTGGCGATGGGCCCCGTACCGGGTCCGCTGCCCGCTCCGGGGCCGCCGGGGTGCGGGGCAGGGGAGCGGTGGATGACGACTATCCGGTCGGTGGGCTCCAGCGGGTCGGCCGCCGGGTCGTCGAAGCCGAGCAGCCGGTGCCCGCGGACGACGGTGACCACCAGGTCGTCGCACTCGCGCGGCGAGCGGCCGACCTCGGCCTTGGTGACGGGGCGTTCGTTGAGGCTGAGCCCCGTGCCCTGCTGGATCAGGTCCTCCATGACGGAGCTGGCGTTGGGGCTCAGGACCGAGAGGCCCAGCAGGCGTCCCGCCGCGCTGGCGCTGGTGATCACGGAGTCGGCGCCCGACTGCCGTAGCAGCGGCGCGTTCTCCTCCTCGCGCACCGCCACGACGATCTTCAGTCGGGCGTTGAGCTGACGGGCCGTGAGGGTGACGAGGACCGCCGTGTCGTCGCGCTGCGCGGCGATGACGATCTGCTTGGCGCGCCGCACCTCGGCGCGGCCGAGCACCTCGCTGCGGGTCGCGTCGCCCAGGACGCTCGCGTAGCCCTCGTCGTTGGCCGCCTTGACCACATGGTGGTTGGGGTCGACGACCACGATCTGGTTCCTGGGCACGCCCGTCGACAGCAGCGTCTGTGTCGCCGAGCGGCCCTTCGTACCGAAGCCGACGACGACGGTGTGGTCGCGCAACTGGGACCTCCAGCGGGACTGGCGCCACTGCTCGCGGGTACGGTCCGTGAGCGCTTCGAGCGTGGTGCCGATGAGGATGATCAGGAAGATCACGCGCAGCGGCGTGATGAGCAGGATGTTGACGAGCCGCGCGGTGTCCCCGACGGGCGCGATGTCGCCGTAGCCGGTCGTGGAGAGCGTGACGGTCGTGTAGTAGACGCAGTCCAGGAACGAGACGTGGCCGTCGGCGTTGTCGTTGTACTCCTCGCGCTCCAGGTAGACGAGGAGCACGGTCGCCCACAGGACGCCGAAGGCCGCAAGCAGCCTGCGGGTCACCTGTCGAAGGGGACTGATCTCGGGCCGGGGCAGCAGGACGCGGTGCTGGTCGTTCACGTGTCTGTGGTCCTCACCAGGGGAGCGTCAGAAGCTGTACGTCCGTGCCCGGTGTTGCGCCTCCGGGTGGGACGACGGCGAGGGCGTTGGCGGTCGCGATGCCGCGGAGCATGGCGGGTCCGGTGTAGTGCAGGGGGCGGGCGAGGGACTCCGCCGGAGAGTACGCGACCGGGACGAGCCGGGTGTCGCGGGGGTGACCGTGCACCTCCTCGGACAGGGGCGCGCGGATCTCCTCCGGGGCGTGGCCGTGGTCCCGTTCCTGGTTCCGGTCCCGGCCTCGTCCCTGGTTCCGGTCCCGGTCCCGGTTGCGGTTCCGTTCGTGCGGGCGTCCGGCGAGGGTGCGTACCAGGGGCGCGGCCAGCGTGACCAGGCCGGACAGCGCGGCCAGGGGGTTGCCCGGCAGGCCGACGAGGTGCTGTCCGCCCGGCAGCCGGGCCAGCAGCATGGGGTGCCCGGGGCGCACGCGTACGCCGTCGATCAGGAGCCGCGCCCCCACGCGCTCCAGTGTGGGGTGGAGGTGGTCGACGGGGCCCGAGGCGGTGCCGCCCGTCGTCACGACGAGGTCGGCCGTGGTCGTGGCCACCGCCTCGTGCAGCGCCTCCGCGTCGTCGCCCAGCCGCCGCGTCACCAGCACCTCGGCGCCGAGCGCGGCGAGCCAGGGGCCCACCATCGGGCCGAGCGCGTCCCGGATGCGGCCGTCACGGGGCAGTCCCCGGTGCAGCAACTCGTCGCCCAGCACCAGCACTTCGGCCCGGGGGCGGCGTACGACGGCCAGTTCGTCGTAGCCCGCGGCGGCCGAGAGGCCCAGCGCCGGAGGGGTCAGCGGGGTGCCGGGGGGCAGCAGCGTGTCGCCGGAGCGGCACTCCTGGCCGCGCGGGCGGATGTCGGTGCCGGGCTGCGGCGGTCGCTGGGTACGCAGCCGGCCGCCGACGGTCTCGCCGTACTCGGAGCGGAGCACGGCGCTCGCGCCCGGCGGGATGCGGGCGCCGGTCGCGATGCGGATGGCGTGGCCGTCGGCGAGCGGGGGCGGTTCGCGCCGGTCGCCGGCGAGGATGCCCAGGCCGGGCGTGGCGGCCTGGCGCGCGCCGCTCGCCCCGGTATGTGTCCCTGTGCGCGTCGTGCCCGGCGCGTCGGGGAGGTGCGTCAACTCCCATGGGCCGGGGCCCGATACGGCCCAGCCGTCCATCGCCGAGGTGTCGAACGACGGCAGATCGGTCAGCGCCGTCACGGGTGCCGCGAGCGTGTGGTGCAGCGCGCGGTCGAGGGGGAGCGTGACCGTGCCGAGGGGCGCGCCCGTGCGGGCCGCCAGGGCGTGGGCCTCGTGCCAGGTCGTGGGCTCTGCGTGCTGGTGGGGCGGCTGGGTGCGGGGGCTGTGCTGCGGGGGTTCGGCGGGCTGGGCCGGTGCGGCGTTCCCGGTTCCGGTTCGGGTTCCACCTCCGGTTCCGGTTCCGGGGCGGGACGAGGACGGGGAGGGCGTGGCCCGTTCCGGGGGCTCGCCGGGGCGCCGGTCGGGCGCTGGGCCCGAGGCGGAGCCATGGGAGGGGCCGCTGTTCCTGAGCACGCCGAGCCCGTCCAGTCCGTCCAGCCCGTCCAGCTCGTCGGACGTCGTCGGAGGCGTCGTCGCTCCTCGCTGTGGGGGCGGCGGCTGCTGCCCGTCACCCCGGTAGTTGGCCAGTGCGATTGCCTCGTCCAGCTCGTCCGCGCCGCTCATCGTCCGTCGTCCGCACCCTTCGTCTTGCCGTCGCCCGCCGCTCCCCCGTCTTCTGCCTCGTCCGCTGCTCCGGCGGATTCTTCCTCCGCCCAGCGCAGCGCCAGCGCCGCCGCCTTGCGGGCCGCTTCGGCGACGTCCTCGGGGGAGCCCCCCTTCGCCGCCGCCGCGTATCCCACGAGGAAGGTGGTCAGGGGCGCGGCGGGGCGCGCCACGTTGTGCGCGGCGTCGCGCGCGAGGTCGAGAAGGGCAGCGGTGTCCACATCGAGGTGATCGATGCCGAGTTCGCTCTTGACTGCGGAAGTCCATTCGTCCAGCACGGTGCCATGCTCCCTGATACGGGCTCTCGCGGCGGCGATGTCGTCCCAGGTGTCGCAGTCGAGAGCGTCGGACGCGGTGATGCGCCGAAGTCTCAGCTCCGGGAGGAGAAGCCGCAAGGGCAGGTTGCCGAGCCGCCCGTACTCGGTCTGGAGCAGGGCCAGTTCACGGCGCAGCGGCTCCGCGCGATAGGCGGCGAGGAGGGGTTGGTCGCGCCCGTCGTTGACGACGGCACCCTCGTACGCGTCCCCGGACCCGGCGTCCAGGAGCGCCCGCACCGTCGGGACGCGGAGGAAGGGCAGATCGGCGGAGAGGACGAGCACCGTCGCCGCCGTCGTGCGGCGCAGACCGGCGTCCAGCGCGGCGAGCGGGCCGCCGCCCGGCGGGTCCTCGCGGACCCAGGTGACGGGGCGGTGGGTGGGGCGGCGCGGCCCGACGACGACGGTGGCGGAGGCGTCGGCGCACGCCGACAGCACCCGGTCCAGCAGGGAGCGGCCCCCGACGGTGAGCGCGGGCTTGTCGGCGCCGCCGAGGCGGCGGGCACCGCCGCCCGCGAGGACGATCGCGTCGTACGGGGCCCGTGTGCCGTGCGGGCCGGGTGCGTCGTTCGGAACCGGTACGTCGTCGTGGGTGTGCGTCACGCCCTAGAGCGTACGGAGCAGCACCGCGGGTTGTTCCACGCAGTCCGCGACGTACCGCAGGAAGCCGCCCGCCGTACCCCCGTCGCACACCCTGTGGTCGAAGGTGAAGGAGAGCTGCGTGACGGACCTGACCGCCAGCTCGCCGTTCACCACCCACGGCTTCTCGGCTATCCGGCCGACGCCGAGCATGGCCGCCTCGGGGTGGTTCAGGATCGGGGTCGAGCCGTCGACGCCGAACACGCCGTAGTTGTTGAGGGTGAAGGTGCCGCCGGTGAGATCGGCGGGGGTGAGCGTGCCCGCGCGGGCCGCCTCGGTGAGGCGGGACATCTCCGCGCTGAGCGCGGCGGCGCCGAGCGTGTGCGCGTTCCGTACGACGGGGACCACGAGACCGCGCTCGGTCTGCGCCGCGAACCCGAGGTGCACCTCGGACAGTTGCACGATCTCGCGCGCCTTGGTGTCCACCGTCGCGTTCAGCTCGGGGAAGCGGGCGAGGGCCGCCGTGCAGATGCGGGCCAGGAGCGCGAGGAGGGAGACCTTGCCGCCCTCTTCCGCACGTGCCGCGTCCGTACGTGCCTCGTCCGTCCGCGACGCGTTCATGGCGCGGCGCGCCGCCAGCAGCTCCGTGGCGTCGGCGTCCACCCAGCACGAGGCGTCCGGGATCTCGTGCCTGCTCCGCGAGAGCTTGTCGGCGACGGTGCCCCTGAGTCCGGTCAGCGGGATGCGCCGGGCCGCGCCGGAAGCCGTGGTGGGTGCCGTGGCCGCTGCCGCGGGTGCGGTGGCCGCCGGGGCGCCCCCGGCGAGGGCCCGCGCCGCGCGTTCGACGTCGGCGCGCATGATGAGCCCGTCCGGCCCGGTGCCGCTCACCTCGCGGAGGTCTACGCCGTGTTCGCGGGCGAGACGCCGTACGAGCGGGGAGATCACCGCCACCGGTTCTGCACCCCGGCCGGGCGCACCCTGGGACGCGCCCGCACCCGCCCCCGTGTCCGCCGAGGCCACGGTGGAGAGCGGTCCGCGCACCCGGCGACGCCGCGCCGCCGGAGCCTGCGTGCCGTACCCCACCAGGACGTTGCCGGACGCCTCCTCGCCGCCCGGGGGCCTGGCGCCCGTGCCGCTGCCATTGACGCTCCCGGCGACGACCGGAGCCGTCGCGCCACCGCCCCCTTCGCCACCGCCACCCGCACCGTCGCCCCGGCCGTCACCGGGACCACCCGCAGCACCCGCAGCACCCGCAGCACTCGGAGCACTCTGGTCACCAGGGGCCCCCTGCGCGCCGTCGGCCCCGGCCTCGTGCCCGCCGTCGGAGGGCGCCGCGCCCACGGCGACCGTCACCAGCGGCGTCCCCACGGGAATCTCCGCGCCCTCCTCGCCGTAGCGCGCAGTGATCACCCCGGCGTACGGGCAGGGGACCTCCACCAGTGCCTTGGCCGTCTCGACCTCGACGACGTGCTGGTCCACAGCGACCACGTCCCCCGGTGCGACGAGCCACTGCACGATCATGGCCTCCGTCAGGCCCTCCCCCAGATCGGGCAGGGTGAACTCGCGGACCTCCGCCATCAGTGACCGCTCCCCTCGCGTCCGACGCGGCTCTCGACCCAGTCACTCTCCCACTGCAACCGTGCCACCGTGTCCAGAATCCGGTCCACGCCCGGCAGATGGTGCCGCTCCAGCATGGGCGGCGGGTAGGGGATGTCGAAGCCCGCGACGCGCAGCACCGGGGCCTCCAGATAGTGGAAGCAGCGCTCGCCGATCCGGGCCGCCAGCTCGCCGCCAGGCCCCGCGAACCCCGGCGACTCGTGCACGACGACGGCCCGGCCCGTACGCCGTACGGAGGCGACCACGGTCTCCTCGTCGAGGGGGACGAGCGAGCGCAGATCGACGACTTCGAGGTCCCAGCCCTCGGAGCGCGCCGCCTCGGCGGCCTCCAGGCAGACGGGGACCGAGGGCCCGTAGGTGATCAGAGTGGCCGACGTGCCCTCCCTGCGGACCACGGCGCGCCCGATGTCCGGCACGGGCGTGGGCTCCTCGGGCGACCAGTCGGCCTTGCCCCAGTAGAGCCGCTTGGGCTCCATGAAGATGACCGGGTCGTCGCTCTCGATGGACCGCCTCAGCAGTCCGTAGGCGTCCGCGACGGTGGCGGGCGTGACGACGTGCAGTCCGGGCGTCGCCATGTAGTACGCCTCGGAGGAGTCGCTGTGGTGCTCCACCCCGCCGATTCCGCCCCCGTACGGTACGCGCACGGTGAGCGGCATCGGCAGCGCGCCGCGCGTGCGGTTGCGCATCCGGGAGACGTGCGAGACCAGTTGCTCGAAGGCCGGGTAGCCGAACGCGTCGAACTGCATCTCCACGACGGGCCGCAGCCCGTACATCGCCATGCCGACGGCCGTGCCGAGGATCCCGGCCTCGGCCAGCGGCGTATCGGCGCAGCGTGCGGCGCCGAACTCCTTCGCGAGCCCGTCGGTGACCCGGAAGACGCCGCCGAGCGTGCCGACGTCCTCGCCGAGCAGGTGCACGCTCGGGTCCTCGGCCATCGCGTCGCGCAGCGCGCGGTTCAGCGCCTGCGCCATCGAGGACCGCGTACGGGCGCCACGGCCCGCTCCCGCTCCCGCTCCCGCCCCGGCTCCCGTGCCCGTCCCCGTACCGGTTCCGGTGCCCGCTCCGGTTTCCGTCCTCGTCCCCGCACTCATCGGGCGTCTCCCCCTTCGCTCCCCGTGCCCGTGTCCGTGTCCGTGTCCGTCCCGGCTTCCGCCTCCGCTTCCAGTTCGGCGCGCAGCCGCTCGGCCTGCTCGCGCAGCCGCGCCGTGTCGTGGGAGAAGACGTGGTCGAAGAGATCGGCGGGGCGAAGTTCCGCGTCCGCGTTCATCCGTTCGCGCAGCTTCGCGGCCATGTCCTCGGCGGCCCGCGCCGCCTCCCGCACGCCCTCCTCGTCCAGCAGGCCCCGCTCCCGCAGCTCCCGCTCCAGCAGCGCGACGGGATCGTGCGCGCGCCAGGCGGCGACCTCGTCGTCCGTGCGGTAGCGGGTGGCGTCGTCGGCGTTCGTGTGCGCTTCCACGCGGTACGTGACGGCCTCGACCAGCGTCGGCCCCCCGCCCGCGCGGGCGCGCGCTACGGCCTCGGAGAGGACCTGGTGCACGGCCGGCGCGTCGTTCCCGTCGACCAGGCGGCCCGGCATCCCGTACCCGACGGCCTTGTGGGCCAGGGAGGGCGCGGCGGTCTGCTTGGCGAGGGGCACGGAGATCGCGAAGCCGTTGTTCTGGACGAGGAAGACGACGGGCGCCTGCCACACGGCCGCGAAATTGAGCGCCTCGTGGAAATCGCCCTCGCTCGTGCCGCCGTCACCGACCATGGCCAGCGCCACCACGTCGTCACCCTGGAGGCGCGCGGCGTGCGCCAGCCCGACGGCGTGCGGGAGCTGGGTGGCGAGCGGGGTGCACAGGGGAGCGACGCGGGTGGCGCGCGGGTCGTAACCGGAGTGCCAGTCACCGCGCAGCAGGGACAGCACCTCGACCGGGTCCAGGCCCCTGGCGACGGCCGCGAGGGTGTCGCGGTAGCTGGGAAAGAGCCAGTCCCGCTCCTCCAACGTCAGCGCGGCGGCCACCTGGCTGGCCTCCTGGCCCGTGGACGAGGGGTACACGGCGAGGCGGCCCTGCTTGGTGAGGGCCGTGGCCTGCTCGTTGTACCGCCGCCCGCGCACCAGCTCTCCGTACAGCTCCCGCAGCAGCCCGGCGTCGAGCTTCGCGCCGGTGCCGAGCAGCCGGTGCGGCTCGGCGTCGGGCAGGAGGGGAGCGGGGTCCAGGCGGGGGCGCCAGGCCGGGGGCGGCGCGAGGCGATAGGCACCGGGCTGCTCTAGGACCGTCATGACGAGCACCTCCTCATGGGAAGCCGCGAAGGGGCGGGAAGCCTGGTGGGCTTCCCTACCGATTGTTCGGTCGCTGGCACATTTTGGCTACAGGCACCCTCTGCCTGTGGACAAACGGCCCGGTAGTGCGTTCGATATCAGCAGGACGTCCAGGGAGGGGAGGCCGCAGGGCATGCCGGACGAACAGATGGTCACCGACGACATCCCGCGTCCTCCGGCCCGTCCCCTCGACGCGATCGACAGGGACATCCTGCGGCTGCTGCGTTCGGACGGCCGCGCCTCGGTGCGGTCCGTCGCCGAGCAGGTCCACGTCTCGCGCGCCAACGCGTACGCGCGCATCAACCGCCTCATCGAGGATGGCGTGATACGCGGCTTCAGCGCCCGCGTCGACCAGGAACGGGCAGGTCAGGGAGCCTCCGCCTACATCACGCTCAAGATCGTCCAGGACTCGTGGCGCAGCGTGCGGGAACAGCTCAGGGAGCTTCCCGGGGCCTCCCACATCGCGCTGGTCAGCGGCGATTTCGACGTCCTGCTGCTGGTCCACACGCCCGACAACAGGGCGCTGCGCGATCTGGTGCTCACCCGCATCCAGTCCATACCGGAAGTGCTCAGCACGCGGACGCTGCTGGTCTTCGAGGAGACCGACCTCGAACCGGAGGCGTGAGGGGCGGGAGTGTCAGGCTTCCGGGCGGCTCAAGGGCCCGCCCGTCAGGTGACGCGGAGGCCCGCGAAGGCGGTACGGACGACGGCCTCCGCGACCTCCTCGCTGGTGGTGGCGCCGCGTCCGGCCCGGCCCGGGCGGTACCACTCGACGATCGAGTTGATCATCCCGAAGAGCAGCCGCGTCGCCAGCCGTACGTCCACGTCGGCGCGCAGATCCCCGTCGGCCGTCGCCTGCTTCAGCAGCTCGGCGACCCGCTGGTCGAACTCGCGCCGCCGCTCCATCGCCCACCGCTCGGTGTCGGTGTTGCCGCGCACGCGCAGGAGGAGCGTGACGTAGGGCAGCTCGGTCATCAGCACCTCGACGGTGCGGCGGGTGACGTGTTCGAGCCTGTCGACCGCGCGGCCCTCGCGGGCGCGGGGTTCCTCCAGGATGCCGAAGAGCCCGTCCAGGGCCCGGCTTATCGCGCGCCGCAGCAGTTCCTCCTTGCCGCGGACGTGGTGGTAGATGGAGGACTTGGAGATCCCGGCGGCTTTGGAGAGGTGCTCCATCGACGTGCCGTCGTAGCCGCGCTCGTTGAACACCCGCACGGCGACCGTGAGCAGCGAGTCCGGCGTGTACGTGTCGCGCTTGAAGGCGTCGCGCTTGGCTGGCATGCCGCCGATGCTATCCGCGCCGCTGACCGAGTTATCCACAGGCTTACGAGCCCCCTTGCCCCGACCGATCGTTCGGTAGCAGTATCTGTCCTGTACCGGGGAAACGCACCCCCCGGCGCACCCCGGCCGTCGCGGCCGTTGCCTGCCGCCCATCCATTCATCCAGCTCAGCGAGGAGTTGGTCGCTCGTGACCACCGGACTCAGCACAGCGCAGCTCATCGAGAAGCACCGCCCGGCCCGTGACCGGGCGCTGGAGGCGATCCGCAGCCGGGAATTCTGGTCCCCGCACCCCGAGCACCCCAAGGCGTACGGCGAGGGCGGCTCCCTGAGCGCGGAGGCGGGCCAGGCCGCGTTCGACGCGCTGCGCGGCACCCGTTTCGCGCTCGACGACCAGCCGGGGGCCGACGGCGAGTGGACCGCCACCGAGTCCTCTCCCTACGGCCTGGAGCTGGGCATCTCCTATCCGCACATGGACGCCGATGTGCTGCTGCCCGCCATGCGCGCGGCGATGCCCGCGTGGCGCGCGGCGGGGCCGGAGGTCCGGGCCGCCGTCTGTCTGGAGATCCTGTCGCGCGTCAGCGCCCGCACGCACGAGTTCGCGCACGCGGTCATGCACACCAGCGGCCAGGCGTTCATGATGGCCTTCCAGGCGGGCGGCCCCCACGCGCAGGACCGCGGCATGGAGGCGGTGGTGTACGCGTACGAGGAGCAGACCCGCACCCCCGAGTCCGCCTCCTGGTCCAAGCCCCAGGGCAAGCGCGATCCCCTCGATCTCAGCAAGCGGTTCACCGCAGTGGGGCGCGGCGTCTCCCTCCTCGTCGGCTGCAACACGTTCCCGACGTGGAACGGCTATCCGGGCTTCTTCGCCTCCCTCGCCACCGGGAACCCGGTGCTGGTGAAGCCGCACCCGCGCGCGGTGCTGCCCCTCGCGCTCACCGTGCGGATCGCCCGCGAGGTGCTCGCCGAGTCCGGGTTTGATCCGAATCTGGTCGCGCTGGCCGCCGAGCGCGAAGGCGAGGGCCTGGCCAAGGAGCTGGCGCTGCGCCCCGAGGTCCGCATCATCGACTACACCGGCTCCACCGCCTTCGGCGACTGGCTGGAGGCCAACGCGCTCCAGGCCCGCGTCTTCACCGAGAAGGCCGGGGTCAACACCGTCGTGATCGATTCCACCGACGACTACAAGGGGATGCTGGCCAACCTCGCCTTCTCCCTCTCGCTCTACAGCGGCCAGATGTGCACCACCCCGCAGAACCTGCTGATCCCGAGGGGCGGCATCAGCACGGACGCGGGCGAGAAGAGCTATGACGAGGTGGTGGCCGATCTGGCCACGGCCGTCTCCAAGCTCCTGGGGGACGATGCCCGTGCCAACGCGCTGCTGGGCGCCATCGTCAACCCCCAGGTGCGCGAGCGCATCGAGTCCGCGCCGTCGCTCGGCGAGGTGGCCCTGCCCTCCCGTGCGGTGGAGCACCCCGATTTCCCGGACGCCACCGTCCGCACCCCGGTGATCGTCAAGCTGGAGTCCGCGAAGCCCGATGCCGAGGCCGTCTATCTCTCGGAGTGCTTCGGGCCCGTCTCCTTCGCGGTGGCCGTCGATTCCACGGCGGACGCGGTGTCCCTCCTGCGCGGCACCATCCGGGACAAGGGCGCGATGACCGTCGGCGCTTACACCACCTCGCCGGACGCCGAGCGTCTGATCGAGGACGCCTGCCTGGACGAGTGCGCCCAGCTGTCCCTCAACCTCACCGGAGGGGTGTACGTCAACCAGACCGCCGCCTTCTCGGACTTCCACGGTTCGGGCGGCAACCCGGCGGCGAACGCGGCGCTGTGCGACGGCGCGTTCGTCTCGGACCGCTTCCGCACGGTGGAGGTGAGGCGCCCGGCCTAGACGCGGACGCGGAGGCGGGCGCGGACCGGGCGGCAAGCGGCTCCGGCTACTCCGGCTTGCCGGTGGAGACGGTCAGGTCGATGGAGTCCTTCTTGGGGTCGAAGTCGTCCAGGTCGTCGGGGGACTGCTCCAGGACCATGTTCTTGCCCCAGACGTTCTCGTCCTCGTACGAGACGTCGCCCAGCTTCCACCCGGCCTCACGGATGCACTGCTTCACCGAGGACAGGTTCTTGTAGGTGAACTCGGGGATGAGCACCTTGGACTTGTCGTTGTAGCTCTCGGTCGCGTCCGTGCACTTGGTGGAGTCGATGGTCTTGGTCTTGTCCTCGGGCTTGAACTGGTCGGTGTCGTCCGAGTCCGAGCTGGTGTCCTCGCCGCCGCTGCCGCCCGTGCCCGCCGGTTCCTGGGACGTCGCGCCGCTCGACCCGCCACCGGCCTGGGGCTCCTCCTCGCCGCCGCTGTTCATGCTGATCGCGATGATCAGCGCGGCGACGACCACGATGGCCGCGACGGCGGAACCGATGATCACCGGGGTGTTGTTCTTGCCGCCGCCACCATTCCCCGAGGGGGAGGGCGACATGGCGTACGGGGGCGGGGTGTGGGCGCCGCCCTGGTAGGGGGAGCCGGTCGCGTAGCCGGGCTGGCCCATGGGCGCGGGGCCCGTGGCGGGCGGCGGGGTCGAGGGGCCGAAGCCGCCGTACTGCCCCTGGTAGGGCTGCTGCACACTGCCGGGCGGCGGGGTGCCCTGCGCCTGCCCGACGGGCGGGAAGACGGCCTGGCCCACGCCCGCGCCGCTGTTCGCCGCCGGGACTCCGCCGACGATCATCGGGTTGGCCCCGGAGGCCGCGCCGGAGCCGCCGATGCGATGGCACTCGTCGTGCATCGACTCGGCGGAGGGGAAGCGTTCGTTGGGGTTCTTCTTCAGCGTGCGCGCGATCATCGCGTCCACGGCGGGCGGGATCGCCTGGTTGATCGAGGAGGGGACGGGAGGCTCCTCCTGCACATGCGCGTACGCGATGGCCAGCGGCGAGTCCGCGTCGAAGGGCAGCCGTCCCGTCAGCAGCTCGAAGAGCATGATGCCGACGGAGTAGAGGTCCGAGCGGGCGTCCACACCGCGCCCGAGCGCCTGCTCGGGGGAGAGGTACTGCGGGGTGCCCACGACCATGCCGGTCTGCGTCATCGAGGTGACCCCGGACTGCATGGCCCGCGCGATGCCGAAGTCCATGACCTTGACGACGCCGCGCTTGGTCACCATCACATTGCCGGGCTTGATGTCGCGGTGCACCAGGCCCATCTCGTGGCTGACCTCGAGCGCCGCCAGCACATCACCGGTGATCTTGAGGGCCTTCTCCGTCGGCATGGCGCCGAACTGCGCCACGTCCTCGTCCAGCACGCTGCGCAGCGGCTTGCCCTCGACGTACTCCATGACGATGTACGGGACCATCGAGCCGTCGATCTCGTCCTCGCCGGAGTCGAAGACGGAGACGATGTTGGTGTGCGTGAGCTTCGCCACTGCCTGCGCCTCGCGCCGGAAGCGCTCACGGAAGGACTGCTCGCGGCCCAGCTCGGTGTGCAGCGTCTTGACCGCGACCTGGCGGTCGAGCACCGAGTCGTAGGCGAGATACACGGAGGCCATGCCACCCGCGCCGAGCAGGCTCTGAAGCTGGAAGCGCCCCCCGCCGACCGTACGGCCCAAATACTGTGCGGCTGCCTGTGCGCCGTCGTCGCTCATCTGACTGCTTCCCCCTCGGCGGCGCTGCCCCCGCGCAAGTACGTCCCCGGAGCTTCCCGAGGGGGCTCCGGTGATCCAGTGACAATTGATCCAGTGACGATGATCCTGATACTGGCCCAAGTCTGCCGGAGGGCTCTAGTACGTCAAGCTCGTTGCCCGTTCCGTAACCGGATGCGCATCCTGTGCCCACAGGTGTGGCCGTCCTGTCGCGGCCCGCGCGCGGTCCGCTCGCGGTCTGCGAACTTGCCAGTCAGGTACCGCAGCCGCTTGGATGGCTCATCCGTCCCCATCCAAGTACCTCCTCCGAGCCTGTAGCCTCCAAGCGGGGGGTCGGGACATCCCCAGCGAAGCGGGGGAGTACGTACCGCGCGCGGCGCGGAACCGAAATCGACGGCGAGGACTGATGGCTCAGACGCAGGCCGCCGGGGGCCCTTCGGACCCCGACGCGAACGGCGGCTCCATGCCGGATTCGCCGGAGTTGTGGGGAAACCAGGGGGTGGTCGGTGACGGCCGCTACCGCCTGACCTACCGACTCGGCCGCGGCGGCATGGCAGAGGTCTTCGCGGCTGAGGACCTTCGCCTCGGCCGTACGGTCGCCGTCAAGCTGCTCCGCTCCGATCTCGCGGAGGACCCGGTCTCCAAGGCCCGGTTCACCCGCGAGGCACAGTCCGTCGCGGGGCTCAACCACCACTCCGTGGTCGCCGTGTACGACTCCGGCGAGGAGCAGATCGGCGGCAACATCACGCCGTACATCGTGATGGAGCTGGTCGAGGGCCGCACCATCCGCGATCTGCTGCTGAACGCCGACGCCCCGCCGGCCGACCAGGCGCTGATCATCGTCGCGGGCGTCCTGGAGGCCCTGGCCTACAGCCACCAGCACGGCATCGTGCACCGCGACATCAAGCCCGCCAACGTCATCATCACCAACACCGGCGCGGTCAAGGTGATGGACTTCGGCATCGCCCGCGCCCTGCACGGCGCCTCCAACACCATGACCCAGACGGGCATGGTCATGGGCACCCCGCAGTACCTCTCCCCCGAGCAGGCCCTCGGCAAGACCGTCGACACCCGCTCGGACCTCTACGCCACGGGCTGTCTGCTCTACGAGCTGCTCACGCTCAGACCCCCCTTCACCGGCGAGACCCCCCTCTCGGTCGTCTATCAGCATGTGCAGGACGACCCGTCGCTCCCCTCCGAGGTCTCCGACGCGGTGCCGCCGGAGCTGGACGGGCTGGTCATGCGTTCGCTGGCCAAGGACCCCGACGACCGCTTCCAGACCGCCGAGGAGATGCGCGGCCTGACGCAGTACGCGCTCCAGATGCTCCACGAGCAGGGCGGCCACACCGGCGGCATCTGGAACACGGGCCCCGTCGCGCACGGCGGCGGCTCCACTCCCGCCATGGGCGTGCCCGGCGCCGATGCCCGCCAGCACCCCCAGCACGGCGACACCTCCCAGCTCGGCCCGCCCCTGCTGATGGGCCGCCCCGACCGCGACGACGGCGGCTTCGAGGGCGGACACCGGGGCGGCGGCGGGCGCGGCAGCGGCGTCAAGTACGCGCTGATCGCCTTCCTCGCCGTGATCGCCATCGCGGGCGGCATCTTCTACGCGCTCAACTCCGGCTCGGACGACGGGGACAAGACACCGAAGCCCGACACCTCCAGCTCGGCGCCCAAGGACGAGAAGACCTCGGACGAGCCGTCCGTGACGCCGACCGAGACCGAGGAAGAGGACCCGGGCACCAGCACGGGCGACACCGGTGACTACTCGCCGACCCCGACGTACTCGGAGAGCCAGCCCACCGACCCCGAGACGACCCCGTCGAACCAGCCCACGGGGCGCCCGACCGAGACCAGCTCGGGCAGCGGCGGCAGCTCCTCGAACGGCGGCGGCAGCGGCGGCGACACCTCGGACCCGACGGACGAGGACCCCTCGCCCCCGGACGACGACGGCGGCAACACGAACCAGGGGTCGGATGACGGCGGTGCCGCGGCGGACGGCGGCGGCGCGGCGGAGAACTGACCCGTAGCGACGGAGCGGCTCAGCGACTGAGTCACGGAGTGACGGAGTGACGGAATGTGCGAGGCCCCGGCCCACGGCCGGGGCCTCGCCCGTTTCCCGGCCTGGCTCCGGGGCCTGGCTCCGGGGCCGAGTTCGGGCCCGGAACCGGCCCCGGAGCGGAGCACGTGATTCCGGCCCGCTGGCCTGCTCCGGAGTGTGCCACCGGGTGACCGGGCCGTGCTGCCCGTAGACCGGAGCTGGTCGAGCGTGATCATGGGAGACCGTTCGCGGGACGGTCCGCGGGCCCCGGATTACGGGCCTGATCACCCGGACCGCTCCCTTCCCTTTCCGCCTCGTACGTCACTAAGGGTCGCCTAAGATGCGGCGCGTGCAGCACCAGACCGTGCAGTTCCCGCAGCCCGCGCGGCAGCAGCGCCGCCCGCCCACGCCCTCCCACCCCTCCCCTCTCTCTCATCCCTCGCGCCCCTCCCACCCCGACCTGTGCGCGCGTACCCTCCGCGTCCTGCTGCGGCGCTACGGCGCGGGGGAACCCCTCTCCTGCGTGCCCCTCTCCCAGGGACTGCTCAACCACGGGTACCGGCTCGCGACCACCCGGGGCCGCTTCTTCCTCAAGCACCATCTCGACGGCGACCCCGAGGCCATCGGCCGCCAGCACCGCGCCACGGCGCTGCTCGGGGCGCTCGGCATCCCCGTCGTGCCACCGGTGTCCGACGCGGAGGGGCGCACCGTCGCGGTCGTCGGCGACCGCTGCTACGCGCTGCACCCCTGGATCGAGGGCCGCCACCGGCACGGCAGCGAGCTGACCACGGCGCAGTCCCGCCGCCTCGGCGCCCTGCTGGGGCAGGTGCACACCCGGCTCGCGCAGGTCATACCGGCCGCCGCCGCGCCCGCGCACCCCAGCGCCGACCCCTCGGACACGCACGCCCTCATCTGCGAACTCCTCGTCCGGATCAGGGCACGGAAGGCGCCCGACAGCTTCGACGCGCTCGCCGAGTACCGCCTCCTGGAGCGCCGCGCGCTGCTGCACGACTTCGCGGGGCAGCGTCCGCCCGAGGGCGCCGAGCCGGTCGCGGGCTGGGTGCACGGCGACTTCCACCCCCTCAACCTCCTCTACCGCCACACCGACCCCGACAGCCCCGACAGCCCCGGCGGCCCCGGCGGTCCCGACGACTCCGGCGGCCCCGGTGAGCCGCTCGCGATCGTCGACTGGGACCGGCTGGGGGTGCAGCCGCGCGCCGAGGAGGCGGTAAGGGCCGCGGCGATCTTCTTCGTACGACCCGACGGCACCCTCGACCTGCCCCGCGTACGGGCCTACGCACGCGCGTACCGCCACGCGGCGCACGCCTCCCCCGACGAGCTGAGCGCGGCGGTGCACCGCGTGTGGTGGGAGCGGCTCAACGACTTCTGGATGCTGTGCTGGCGCTACGAGCTGAGCGACGGCCGCGCCGATCCGCAGTTCCCCGCCGCGGCGTCGCTGGTGGTGTGGTGGACGAGCGAGTACGCGGCGGTGCGCGGCGCGTTCTGCGACTGACCGGGTGCCGGGTGCTGGGTGCCGGGCGCCAGGCGACGGGCGCTGGGCACCGGGCGACGGCTACGACCCCCCGTCGCCCCGCGCCGCCCGGCCCGCCTGCATACGGGCCACGTACGCGGCGGCCTGCGAGCGGCGCTCCATGCCGAGCTTGGCGAGCAGGCCGGAGACATAGTTCTTGATCGTCTTCTCGGCGAGGTGGAGGCGCTCGCCGATGGCGCGGTTGGTCAGGCCCTCGCCGATCAGATCGAGGATCCTGCGCTCCTGGCCGGTCAGCGACGCGAGCCTGCCGTCCTCCCCGGACCTGCCGCCGTCGCGCAGCCGCTCCGGCACCCGCTGGGTGGCGACGGGGTCCAGCAGCGACTTGCCCGCCGCCACGTCCCGTACGGCCCCCAGCAGCTCCTGGCCGCGGATCGCCTTCAGCACATAGCCCGAGGCCCCGACGAGTGCGTCGGCCGCTGTGCCCGCCTCGCCGACGACCTCGACGTCCGATTCCACCGAAAGCATCTCGTGTACCCCCCGACGGACCACCTCATGGTCATCGACGAGGAATACGGTGATTTTTCGGTCTTCGCGCACGGCCTCAGTCTCACATACTGGTCCCCGCGCTGCTCTTCCCGCGCTTGTGGCCTCCGGGATACCGTGCGGGTGTCCGCGGGGTCCGCGAGGCCGTGACCAGTGACGTCCCTGATATCCCGACGATGTTTGGATTTCCGAGTTCTTAGTTGGATATCCGAACAAAGTTGCAGGTCAGGGCGGCTTCGTGCGTGTATGGAGGTCTGGGCATGGCTTCAGCGGGCCGTCGACCGGGACAGTAGTCACCGCTCGGCTTCCGTCCGCGCCGCACCCACCCCGTGCGCCGTACGGGAACGGGCGAGCCTCCCCCCGCCTCCCAGGCGGGGGACCCCCAGGCCACCGGCGACCCCGGGGGCCGGACAGAAGAGGAGCACACGTGACCGTGGAGAGCACTGCCGCGCGCGGTACAACGCGCAGCAGCGGCACCGGAGGCAAGCGCGCTACGAAGCAGACGGCCGCCGCCAAGAAGACGTCGACGGCGACGGCGAAGACGGCGGCGAAGAGCCCCGCGAAGGCCCCCGCGAAGAAGAAGACGGCCACCGCCGCCCGTAGGACCGCTCCCGCCACCGCCCCCGCAGCCGTCGACGGTTCCGGTTCCGGTGCCGGGCAGACCGAACTGATCCAGCTCCTGACCCCCGAAGGCGACCGCGTCGAGCACCCGGACTACGCCTTCGACCCGACCCCCGAAGAGCTGCGCGGCCTCTACCGCGACATGGTGCTGACCCGGCGCTTCGACGCCGAGGCCACCTCGCTCCAGCGGCAGGGCGAGCTGGGCCTGTGGGCGTCGCTGCTCGGCCAGGAGGCCGCGCAGATCGGCTCGGGGCGCGCGCTGCGCGACGACGACTACGTCTTCCCCACCTACCGCGAGCACGGCGTCGCCTGGTGCCGCGGGGTGGACCCCACGAACCTCCTCGGCATGTTCCGCGGCGTGAACCACGGCGGCTGGGACCCCAACGACAACAACTTCCACCTGTACACGATCGTGATCGGCTCGCAGGTGCTGCACGCCACCGGCTACGCGATGGGCGTGGCCAAGGACGGTGCCGACTCCGCCGTCATCGCGTACTTCGGCGACGGCGCCTCCAGCCAGGGCGACGTCGCCGAGGCGTTCACCTTCGCCGCCGTCTACAACGCGCCGGTCATCTTCTTCTGCCAGAACAACCAGTGGGCGATCTCCGAGCCCACCGAGCGCCAGTCCCGGGTGCCGATCTACCAGCGAGCGCAGGGCTTCGGCTTCCCCGGCGTCCGCGTCGACGGCAACGACGTGCTCGCCTGCCTCGCCGTGACCCGGGCCGCCGTCGAGCGCGCCCGCGCGGGGCAGGGACCGATGCTGGTCGAGGCGTTCACGTACCGCATGGGCGCCCACACCACCTCGGACGACCCCTCCCGCTACCGCCGCGACGAGGAGCGCGTGGAGTGGGAGGCCAAGGACCCGATCCAGCGGCTGCGGCTCCACCTGGAGAAGACCGGTCTCGCCGACGAGGACTTCTTCGCCGCGCTGGACGAGGAGAGCGAGGCGATGGGCAAGCACGTACGCGAGTCCATCCGCACCATGAAGGCCCCGGACTCCATGGCCATCTTTGAGAACGTCTACGCGGACGGGCACGCCCTGGTGGACGAGGAGCGCGCCCAGTACGCGGAGTACGCCGCGTCCTTCGCCGACACCGCCGAGGAGGGCCGCTGACATGGCCACCGACACTTCCGCCTCCTCTCCCGCCGTCTCCTCCGCCACTGCCGCCACCCCTGGCAGCGTGCGGAAGATGCCCCTCTCGAAGGCGCTGAACGAGTCCCTGCGCAAGGCCATGGAGAACGACCCCAAGGTCCTGATCATGGGCGAGGACGTCGGCAAGCTGGGCGGCGTCTTCCGCATCACCGACGGGCTCCAGAAGGACTTCGGCGAGGACCGGGTCATCGACACCCCGCTCGCCGAGTCCGGCATCGTCGGCACCGCCATCGGGCTGGCCCTGCGCGGGTACCGGCCCGTCGTGGAGATCCAGTTCGACGGCTTCGTCTTCCCCGCGTACGACCAGATCGTCACGCAGCTCGCGAAGATGCACGCCCGCGCGCTGGGCACCATCAAGCTGCCGATCGTCATCCGCATCCCCTACGCGGGCGGCATCGGCGCCGTCGAGCACCACAGCGAGTCCCCCGAGGCGCTGTTCGCGCACGTCGCGGGGCTCAAGTGCGTCTCCCCCTCGAACGCCTCCGACGCCTACTGGATGATGCAGCAGGCCATCGAGAGCGACGACCCCGTCATCTTCTTCGAGCCCAAGCGGCGCTACTGGGACAAGGGTGAGGTCGACACCTCGGCCATCCCGGGGCCGCTGCACGCGGCGCGCGTCGCCCGTACGGGCAGCGATCTCACCCTCGCGGCCTACGGGCCCATGGTGAAGGTGGCCCTGGAGGCCGCCGCCGCTGCCGAGGAGGAGGGCAACTCGCTGGAGGTCGTCGATCTGCGCTCCATGTCGCCGATCGACTTCGACACGATCCAGCGTTCGGTCGAGAAGACCGGCAGGCTGGTGGTGGTGCACGAGGCACCGGTCTTCCTCGGCACGGGCGCCGAGGTCGCCGCGCGCATCTCGGAGCGGTGCTTCTACCACCTGGAGGCCCCGGTGCTGCGCGTCGGCGGTTTCCACGCGCCGTATCCTCCGGCCCGGCTGGAGGACGAGTACCTTCCGGGACTCGACCGGGTGCTCGATGCCGTCGACCGCGCGCTGGCGTACTGAGGAGAGCCGTGACGATGACTGAGAGCGGGACCCGCATCCGCGAGTTCAAGATGCCCGACGTGGGCGAGGGCCTGACCGAGGCCGAGATCCTCAAGTGGTACGTCCAGCCGGGGGACACGGTCACGGACGGCCAGGTCGTCTGCGAGGTGGAGACGGCCAAGGCGGCCGTCGAGCTGCCCATCCCCTTCGACGGCGCGGTGCACGAGCTGCGCTTTGACGAGGGCACGACGGTGGACGTCGGCACCGCGATCATCTCCGTCGACACCGACCCCTCGGCGGGGCCGCTGACGGGGAGCGACGACGTGGCTGGTGAGGCGGCGTCCGGGGGCGACGGTGAGGGGCGGGAGGCCGAGGCCGATTCCGAGGCCGGTGAGTCCGGTGGTGGCCGTCAGCCGGTGCTGGTCGGCTACGGCGTCTCGGAGGCGTCGACGAAGCGCCGCCCGCGCAAGCCGCAGGCGGGGCAGGCGGGCGACGGCGGTCAGGACGCGGAGCGGGCCGCGGGACAGCGCGCCGTACAGGGTGAGCTGAACGGCCACGGCGCGGGGCCCGTCGCCACCCCGGCACAGGCCCCGGCCCCGGCTCCGGCACCGGCTCCGGACGCGGGCCGCGCGAACGGGGAGCGGCCCCTGGCCAAGCCCCCCGTGCGCAAGCTCGCCAAGGACATGGGCGTCGATCTGGCGACGGTGACCCCGACGGGCCAGGGCGGCGTCGTCACCCGCGAGGACGTGCTCGCCGCGGCGGAGGCCGCGACGGCGGCCTCGGCATCGGCACCGGCGCCGGCCCCGGCAGCGCAGACCGCACCGGCCGCGCAGACCGCACCGGCCGCGCAGCCGGCACCCGCCCCGGAGGCGGCGCCCACGGCCGCCGTGGGCCGCCCCGGCGGTACCGGTGCCGGTACCCAGCGCGACCGCGAGACACGTACCCCGATCCGCGGCGTACGCAAGGCGACCGCGCAGGCGATGGTCAACAGCGCCTTCACAGCGCCCCACGTCACCGAGTTCGTGACGGTGGACGTGACGCGGACGATGAAGCTCGTCCAGGAGCTGAAGCAGGACCCGGACATGGAGGGCGTGCGGGTCAACCCGCTGCTGCTCGTGGCCAAGGCGCTCCTGGTGGCCATCCGCCGCAACCCGGAGGTCAACGCCTCCTGGGACGAGGCGAACCAGGAGATCGTCCAGAAGGACTACGTCAATCTGGGCATCGCCGCCGCCACCCCGCGCGGTCTGATCGTCCCCAACATCAAGGACGCGCAGGCCAAGACGCTGCCCGAACTGGCATCGGCCCTCGGCGACCTCGTGTCCACGGCCCGCGAGGGCAGGACCAGCCCGGCGGCGATGCAGGGCGGCACGGTGACCATCACCAACGTCGGCGTCTTCGGCATCGACACCGGTACGCCCATCCTCAACCCCGGTGAGTCCGCGATCCTGGCCTTCGGCCAGATCCGTGAACAGCCCTGGGTCCACAAGGGCAAGGTCAAGCCGCGCCACGTCACCACCCTGGCCCTCTCCTTCGACCACCGCCTGGTCGACGGCGAGCTGGGCTCCAAGGTGCTGGCCGACGTGGCGGCGGTGCTGGAGCGGCCGAAGCGCCTGATGACCTGGGCGTGACGCTGACGCCGTACGCGCGGGCGGTGCTCCCGCGAGCGCGGTGACCCCGCGAGCCCGGTGACCCCGCGTACGGCGTGACCGCGCACACACGACGTGCCCCGTGCCCCCGGAACGAGCGACTCCGGGCGCACGGGGCACGTCCGTATCACGTCCGTATCGCGGACGCGTCTACTCACGCATCTCTGTTGTATCTATGGTGTGCACATGTCCGTCGCACCCGTAGTGCCAGCAAGTTCCCCCTCCCCCAAGCAGCCACCAGCCGCCGACCGCGTCTACGCCCACATCAAGCAAGCCGTGCTCGAACGGCGCTACGAGGGCGGCATGCTGCTCACCGAGGGCGAGCTGGCCGAGGCCGTCGGCGTCTCCCGTACGCCCGTGCGCGAGGCGCTGCTCCGCCTGGAGGTGGAGGGGCTGATCAGGCTCTACCCCAAGAAGGGCGCCCTGGTCCTGCCGGTGTCCGCGCGGGAGATCCACGACGTCGTGGAGACGCGGCTGCTGGTGGAGGAGCACGCGGTGCGCACGGCGTCGCCCGTACGGGCAGGGCTCATCGAGCGGCTGGAGGAACTGCTGGAGGAGCAGCGCACGCACGCCGCCTCCGGCGACCTCGCCGCCGTGGCCGCCAGCGACCGCTGCTTCCACGCGGAGATCGTCCGCAGCACGGGCAACGAGATCCTCTCGCGGCTCTACGACCAGCTCCGCGACCGCCAGTTGCGGATGGGCGTCGCCGTCATGCACGCGCACCCCGACCGCATCGCGAAGAACATCGCCGAGCACACGGAGATCATGGAGGCCCTGCGCGCGGGCGACGCGGAAGCGGCGGCCACGGCGGTCAACCAGCACGTGAGCTGGGTGCGGCACCTGGTGCAGGGTGATGTGCGGTGAGCGCTGCCGCTTCCTCCCCCTCCTCGCGCCCGCCGCACGGCATATCCGTCCCGGGCGAACCCCCGGGCGGCCGACGCGCCATCGCCGTATGGGGCCTCGGCGTGGCCGTCTACTTCGTCGCGATCACCTACCGCACCAGCCTCGGCGTCGCGGGCATGGACGCCGCCGAGCGCTTCGACATCAACGCCTCCGCCCTCTCCACCTTCTCCATCCTCCAACTGCTCGTCTACGCGGGCATGCAGATACCCGTCGGCCTGCTCGTCGACAGGTGGGGGACCAGGAAGGTCCTGACGCTGGGCGTGGTCCTGTTCACGGTCGGGCAGTTCGGCTTCGCGTTCTCCAGCTCGTACGCCGCCGCGCTCGCCTGCCGCGCCCTGCTGGGCTGCGGCGACGCGATGACGTTCATCAGCGTGCTGCGGCTCGGCTCGCGCTGGTTCCCGGCCAAGCGCGGCCCGCTCGTCGCGCAGATCGCCGCGCTGATCGGCATGGCGGGCAACCTGGTGACGACGCTGGTGCTGGCGCGCCTGCTCGGCGCGTTCGGCTGGACCCCGACCTTCGCGGGCAGCGCGCTGGGCGGCGTGCTGGTCCTCGTGCTGATGCTGATCTTCCTCAAGGACCACCCGAAGGGGCACGAGCCGCCGCCCGCGACGCACACCGGGCGCGGCTACGTACGCCGTCAGATCGCCCGCACCTGGCGCGAACCCGGCACCAGGATGGGCATGTGGGTCCACTTCACCACCCAGTTCCCCGCGATGGTGTTCCTGCTGCTGTGGGGGATGCCGTTCCTGGTCGAGGCGCAGGGGCTCTCGCGGGCCTCGGCGGGTGAGCTGCTGACGCTGGTCGTGCTCTCGAACATGGCGGTCGGCCTGGTCTTCGGGCAGGTCATCGCCCGGCACCACACGGCGCGCACCCCCATCGCACTCGGCACGGTCGCGGCGACGGCCACGTCGTGGGGCGTGGTCCTGGCGTGGCCGGGACAGGCGCCCACGTGGCTGCTCGTGGTGCTGTGCGTGGTGCTCGGCGCCTGCGGTCCTGCGTCGATGATCGGCTTCGACTTCGCCCGGCCCGCCAACCCGCCGGAGCGGCAGGGCACGGCCTCGGGCATCGTCAACATGGGCGGCTTCACGGCCTCGATGACGACGCTGCTGGCGGTCGGCGTGCTGCTGGACCTCACCGGCGACAACTTCCGCATCGCCTTCGCCAGCGTCTTCGTGCTGGAGGCGATCGGGGTCGTCCAGATCCTGCGGCTGCGGGGGCGTGCGCACCAGCGTGAACGGGAGCGGGTCGTCGCGAGCAGGGTCGAGGCCGTGCACGTACCGGCCTGACGGCCGCCCCTGCCGCCCCTTGCGCCCATGCCCGTGTCCGTGCTGATGCCTCTGGCCCGGCCCGCCCGCCCCGCCCGCCCGCCCGCCCGGCCCGTCCGCCCGTCGGCGCGGGCCGGGCGCGGGCGCGGGCACGTGCGGTCCCCGGTTGCGGGGCCGGGGGCTCCCGGCGTCCCCGGGGCCAACGGGTTCTACGGGGTGACGCTGAAGACGTTCATGATCGCGGTGCCGAGGGCCGCGTCACCCTCGATCTTGACCTGGTCGCTGACCTGATCGAACCGCACCCGCCCGCACGCCAGCCGCAGATACGTCTCCCAGTCCAGCGAGATCGTCACCGCGGGGCCCAGCGAGGGGCTGCCGTCGACCGAGCCGTTGCCCTCGGCGTCGACGCGCACCGTCCGCATGAACTCGACCGGGCCGCTGATGTCGAAGACCACCGCGGAGTTCACGGGCGCGGAGGCGCGCTTGGCGACCACCTTCGGCAGCCCGAGAAGCAGCACGTCACGGGCGACATGGGCGCCCGCGGAGTCGAGGTTGCCCGGCTTGCCCAGCGCGCGGCGGAGGTCCTGCTCGTGGACCCAGACGTCGAAGGCCCGCAGCATCAACTGCCGCTCCAGGGGCATTTTCCCGCCACCCGGCATGACGCTCTGCACCTCGGCGTCCGGCGCCCGCTTCTCGTTACGGAGCTGACGGGTGCGGCGGATGATGGTGTATTCCAGCTCGCTCGTCATCTCGGGCCCGGTGTGGTGCCGTCGCACGTCGACCTGGATCTCCATGTGACGGCTGGGCTCGTCCACGACGTGGTAGATGTCGCGCGGAAGCGTGTGGATCGGACGCGGATCGCCCAGCAGCTCGCACTCCAGGCCGATGATGTGCGAGACCACATCGCGGACCGACCAGCCGGGGCAGGCTGTCGACCGGTTCCACTCGCCCTCGGCGAGCGGCTTCACCAGCTCGGATATCGCTTCGATGGACTCTGTCCAGGCGTCGACGTAAGGCTGAAGGCTTGGGTGGTCGGTCACGAGACCCCTCGGGCGGTACGGATCGTTTCGGGCAATACGGATCGTTCGCGGTCTGGGTGCTCTCAAGTTACGCTGCGCGCGGGCACCCCGGCAGTGCTTTTGAGTGACGATGCTAGGCCCAATTGACCCCCTCGAATGCATGGCCGGTGGTACGGTGCGCGCTTTCTCCTGGCAGATGCGGGTGGATCCGGACGAGCCGGTCAATTCGCTCCGGGGCGCGACGGGCCTGCGGGAAGAGGCGCCACGGGAGGTGCGCCGGAGCCGCGCGGGGGTGTGACGTACGTCCGGGCCGACGGGGGCCAGGAATGCGGCCGGGGGACGCTGCTGTTGGATGGTGACATGGCTTCACACGCGCGCGTCCGTGCCCCCGAGCTGATCGGCGAGGGCGGCTGGCTGAACACAGGAGGCACCCCCGTCACCCTCGCTGACCTGCGGGGAAAGATCGTGGTGTTGGACTTCTGGACCTTCTGCTGCATCAACTGCCTGCACGTCCTGGACGAGCTGCGCGAGCTGGAGGAACGCCACAGGGACACCGTCGTGATCGTCGGCGTCCACTCGCCGAAGTTCGTGCACGAGGCCGAGCACCAGGCGGTCGTGGACGCCGTCGAGCGCTACGGCGTGCACCACCCCGTCCTCGACGATCCCTCGCTGGCCACCTGGAAGCAGTACGCCGTACGCGCCTGGCCCACCCTCGTCGTGATCGACCCCGAGGGGTATGTCGTCGCACAGCACGCGGGCGAGGGCCACGCGCACGCTATCGAGACGCTGGTGGAGCGGCTGGAGAGCGAGCACGAGGCCAAGGGCACGCTGCACCGAGGGGACGGCCCGTATGTACCGCCCGAGCCGGAGGCCAGTGACCTGCGCTTTCCCGGCAAGGCGCTGCGGCTGCCCGGCAGCGGGCACTATCTCGTCTCGGACACGACCCGGCACCAGCTCGTGGAGCTGGCGGACGACGGCGAGACCGTCGTCCGCAGGATCGGCAGCGGCGAGCGCGGGCTGACCGACGGCACGGCGGGTGCGAGCGGGGGAGCGACGGGTTCCGAGGCTGCTGGAGCGGCCGGAGCGGCTGAGGCGGAGGCGCGGGAGCCGCGCTTCAACGAGCCGCAGGGCCTCGCGCTGCTGCCCGACGGCGCCGTCGTCATCGCGGACACCGTCAACCACGCGCTGCGCCGCCTCGACGTGGAGACCGGCGAGGTGACCACCCTCGCGGGCACGGGACGCCAGTGGTGGCAGGGCTCCCCGGTCTCCGGCCCGGCGCGCGAGGTGGCGCTGTCCTCGCCCTGGGACGTGGCGTGGTTCGCCGACCGCGTGTGGATCGCCATGGCGGGCGTCCACCAACTGTGGACCTACGACCCGGCCGACGGCACCGTACGAGCCGCCGCGGGCACGACGAACGAGGGCCTCGTCGACGGCCCGGCCGAGGAGGCGTGGTTCGCGCAGCCCTCCGGCCTCTCGGCCTCGCCCGACGGGGAACGGCTGTGGATCGCCGACTCCGAGACCAGCGCGCTGCGCTGGATCGACCGCGAACTGACCGTCCGCACGGCCGTCGGCACCGGCCTCTTCGACTTCGGGCACCGCGACGGCCCCGCCGGCCAGGCGCTGCTCCAGCACCCGCTGGGCGTCACGGCGCTGCCGGACGGCTCCGTCGCCGTCAGCGACACCTACAACCACGCGCTGCGCCGCTACGACCCGGCGACGGGCGAGGTCACGACGCTGGCAACGGACCTGCGCGAGCCCTCCGGCGCGGTGCTGGCCGCCGGGGCCGCCGACGACGGCGCGGCCGGGACGGACACGGGGGCGGCGGGCCGGGGAGAGATCCTCGTCGTCGAATCGGCACGGCACCGGCTGACGCGGCTGCGGCTGCCCGAGGAGGCGGTGCGCGTCGAGTCCGTCGCCCACCGCACCCAGCGCGCCGCGACCGAGGTGGCGCCGGGGAAGCTGCGGCTGGACGTGGTCTTCCAGGCCCCGGCCGGACAGAAGCTGGACGAGCGCTACGGCCCGTCCACCCGTCTCCTCGTCAGCGCGACACCGCCCGAACTCCTGGAGGACGGCGCAGGGCAGGGCACCGATCTCGACCGCTACGTGGTGCTCGCCGACGGTGTGACGGAGGGCGTGCTGCACGTCTCGGCGATGGCCGCCTCGTGCGACGACGCGCCGGACATCGAGTTCCCCGCCTGCCATGTGCACCAGCAGGACTGGGGCGTCCCGATCCGGGTCACGGACGACGGCGTGGACCGGCTGGGGCTCGTGCTGGCGGGACTCGACAGCGAATAGGCCCACGCCTGGAAGGGCCGGAACGCCTGGCAGGGGCGGAGCGGCAGGAACGGCCCGCGTCCGTGGAGGCGCGGACGCGCGGGAAGCCGGGCGACGGACCTCGATCCGCCGCCCGGCTTCCGTGCTGCCGCAGTCCGTCACCGTCCCCCCGCCTCTCTTCCGTGACCCGCCCGCGACCTGCCCGCAGCCGTCGCGGGCATGGGCCTCCCGGGCTGTTCCCGGGGCCGGGGCTACTCCCAGTGGTGCTTGTTGACTTCCTCGACGACGGGAGCCGCCGGGGACGGCGGCTGCACGCGCCGCCGCTTGAAGATGCTGATGTAGGCCGCCAGGCCGATCATGCCGACAGCGATCAGGATCAGTCCGATCACGTCGAGGTTGACACCGCTGACATCCCAACTGACCCCGAGGGTGAGAATGCCCCCTATGGCCATCATGGCGATGCAGATGACGATGCCCATCGAAATCCGCCTCCGAGCTTTGTTGGCTTGCTTCCGGGCCCGTACGTGACGCCGGGTACCCCTCCCGCCGAAGGCCAATCGGTGGCCGCCACAACAACTGAGGAGAGCCAGGGGCGCTGTTGAACTCGGCAGTCGCCAACTTCCCCTCCCTCCACGGGTCTTATGTGGTGCTGGTCCCTGCGCCTCGTCCGCTCGCGCCTCCCCCGGCCGCACCCTCTTCCGCAGTTCCCTCCGCGGCCCCCTCCTCGGCGTCGTCCACGACGCCGAACCAGCGCAGGAGCACGGGCCGCGCGTCCTCCGGGGCCTCCTCCGGGCCTCTGGAATAGCGGGCCAGCAGCTCCAAGTACGCGTCGTGGAAGTCCTTCAGCTCCTCGTGCGTGAGATGACTGAGCCCGCGCGAGCCCTGAACCCAACGGACCGGCCCCGACTGCTCCAGCATGTGCCGGTGGGCGAGATGCAGGGCGCGCAGATCCTCCTCGCCGCGTATGCGGTCCAGCTCGTTCATGACCGTGCGCTCCGCGTCCGTCAGCTCCTCCGGCGACGGTCTGCGGATGTCCAGCCCGGACACCGCCCGCCACCAGCGCTCCCGGCTCCCGGGGCGCTCGGTGACGTCCTCGACGAAGCCGCCGCGCTCCAACTGGCGCAGGTGATAGCTGAGGGTTCCGGTGTTCTCGCCGAGGGCGGCGGCGAGCGTGGTCGACGTCGCGGGCCCCGCCGTGCCGAGGCGGCGCAGGATCTTCTGGCGCAGCGGGTGTGCCAGCGCCTTCAGCACCGCGGGATCACTGACCTGCCGGGCTGGCTCCTCCTTGGCTGTCATGGGGCCAGCGTAGCTCACAGAACTTTCTCTGCATAGTTTTCTCTGCGGATCTTTCTTTGCAGAGAAAACTCTGTAATGCTGGTCGGGAGAACGGTCCTTGAGCAGGAACTGGTTCGATTCGTAGGGGGAGCTCTGTGTTCACCACCCGCATGTCATCCATGGCCCGCGCCGTCCGTGGCGCCCGCGCGGTGCGTACAGCCCGGCCGTCCCGCATCCCGCGCGGGGTTCTCGCCGCGCTCGCGGCGCTGACGCTCGGGGCCGCCGGCTCCGTCGGCGCCGCTTCCACGGCTGTGGCCGCGGCTGTGGAAGCGGGGGACGGGGACGGCCGCTTCGCCTCGTGTCCCACCCGGTCCGAGCTGCCATCCGGTGCCGATCCCGCACAGTGGCGCTGCGAGGCCGTCGTCGCGACGGGGCATCTGCGGCTCGGCAGCGCTGAGGTCCCCATATCCGAGCCGATGACCGTCACGCACGCGGAGGGCCGTATCGATGGGGAGTTCCACCAGGTCTTCGGCGGCCTGGAGGCCGCCGCCCTGCGCGTCCCGGGCACCCCTCTCTCGGTCACCCCGGGCTATGGGGGCTCCTTCGATTTCCTCAGCGACGAAGAGCGCATGGGTGAGCTGGACATGGTCTTCGGCCTCTCCGGGCCCGGTCTGCCGCGCACCTGCTCCATAGGCAGCGGAGCGGAGCCGATCGGTCTGGTCCTCCAGGCCGTGGGCGAGCCCGCGCCCGGTGAGATGCCGGGCATCGAAGATCAGCGCTTCGCGCTCCCCAGGACCTCCGGCTGCGGCCCCTACGGCCGGGTGCTCGACCGCCTGCTGGAGCTGCCCTCCCCGTCAGGGCAGAACAGCATCCACCTCGACGGCACACGTTTCATACGCGCGTACACCGAACTGTCCTGACCGGCACCGGACTGTCTTGCTGACCGGCTCGGGCTCAGTCCTCCAGGAAGGCGGTGAGGCAGTTGGCCAGCAGATAGGGATCGTCCGCGCCGCACAGTTCGCGGGCCGAGTGCATGGAGAGGATCGCCACTCCGATGTCCACTGTCGAAATGCCGTGCCGGGCCGCGGTGATGGGGCCGATCGTCGTCCCGCAGGGCATCGCGTTGTTGGAGACGAAGTTCTGCCAGGGCACGCCGGCGCGCTCGCAGGCGGCGGCGAAGACCGCACGGCCCGCACCGTCCGTGGCGTAGCGCTGGTTGACGTTGACCTTGAGGATGGGCCCGCCGTTCGGCATCGGGTGGTGGCCCGGCTCGTGACGCTCCGCGTAGTTGGGGTGGACGGCGTGCCCGGTGTCGGAGGAGAGGCAGATGGTGCCCGCGTAGGCGCGCGCCCGGTCCTCGTAGCCGCCGCCACGGGCGAAGACCGAACGCTCCAGCACATTGCCGAGCAGCGGCCCGTCGGCGCCGGTGTCCGACTGGCTGCCGTTCTCCTCGTGGTCGAAGGCGGCCAGCACCGGCACATGGGAGAGGTCCCCGTGTTCGGCCACGGCGGCCAGGGCCGCCGCGCCCGCGTACACAGAGAGGAGGTTGTCCATGCGCGGACCCGCCACCAGTTCCCGGTCCCTGCCCAGATAGGCGGGCGGCTCCACGCTGTGGGCCATCAGGTCCCAGCCGGTGATCTCCTCGGCGGGGAGGTCCGACTCCTCGGCGAGGAAGCGGATCAGGTCGCCCTCGTGCGGCGTCCCGAGCCCCCACACGGGGGTCATGTGACGCTGGCGGTCCAGCTTCAGCCCGTCGTTGACCTGCCGGTCCAGGTGGATGGCGAGCTGGGGGACGCGCAGGAGCGGCCGGTCCACGTTCACCAGCCGGGTCGAGCCGTCCCGCAGCGAGAGGCGTCCGGCGATGCCGAGGTCGCGGTCCAGCCAGGTGTTGAGGAGGGTGCCGCCGTAGACCTCGACGGCGATCTGCCGCCAGCCGTTGGCACCCGTGTCGGGCAGCGGCTTGACCCGGAGGTTGGGGGAGTCGGTGTGGGCGCCCACGATGCGGTAGGGAGTCGCGGGAGCGGCCCCCTCGGGGACGTACCAGGCCACCAGCGCGCCCCCGCGCAGCACGTACTTGCCGCCGCTGGAGCCGTCCCAGGAGTCCGTCTCACTGACCTGCCGGAAGCCCGCCTTCTCCAGCAGCTGCGCCGCTCCGGCCACCGCGTGGTAGGGCGTGGGCGAGCCCGCGAGGAACTCGATCAGGCCGTCCGTGTGGCGGCAGTCGAAGCGGGGCGGGGAAGGCGCGTCGCGCTCGGAGGACTCAGTGCTCGGACTCATATGCCTCAGCATACGAATGCGAAACGCCCCGCTCTTCCCGGATGGGGCGGAGAGGGGCGTTCCGAATGAGGGGTGAGCCGGGAGGGGCGGCTTCAGAGGCTCAGAAGGCCGCCTCGTCCAGCTCCATCACGGACAGGTCGATGGACTCGGCCAGACCGCGCTGCACGGCGATACCCGGGAGGACGTTCGCCGCGAAGAACTTCGCTGCCGCGATCTTGCCCTCGTAGAAGAGCTTGTCCTTGGCGGAGGCGTTCGGCAGCTTCTCGGCGGCGACGGCGGCACCACGGAGGAGGAGGTAACCGATGACGACATCGCCGGAGGCGAGCAGGAAGCGGGTGGTGTTCAGACCGACCTTGTAGATGGACTTCACGTCCTTCTCGGTGGCGGCCAGGTCCGTCAGCATCGCGCCGACGATCGCCTCCAGGTCCACGGCGGCCTTGGAGAGCTGCTCACGGGCCTGCGCGAGGTCCTCGCCGCCCTTCGCCTCGGAGAGGAACTTCTTGATCTCCTCGGAGAGCGCGGTGAGCGCCTGGCCCTGGTCGCGGACGACCTTGCGGAAGAAGAAGTCCTGGCCCTGGATCGCGGTGGTGCCCTCGTAGAGAGTGTCGATCTTGGAGTCCCGGATGTACTGCTCGATCGGGTACTCCTGGAGGTAGCCGGAGCCGCCCAGGGTCTGGAGGGACTGCGCGAGCTGCTCGTAGGACTTCTCGGAGCCGTAGCCCTTCACGATCGGCAGGAGCAGGTCGTTGAGGCGGTGCGCGGCGGAGGCGTCCTCGCCGTCGTACTCCTTGACCAGGATCTCGTCCTGGACGGAGGCCGTGTAGAGGACGAGGGCGCGCATGCCCTCCGCGTACGCCTTCTGCGTCATCAGCGAGCGGCGCACGTCGGGGTGGTGGGTGATGGTGACGCGCGGCGCGGTCTTGTCGGTGAACTGCGCCAGGTCGGCGCCCTGGACGCGCTCCTTGGCGTATTCAAGGGCGTTGAGGTAGCCGGTCGAGAGAGTGGCGATGGCCTTCGTGCCGACCATCATCCGGGCGAACTCGATGATCTTGAACATCTGGCGGATGCCGTCGTGCTTCTCGCCCAGCAGCCAGCCCTTGGCCGGTGCGTTGGCGCCGAAGGTCATCTCGCAGGTGTTGGAGACCTTGAGGCCCATCTTGTGCTCGACGTTGGTCGCGTAGACGCCGTTGCGCTCGCCCAGCTCGCCGGTCTCCCAGTCGAAGTCGTACTTCGGCACGATGAAGAGCGACAGGCCCTTGGTGCCCGGACCGTGGCCCTCGGGGCGGGCGAGGACGAAGTGCACGATGTTCTCGGACATGTCGTGCTCACCGGAGGTGATGAAGCGCTTCACGCCCTCGATGTGCCAGGTGCCGTCGTCCTGCTGGACGGCCTTGGTGCGGCCTGCGCCGACGTCCGAGCCCGCGTCCGGCTCGGTGAGCACCATCGTGGAGCCCCACTGCTTGTCCGCCATCAGCTTGGCGATCTTGTGCTGCTCCTCGGTGCCCTCCTCGTGGAGGACACCGGCGAAGGCCGGCCCTGAGGCGTACATCCAGACGGCGGGATTGGCGCCCAGGATCGTCTCGGCGAAGCCCCACAGGAGCGAGCGCGGCGCGGTGGTGCCGCCGATCTCCTCCGGGATGCCCAGCCGCCACCACTCGGCGTCCATGTACGCCTGGTAGCTCTTCTTGAAGGACGCCGGGACCGGCGCGGTGTTGGTCTCGGGGTCGAAGACCGGAGGGGTGCGGTCACCCTCCTCGTACGACGCGGCCAGCTCGTTCTCCGACAGGCGCGCGATCTCGGACAGCACGCTCTTGGCGGTCTCGATGTCCATCTCCGCGAACGGTCCGGTTCCGTACACCGTGTCGCGGCCGAGTACCTCGAAGAGGTTGAACTCGATGTCGCGGAGATTCGACTTGTAGTGCCCCATGGCGACGGCTCCGTATGACTCGTTCTCGGTTGATAAGCAGTCTCCGATGATGCTACCCGTCGGTAATAAGAAGCAACCCCTAACCGTCCATCTGTGACTCGTTACTCTTTCCCGCATGTACGGCTACGAGCAGACCGCGTCCGCCGGGCACGGCTACCCTCACGGTGGGCAGCAGCAGGGGCACCAGCAGTACACGGCACAGCAGGCGCCCCCGCCGCCCTACGGGCAGCACGGCGCCGGGCAGCCGCTGTATCCCGAGCCGTCCCCGCCCTCCCTCCGTGAGGCCGTCCGCGCCTTCACCACCGGCTCCATGTCCGCCGAGGACTTCCAGGGCATCTTCTCCACCTCGAAGGTCTACTGTCCGCGCGGCGAGACCCCGGGCTTCCTCGCCCTGCACAACACCCAGCAGCCGGTGATCCCCATGTTCAGCACCCTCAAGGAGCTGCGCAGCTACGCGGGCAAGGAGTCCAAGTACTTCGTGATCACGGGCGCCGAGGTGCTGGACCTGCTCCCGTCCGGGTACGGCTTCGTGCTCGACATGGAGGGTGACCACCGGGTCGTCTTCGACGCGAAGGCGGTCGAGGAGATGGTCGACTTCGCGATGCGCCGCATGTACGGGTGATCCTCCGCGGCCACGGGTGACGGTCGCGGCGCTTGCGCGCTTGCGCAGGGCGGACGGCCGGTGCGCGGGGCCGGGAATGCGGGCACGTTGGCAGATGTTCACCGTTCAACTACATTGAACGGTGAGTCTAGGAGGACCGCCATGCCCGCGATCACCGTCGAGAACCCGCTCACGCTCCCCCGTGTCGCCGTGCCGGGCCCCGAGGCCGCCACCGAGCGCCCCGTGCTGACCGTCACCACGGCCCCCACGGGCTTCGAGGGTGAGGGCTTCCCCGTGCGCAGGGCCTTCGCGGGGATCAACTACCGGCATCTCGACCCGTTCATCATGATGGACCAGATGGGCGAGGTGGAGTATGCGCCGGGCGAGCCCAAGGGCACGCCCTGGCACCCGCACCGGGGCTTCGAGACGGTCACGTATCTGATCGACGGCTCCTTCGTGCACCAGGACTCCGAGGGTGGCGGCGGCGTCATCAACGGCGGCGACACCCAGTGGATGACGGCGGGCTCCGGGCTGCTGCACATCGAGGCGCCGCCCGAGGAGCTGGTCGTCTCCGGCGGCCTCTTCCACGGCCTCCAGCTCTGGGTGAACCTCCCCGCCAGCGACAAGATGACCGCGCCCCGCTACCAGGACATCGGCGGCGGCCAGGTCAGGCTGCTGAGCACCCCCGACGGCGGCGCGCTCCTGCGCGTCATCGCGGGCGACCTCGAAGGCCACGAGGGCCCCGGCATCACCCACACCCCCATCACGATGATCCACGCGACGGTCTCCCCCGGCGCCGAGATCACGCTGCCCTGGCGCGCGGACTTCAACGCGCTGGCGTACGTGCTGGCGGGCCGCGGCTCCGCCGGTACGGGCAGGCGGCCCGTCCACACCGGGCAGACCGCGGTCTTCGGCGAGGGCGACGCGCTCACCCTGCGCGCCGACGAGTCCCAGGACGCGCACACCCCGGAGCTGGAGGTCGTGCTGCTCGGCGGGCGGCCGATCCGCGAGCCGATGGCGCACTACGGGCCGTTCGTCATGAACAGCCACGTCGAGCTGGCCCAGGCGTTCGACGACTTCAAGGCGGGCCGCCTCGGCCGCGTCCCGGCCACCCGCGCCTGACCCCGGAACCGGAACCCGGGCCCCGCGCCCGGCCCCCCGGCACCGGCGCCAGGCCCGCGCCCGCGCCCGCGCCATGACCGTCCCGCAGCCCGAGCAGGGGTTCACCCCCACTCGGGCTGCGGTTCGTCCTCCCGCACCTCGAACCAGATGCACTTGCCCTCGCCCCTCGGGTCCACGCCCCAGCTCCCGGCGAGCATCTCCATCAGCACCAGCCCGCGCCCCGAGGAGGCCAGCTCGCCCGGCTGACGGCGGTGGGGGAGTTCGTCGCTGTTGTCGGCGACCTCGACGCGCAGCAGCCGGTGCCCCCGTGGGCCGCTGATCTCGGCCACCATGAGGGCGTCGCCGTCCGTGTGGACGAGGACGTTCGTGAGCATCTCCGAGAGCATCAGGACGGCGCCGTCGATCTGGTCCTCGCTCGTCCAGTCGTAGAGCAGGCCCTGGAGCTGGTGCCGCGCTTCGGCGATGCGGTCGGGTTCGGCCTGCGCGATGGTGAGGACCGTACGGCGCGAGGAGACGGCGCCGCCGCCCTCGCCGGAGCCGTCGCCCAGTGCGAGCAGCAGGAGCGCGATGTCGTCCTCGCGACGGTCGGCCAGCGGGCCCGTCGTGTGGTGCGAGGGCGGGCCGTGCACGGCCTGGACGAGGGAGTCGGCCAGCTCCTCCAGGCCCTCGTCCCCGTACGCCTCGGCCGCGCGCCCCGTGAAGTGGTGCGTGAAGACCTCCTGGATGCGGGTCCAGCCCGTCTCCATGTCGTGCCCGCCGGTCTCGATGAGTCCGTCCGTGCACAGCAGCAGGGTCTCGCCCGGCTCCAGTACGAGGCGCGTCGTCGGATAGTCGGTGTCCGGGTCGATGCCCAGCGGCAGCCCGCCCGCCGTGGGCCGGACCAGCACCGTGCCGTCCGCCATGCGGATCGCGGGGTCGGGGTGCCCCGCGCGGGCGATGTCGAGGGTGCCGGTGTGCGGGTCGGCCTCGACGTAGAGGCACGTGGCGAAGCGCGGGTCGCCGTCCCACGCGCCGCTGCCCCCGCTCCCGCCCCTGCCCCCGCTCGCGACCGCGCCCACACCCCCCGTCCCTGTCAGCGCCCCGGTCTCCCCGCCCTCCCCCGGACCAGGACCCGGCCCCGGCTCGCCCTCCGCCTCCGTCGCGTCCAGGCCCGCGAGGAAGCGGGAGGCGCGCGAGAGCACCGCGTCGGGATGGTGGCCCTCGGACGCGTACGCGCGCAGCGCGATGCGGAGCTGGCCCATGATCCCGGCCGCCCGCACGTCGTGCCCCTGCACATCGCCGATGACCAGCGCCGTACTGCCGGAGGGCAGCGGGATGACGTCGTACCAGTCGCCCCCGACCTGGAGCCCGCCGCCGGTCGGGATGTAGCGCGCCGCCACCGCCATCCCGTCGATGCCCGGCTTGTGCGTGGGCCGCATCGAGCGCTGGAGCCCCGCCGTCAGCTCCCGCTCGGACTCGTGCAGCGAGGCACGCGAGAGCGCCTGGGCCAGCATCCTGGCGACCGTCGTCAGCACGGCACGCTCGTCGGGCGTGAAGGCGACGGGATAGGCGAAGGCCGCCATCCAGGCGCCGATGGTGCGGCCCGCGACGATCAGCGGGAGGTACGCCCACGACTGGCGCTCGAAGGGCGCCGCCAGCGCCCAGGTGGTGGGGAAGCGCCGGCGGTACTCCTCCGGTGAGTCGAGGTAGATGGCGCGCCCCGTCCGTACGACCTCGGCCGCCGGGTACTCCGTGGCCAGTGGCATGTCCATGAAGGGAATCTCGGCGCCCTGCGCCTGCCCGTGGTGCCCGATGATCGAGATGCGGTCGCCCTCGACGCCGAAGACGGCCAGCCCGTCGGGCGAGAACCCCGGCATGGCCAGCGAGGCGGCCACGCGCAGCACCTCGGCCGTCGAGTGGGCCTCGGCGAGCGCGCGGCCCGCGTCGAGCAGGAACGCCTCCCTGTTGCGCCGCCAGTCGCCCGTGACGGGCGTCTGGGCCGGTGAGGGGTCGGGGATCTCGGAGATCAGGCCGACCAGCTCGAACGCCTCGCCCTCGCCCTCGCCGTGCGGGTGCAGCCGGGTGCGGACGCTGCGCACGACCTCACCGTCCGCGTCGACGACCCGCAGCAACGCCTCCGCGACGGTCCCCTCGGCGACGGCGAGGTTGGCGATGCCCTGGAGCTCCACGAAGTCGACGACGTGGACGTGTGAGCGGACGGTGGATTCGGTGATGGTGAGGAGACCGGTGGGGCTGGGGCGCGCGGGGAGGCCGAGGAGGGCGGAGGCGCGGGCGTCGAGGGTCACCGTCCCCGCGGTGTTGTCCCATCGCCAGAGGCCGGTGCCTACGGCCGCCAGGACGTCCTCGGTGCGCATTGCCCCACTTTATGTAGGTTGCCGAAAGCGGGGCGAGTGGGGGTGGGCCAGGGCGGTAGTCTGAGAAGCATTCCCAAGTGACACCTGAGCCGAATGACTGGATGAATGATGCATCGGTACCGTTCCCACACCTGCGGCGAACTCCGGGCCTCGGACGTCGGCGCTGACGTCCGCCTGAGCGGGTGGCTGCACAATCGGCGGAACCTGGGCGGCATCCTCTTCATCGATCTGCGCGATCACTACGGCATCGTGCAGCTCGTCGTACGGCCCGAGCAGACCGAGGTCGCCGAGCGCCTCAGCTCCCTCTCCAAGGAGAGCACCGTCCGCATCGACGGCAGGGTCACGGCCCGCGGCGCGGACAACGTCAACCCCGAGCTGCCCACCGGCGAGATCGAGGTCGAGGTCGGCGAGGTGGAGGTGCTGGGCGCCGCCGAGCAGATCCCCTTCACGATCAACGCCGAGGACGGGGTCAACGAGGAGAAGCGCCTGGAGTACCGCTTCCTCGACCTGCGCCGCGAGCGCATGCACCGCAACATCATGCTGCGCTCCAAGGTCATCGCGAAGATCCGCGAGAAGATGGTCGCGCAGGGCTTCAACGAGATGGCGACCCCCATCCTCTCCGCCACATCGCCCGAGGGCGCGCGCGACTTCCTCGTCCCCTCCCGGCTGCACGCGGGCAAGTTCTACGCGCTGCCGCAGGCCCCGCAGCAGTTCAAGCAGCTCCTGATGATCGCGGGCTTCGACCGCTACTTCCAGATCGCGCCCTGCTTCCGCGACGAGGACGCCCGCGCCGACCGCTCCCCCGGCGAGTTCTACCAGCTCGACATGGAGATGAGCTTCGTCGAGCAGGAGGACGTCTTCGCGGTCATCGAGAAGCTGATGACCGAGCTGTTCCAGGAGCTGGGCGGCGGCCGTGAGTGCACCTCCCCGTTCCCGCGCATCCCCTTCCGCGAGGCGATGCTCAAGTACGGCTCCGACAAGCCGGACCTGCGCGCCCAGCTGGAGCTGGTGGACGTCTCGGAGATCTTCGCCGGCTCTGGCTTCAAGGCGTTCGCTGACAAGCACGTGCGCGCGCTGGCCGTGCCTGACACGGCGGACCAGCCGCGGAAGTTCTTCGACCAGATGGGCGACTTCGCCGTCGAGCAGGGCGCCAAGGGCCTCGCCTGGGTCCGCGTCGGCGACGACAACACGCTGACGGGTCCCATCGCGAAGTTCCTCACCGAGGCCGACGTCTCCGCGCTGCTGACGGCGCTGAACGCCAAGCCGGGCACGGCGGTCTTCTTCGGGGCCGGTGAGTTCGACGAGGTCTCGAAGATCATGGGCGCCGTCCGCGTCGAGGCGGCCAAGCGCACCGGGAACTTCGAAGAGGGCGTCTTCCGATTCTGCTGGATCGTGGACTTCCCGATGTTCGAGAAGGACGAGGACACCGGCAAGATCGAGTTCTCGCACAACCCCTTCTCCATGCCCCAGGGCGGCCTGGAAGCGCTCCGGACCCAGGACCCCCTGGACATCCTGGCCTGGCAGTACGACATCGTCTGCAACGGCACCGAGCTGTCCTCCGGCGCGATCCGGAACCACGAGCCCGAGATCATGTTCCGCGCGTTCGAGATCGCGGGCTACTCGAAGGAGGACGTGGAGCGCGAGTTCGGCGGCATGCTGCGCGCCTTCCAGTTCGGCGCCCCGCCGCATGGCGGCATCGCCCCGGGCATCGACCGCATCGTGATGCTGCTCGCCGACGAGCCGAACATCCGCGAGACGATCGCGTTCCCGCTGAACGGCAACGCGCAGGACCTGATGATGGGCGCCCCGAGCGAGGTCGAGGAGGCCCGCCTCAAGGAGCTGCACCTCTCGGTGCGCAAGCCCAAGCTGTAGCGGGACGGTAAGCGCGCCGCGCCCGTATACGTCCGTACGTGAAGGCCCCGACCAGCCCGGTCGGGGCCTTCACGCGTACGCGCGTACGGACGCCGCACTCGCACGACGGACGCCCCACTCGTACGGGGGCGCTCCCCGGTCACGGCGCGGCGTGCCTCCCGCGGCGTCGGGGGATTCACCTGTAGTTCACCCTCACGACGCTCCCTCGCGGATCTACGCCCATAGCGTCGCGCTGCGAGGAACCGCACCATCCGGAGGGGATCATGCGAAAGCTGCTGCCGATACTGGGGTCGCACCAAGGCGGAAGATCGGCCATGACCTGCCGTTACCGCTGTGGTGACGCCTGCTTCCACGAGGCGCCGAACACCAGCGGCAACGAGTACGCCGGCGACATCATCGCGGGCGCGCTCTCGCGCCGTACGATGCTGCGCGCCGGTGCCGTGGTCGGCGTCGCCGCCGCCGCGGGGTCCGGGCTCGGCGCCCCCCAGGAGGCGTCGGCCGCCTCCGGCGCGCAGGGCGCGGCGGGCGCCGCGGCCAAGGGAGGCAAAGGGGGCAAGGCCGCCAAGGGCCTGCGCTTCACGCCCGTCGAGCCGAACACCGCCGACCAGGTCACCGTCCCCCAGGGCTACGGCCAGAACGTCGTGATCCGCTGGGGCGACCCGATCCTGCGCGGCGCCCCGGACTTTGACCCGGAGAAGCAGTCGGCGAAGGCCCAGGCGGGCCAGTTCGGCTACAACAATGACTTCCTCTCCCTCCTCCCCCTCAAGCACGAGCACGGCAGCCAGCTCCTGGTGGCGAACCACGAGTACACGGACGAGCAGCTCATGTTCGCGGGGTACGACGCGAAGAAGCCGACCCGCGAGCAGGTCGAGATCGGCATGGCCGCGCACGGGCTCTCGGTGGTCGTGGTCCGCGAGGAGCGCCGTACGGGCGCGCTCAAGGCCGTGCCCCGGCACCGCCTCAACCGCCGCATCACGGCCAGCACGCCCTTCGAGGTGACGGGCCCGGCGGCGGGCAGCGAGTGGCTGCGCACCTCGGCGGACCCCGAGGGCCGCACGGTGCTGGGCACCCTCAACAACTGCGCGGGCGGCACCACCCCGTGGGGCACGACGCTGCACGGCGAGGAGAACGTCGACCAGTACTTCGCCAACACCGACAAGGTGACGGACGAGGAGCACAAGAAGCGCCTCAAGCGCTATGCGCTCAAGGGCACCGACTCGCAGCGCAGGTGGGAGCTGTACGAGAGGCGCTTCGACGTCACCAAGGAGCCGTACGAGCCGCACCGCTTCGGCTGGGTCGTCGAGCTGGACCCGTACGACCCGGAGGCGACGCCCCGCAAGCGCACCGCGCTCGGCCGCTTCAAGCACGAGGCGGCGCAGCCGCGGCTGACCCGCGACGGGCGTCCCGTGGTCTACATGGGCGACGACGAGCGCTTCGAGTACCTGTACAAGTTCGTCTCCGCCAAGCGGATGATGCGCGGCGGCAGCGCGGCGGCGCGCGAGCACAACCTGACGCTGCTGGACGAGGGCACCCTGTACGTCGCCAAGCTCAAGGGCGACAGCCCTGCGGGCGAGATCGACGGCAAGGGCACGCTCCCCGAGGACGGCGAGTTCGACGGCAAGGGCGAGTGGATCCCGCTGGCGACGGGCGACACCTCGCACGTGCCGGGCATGACCGCCGAGGAGGTGTACGTCTTCACGCGCCTGGCCGGTGACAAGGTCGGCGCCACCAAGATGGACCGCCCCGAGGACGTGGAGCCCAGCCCGCGCACCGGGCGGGTCTATGTGGCGCTCACCAACAACACCGACCGCGGCGCCGCCGGCAAGGCGGGCCCGGACGAGGCGAACCCGCGCAACGGCAACAAGCACGGCCAGGTGCTGGAGTTCGCCGAGCGCGGCGACGACCCGACGGCGAAGCAGTTCTCGTGGCGGCTCTTCCTGGTCTGCGGCGACCCCGAGGACCCGTCCACCTACTTCGCCGGTTTCCCGAAGGACCAGGTCAGCCCGATCTCCTGCCCGGACAACGTCACGTTCGACGCGTACGGGAACCTGTGGATCTCGACGGACGGCAACGCGCTGGGCACCCACGACGGGCTGTTCGGGGTCGCGACGGCGGGGCGTCAGCGGGGCCAGGTGCGGCAGTTCCTGACGGTGCCGACCGGGGCCGAGACCTGCGGCCCGATCGTGCAGGACCGGCGTGTGCTCGTCGCCGTCCAGCACCCGGGCGAGGTGGACGGCGCGAGCGTCGAGGAGCCCGCCTCGTCCTGGCCCGACGGGCCGGGCAAGTACGTGCGCCCGTCCGTCGTCAGCGTGTGGCGCGAGGACGGCGGGAACATCGGCGCGTAGGCGCACGGCGCAGGCGCGCGGCGCAGGCGCGTTTCGGCGCACGGCCGAGCGCGTGACGGAGGGGGAGGGCCGCCCGGCCCTCCCCCTCCGCGGCTTCCGGCCGGGGCGGCCCGGCCACGGGGCCGACCAGTGGCGGGCCCCGAGACCCCGTGCGAGCCTTTTCGTACGGTACCGCCAGGTTTGCCCGCGCGGTGCTGAGTCGACCTAGCGAGTGCAGCCATGGAACGACCCAGAATTCTCATCGTGGGCGGAGGCTTCGCCGGGGTGGAGTGCGCCCGGCGGCTGGAGCGCGACCTCGGCCCTTACGAGGCGGAGATCGCCCTCGTCACCCCGAACAGCTACCAGCTCTACCTGCCGCTCCTGCCCCAGGTGGCCTCCGGCGTGCTGACCCCGCAGTCCGTCGCGCCGCCGCTGCGCCGCCTCCTGCGCCGTACGGCGATCGTCCCCGGCGGCGTCATCGGCGTGGACACGAAGGCCAAGGTCTGCGTGGTGCGGCTGATCACGGGCAAGCTGGTGAACCGGCGCTACGACTACCTCGTCCTCACCCCCGGCAGCGTCACCCGCAGCTTCGACATCCCGGGCCTCGACCAGCACGCGCGCGGCATGAAGACGCTGGCCGAGGCCGCGTACGTGCGCGATCAGGTCATCTCGCAGCTCGACCTCGCCTGCGCGACGACGGACGAGGCGGAGCGCGCGGCGCGGCTCCAGTTCGTGGTGGTCGGCGGCGGCTACGCGGGCACGGAGACCGTCGCCTGCCTCCAGCGGCTGACCAACTCGGCCACGAAGCGCTATCCGCGCATCGACCCCCGCATGATCAAGTGGCATCTGATCGACATCGCGCCCAAGCTGATGCCCGAGCTGGGCGACCGGCTCGGACAGCGCGCGCTGGAGATCATCACCAGGCGCGGTACCGAGGTCTCGCTCGGCGTCTCCGTCGCGGAGGTCACCGAGGACACCGTCACCTTCACCGACGGCCGCGTCCTGCCCTGCCGCACCCTCATCTGGACGGCCGGGGTGGCCGCCAGCCCGCTCATCGGCACGCTGGACCGGGAGACGGTGAAGGGGCGGCTGGTGGTCGAGTCGGATCTGAGCGTGCCGGGGCTTGAGTGCGTCTTCGCGCTGGGCGACGCGGCGGCCGTGCCCGACCTCGCGAAGGGGGAGGCGGGCGCGATGTGCCCGCCCACGGCGCAGCACGCGATGCGCCAGGGCTGGCGGGCCGCGCGCAACATCGTGGCGACGCTGCGCGGGGAGCCGACCACGCCGTACCGCCACCACGACCTCGGCCTCGTCGTCGACCTGGGCGGCAAGGACGCGGTGGCCAGGCCGGCGGGGTTCGAACTCGCGGGGCTTCCGGCCCAGTTCGTGACGCGCGGCTACCACATCGCGGCCCTGCGCACGGCCCCCGCGCGCTTCCGTACGGCGGCGAACTGGGTGCTCAACGCGGCCACGGGCGACGACTTCGTCCGCACCGGCTTCCTCGCCCGCCGTCCTGGCACGCTGGAGGACTTCGAGCGCACCGACTCGTATCTGCCGGGGGAGCGCGTGGCCGAGCTGGCGTCGGGGAACGGCGCTTCGCCGAACGGGGCGGTGTCCAAGAACGGCGCGTCGCCGAAGAAGGGCGCCCACACCCACGCGAAGAGCGGATCGGCCGCCAAGAACGGCGGTGCGCCGAAGAACGGCAAGGACCGCAGGAGCTGAGGTGGTGTGCCTCACGGGGCTGACGGTGCGTAAGGGGCGAAGGTCGGGGGAACCCCTCCACCCCGCCGTACCCGACAGCGGAGCACCATGAGCGCATCCGGCACCAGCCCCCACGACGACGACAGCGACCAGCACGACGGAGCCTCCTCCCGCGGCGCCGCCGGGCGCGCCGCCGAGCGGGCGCGCCAGTGGCTGAGCCGGGCCAGGGGCCACGCGGGCCACGAACGCCATATCGCGCTGCTGCTCGCCAAGAGCGCGCTGGCCGGGGTGGTCTCCTGGACGCTGGCCGAGTACGTCGTCGCTTCGCCGCAGCCCACGTACGCGCCCTTCACCGCGCTGCTCGTCGTCCAGTCGACGGTCTACCGCACGCTGCTCCAGAGCGCGCAGTACGTGGGCGCCGTCCTCCTCGGGGTGATCGCGGCCGGCGCGGTGGGGCCGCTGCTCGGGGACAACGTCGCCGCCTTCGCGGTGATGCTGGTCATCGGGCTGCTGATCGGGCGCTGGCACAAGCTGGGGGTGCAGGGCATCCAGGTGCCGGTGGCCGGGGTGTTCGCGTACAACGCGTTCTCCGGCACCGAGCTGACCATGCTCTGGCCGATCGTCTCCATGGTGCTGCTCGGCGCGGCCACCGGGCTCGTCGTGAACCTGGTGCTGCTGCCGCCGATGCACTACGGGACGGCGGCCGAGGGAGTACGGGAACTGTCCACGTCGGTCTGCTCGGTGCTCACCGACATGGCCTCCGGGCTGCGCGAGGGGCCTCCGGAGAAGGACACGGCCGCCGAGTGGGCGCGCCGGGCCCGGGAGCTGGACGGCACCGTCAGGAAAGCCCGTTACGCGGTCGAGCACGGCGCCGAGAGCATCAGCTACAACCCGCGGCGGCTGCTCAGCCGCAGCGCGCCCACGACGTTCAGCGGCTACCGCACCATGGTCGACGCACTGGCCCGCGCCGCCGAGCAGGTGCGCAGCATCTCGTTCGGCCTCCAGCGCTCGCTGGAGGAGGAGCATCCGCCCGACGACGGGTTCCTGCGCGCCTACGGGGAGTTCCTGGACCTCGTCGCGGAGACGGCCCAGCGCCTCGGGGACCCGGAGGCGGGCGACGAGGACCTGCGGCGACGCGTCGAGAACGGGCGTGAGCACTACGACGAGCTGGCCCGGCGCACCGGCGAGAACGACGCGTGGCCCACCCTCGGCGCGCTGCTCATCGACGCGCACCGGCTGCTCCAGGAGTTCGCGCACGCGCACGGCGAGGGCGCCGTGCGCCCGGAGTGACCCGTCACCCCGGACGCACGGGCGCGTGAGCGCACGGGCGCGCAAGCGCACGCGGCCTCACGGCATGCGGATCTCCGCGCCGGGCCCGAGCGGCAGCTCGAACCCGTAGAAGACGCCGAGCACCGCGAGCCACGCCAGCAGGAACGGCGGCACGAACACGAACAGCCGCGACAGCACGGTGCCGAGCTGCGCCCCCGGTTCGTAGCGGCGCAGCACCACCAGCATCAGGAAGACGTACGGGTTCATCGGCGTGATCATCTGGGTCGCCGAGTCACCGATGCGGAACGCGGCCTGGGTCACCGCGGGCTCCAGGCCCAGCAGCATGAACGTCGGCACGAAGACCGGCGCCATCAGCGACCACAGGGCCGAGCCCGAGGTGATGACCAGGTTCAGCAGGCAGACCAGCAGCACGAACATGACCAGCCCGACGTAGCCGGTCAGCCCTGCCGACTCCAGCAGCGCCGCGCTCTTCACGGCGAGCCAGATGCCGAGATTCGACCAGTTGAAGACGCCGATGACCTGCGCGATGACCAGGATCAGCACGATGTACGAGGACATCCCGGTGATCGACTCGGCCATCATCCGCGGCACGTCCTCGGTCTTCTTGAGGGAGCGCACCGCGACCCCGTAGACCGTCCCGGCGAGGACGAACGCGACGAACAGCAGCGGCACCACCCCGTCCAGCACGGGCGAGGGCACGAGGCTGCCGCCCGTGCCGCGCAGGGGGCTGCCGGGCAGCAGCCAGAGGGCGACGACGAGCGCCGCGTACGCGAGGACGGCCGCCCCCGCGCGCAGCAGGCCGCGCTTCTGGGCCGGGGTGATCTCCGTCGACGGACGGTACTCCGCACCCTCGACGGCACCCTCGTCCTCTCCTTCGGCCTCGGCCTGCTCCTGCGGCCGGGGCATCCGGGGTTCGAGGACGCGGGCGATGAGGAAGCCGCCGATGAGGGCGAGGACGGCGCTCGCGGCTGCCGTGTAGAAGTAGTTGATCAGGATGTGCGTGGCGGCGTCCTCGCCGCTCGGCAGGACCGAGGCGGCCTTCTCCGTGATGCCGGTGTAGAGCGCGTCCAGCGCGCCGATGGAGAAGCCCGCCGCGTACCCGGCGCACACGCAGGCGAAGCCCCCGATGAGCCCGGCGATCGGATTGCGGCCCGCGTTCTTGAACACGAGCGCGGCCAGCGGCGGGACGACCAGGATGGCCACGTCGCTCATCAGATGCGCCTGGCAGGCGACGAAGGCGACGAGGTACGGCAGCAGCGCGCGCGGAGCCCGTGCGATCGAGGCTCGTACGGCGGTCTCCAGCAGCCCCGTCTTCTCGGCGACGCCGACGGCCGCCATCATCAGCAGCACGGTGCCCAGGGAGGGGAAGCCGGTGAAGTTGGGGATGAAGTTGTTCAGGAGCCAGACCATCCCCTCCCCGGTGAACACCCCCTTCACCGCGAGGGTCTTGTCGTCCCCCGGCACCCGCACGGTGACCCCGGCGAAGGAGAGCGCCGTCGAAACGGTGGCGACGACCAGGAACAGCCCGGTGAAGAGCAGTACCGGGTGGGGCAGCCGGTTGCCGACGCGTTCGATGCCCGCCATGGCGCCGTCGAGCAGCCTGCTCCCCGCGCCGCCCCCGCCGCCCGTGCCGCCGCCCGCCGCCTCGCGCGTCTTCGTCGCCCCTCTCACGATCCGGCTCCGCCCGCGCTGCCCGCGCCGCCCGCCGTGAGCGTGTTCTTGCGGATCACGCCGCCCTGCGCGACGAGCCGGACGCGGTCCGGGTCTGACAGCACCGCGATGTCCGCGAGCGGGTCGCCGTCGCACAGGACGAGGTCGGCCCGCTTGCCGGGCTCCAGGGTGCCGACGGACGCCTGGAGGCCGAGCAGTTCGGAGGCCGTGCGCGTACCGGCGACGATCGCGTCCATCGGGCTCATCCCGAGTGAGACGAGGTGGGCCAGCTCGCGCAGGTTGCGCCCGTGCGGCACCATCGCCGCGTCCGTGCCCATGGCGATCTTCACGCCGCTCGCGATGGCGTGGGAGATGTTCTCCTTCGTGATGCCGGACCAGCGGACCTTCTTCTCGTAGTGGTACGGCTCCATGGTGGCCTTGTCGATGCCGTCGAAGACGGTGGAGAGCGTCGGCACGACGAAGACCCCGCGCTCGCCCGCCAGCTCGCACGCCTCCTCGGTGAGGCCGTAGCCGTGCTCGACGCTGGTGACGCCGCCGCGGATGGCGTTGAGGATGCCCGCCGTGCCCTGCGCGTGTGCCGCGACGGGTTTGCCGCCGTGCCGGGCCAGTTCGTCGACGACGGTGCGGATCTCCTCCACCGTCAGGCCCTCGTCGTCGGGCTGGTCGTGCGGGCTGCCCATGCCGCCCGTCGCGCAGACCTTGATCAGGTCGGCCCCGGCCCGCAGCAGCCTGCGGACGGCGAGCCTGACCTCGTCGGGGGTGTCGGCGATCTCGCCGATGCCGCAGCTCGGGTCGAAGCCGCTGGGCGTGGAGAAGTCGGCGTGCCCGCCCGTGTGGCTCATGATGCGCACGGCGGTGTGCAGCCTGGGCCCCTCGGTCATGCCCTGCTCGACGGCCGTACGGAACCCGGCGGGCAGCCCGCCCAGGTCGCGCGCCGTGGTGACGCCCGCGTGCAGCGTGGCGCGCATCCGCTCGGCGGTGCGGAACACCTCGACGGTGGGGTCGGCGGCGAACTTGCGGTTCATCTCCGAGGCCGTCGCCACCCCGAGGTGGACATGGCAGTCGATGAAGCCGGGCAGCACGGTACGGCCGCCCGCGTCGATGACGCGCTCGTCCGGCCCGGCCGACGGCGCGGTCGCGGCGGGGCCCGCGTACGCGACGGTGCCGTCGGCGCCGACGACGAGCACGGCGTCCTCGACGGGCCGCGCGCCCGTGCCGTCGACGAGCCGGGCGTGGTGGACGCGGAGCGAGGGGGCGGGGGCGGGAGCGGCTGCGGGGGTCGCGGTCTGCGAGGTAGTGCTCATGAGGGAGCAGCGTCAGAATGAGCGGTTAACAACGAGTAAAATCGCAGGAATCGTGGCCTGTGAACCCCTCTGAGTGCAGGATTGCTATCACCATGGACGCGCAGCAATCGCAGCGTACGGATTCCGGACACGCGCCGGACCCGGACGGTTCCGGTTCTGGTTCCGGTGCCGGTGCCGGGGCCGCGGTCCGGCTCGACGAGCTGGACCTGTCGATCGTGCACGCGCTCCAGATCAACCCCCGCGTCCCCTGGGCCCAGGTCGGCGAAGCGCTCGGCATCGACCCCGTCACGGCCGCCCGCCGCTGGGAGCGGCTGGCCGGGACCGGCGCCGCCTGGGTCGACGGCTATCTCTCGCCGGGCCGAGACGAGGCCGTCTACGCGCAGGTCGAGGTGGACACCGGCGGCGCACAGCGCGAGGAGGTCTCGGCCGCGCTCGCCGACGACGCCAGGGTGCTGAGCCTCAAGCAGACCTCGGGCGGACGCGATCTGCTGGCCATCGTCGGCGCGGGGGACCTCGCTGACCTCGCGTCCTACGTCGGCGAGCGCGTGAGCAGGCTGCCCGGTGTGCGCGGCACCCGCATCCACGTCATCACCGCCGCACCCTTCGAGGGCGCGTACTGGCGGCTGCGCAGCCTCACCCCGGCGCAGCAGGAGCTGCTGCGCGCCCGGCGCGAGGACCTGCCCGACGAGCCGCTGCGCCCCGTCGACCGCCGCATCGCGCTCGCGCTGGGCGGCGACGGGCGGATGCCGCTGACCCGGCTCGCGCAGGAGGCGGACACCAGCGTGGCCACGGCGCGCCGCCGCCTGCGGGTGCTGACGGCGACGGGGCGGCTGTCGCTGCGCTGCGCGCTGGCCCGCCCGCTGACGGGCCTGCCCGTCTCCGTCGTCTACTTCGCCTCCGTACCCGCCGAGCACCTGGACGAGGCCGCCGCCGCGCTGCGGACGCTTCCCGGGCTGCGGATGTGCAGTGTGACCGCCGGGCCGCACAATCTCATCCTCGACGTGTGGCTGCGCGCCCTCCACGAGGTCCACGCCATGGAGGCCCACCTGAACCGGCGCCTCGCGAAGCTGCGGCTCCAGGTCACCGAGCGCGCGGTGGTGCTGCGTACGGTGAAGCACGTAGGGCGTGTTCTCGACCGCCGGGGGCACAGCCTGCGGGCCGTCCCGCTGGACTTCTGACCGGGCTTCTGACCGGGCTTCTGGGGGGCCGGTTCTGGTTTTTCCCGGTCCCACTGGGCCGTACGGGTGGTGTTCATCGGAAGATCCGCGAATAGGAGCGTCGGTCCACCACACCTCGCATCTCGGACACATCATGAGGAACATACGCGGATCGTTCCATCCGAAAGTGAGGGGTCATGGGTACCGCCAAGACCACGCAGCTCTGGACAGCCTTCATCACCGTTCTCTGCAAACTGCTCGCCCACCTCGGGTTCGCCACCCGCCGGACGGCCACCGTCCCGGCGTACGTTCCGGCCTCGGCGCAGAACGCCGCCGCCGGTGCCACCGTCCCGGCAGCGCGTGGCACGGCCCGCACCGTCGTCACCGGCACCGGTGAGACCGGGGACACCGGAGAGGCGGCCCCACGCGGGGGCTCGGGCGATACGGCGCTGAGCGTCCGGGACGAACCGGAACCGGAGCGGGCGCGCAAGCGCAGGTTCGTGCGGTCGAAGCCCAAGGCGTCGCGGTGTGTGCCGCCCCCGTCGTACACGGCCCGTCGCAACCGGAGGCAGCCGCTGCCCCCGACGATCAAGCAGCGCATCCGGGCCGAGGCGCACGGTTCCTCCCCCAGCTCCAGGACCCGTTCCTCGCTGGTCAGCGACGCGCTCGTGAGCGACCACCGGGGCGGCGGCGCGGCCTCGGCGGCGATCGCGGCGCCCAAGGCCAAGGCCCCCGCTCCGACGGCGTCGGCGGCGGGCCGCATCCCCTCGGCACGCGCTCGCGACAGCCGCGCCACGCGCGAACGCGTCCTCAGCCCGGCCTGACCGCCGAGCGCACGACGTCGGTGACTCGGCGGGTCCCACGGACGGGACCCGCTCCTGACAGGCCCCTGATAGGCCCCGCCTATAAGCGTTGTCGCGAACGGCACTTGGACGGCGTCCCGGCGCACTGCTGTGATCGGGACCATGAGCGACTCCCCCCAGCCTCAGCCTCACCCCGAGCCACACCCCGAGACCCACCCTGAGCCCCAGCCTGAGCCCCAGCCCCTGCTGCCCGGGTTCTCCCGCCGCACCGTGGACGCCGACGGTGTACGTGTCCACGTACGCGTCGCGGGCGAGGGCCCGCCCGTACTGCTGCTGCACGGCTATCCGCAGACGCACCTGATCTGGCACGGGGTCGCCCCCGCGCTGGTGGCGGCGGGACATACCGTCGTCCTCACCGATCTGCGCGGCTACGGCGACAGCGACAAGCCGCCCTCCGACGCCGACGCCGGGCACGCGCCCTACGCGAAGCGCGCGATGGCACGGGACCAGCTCCTGGTGATGCGCGAGCTGGGCCACGAGCGGTTCGCCGTCGCCGGACACGACCGCGGCGGACGGGTCGCGCACCGGCTCGCCCTGGACCACCCGGAGGCGGTCCCGGCGCTGGCCGTCCTCGACATCGTGCCGACCCGGCACGCCTTCCGGCACGCCGACGCGGCGTTCGGGCTCGGCTACTACCACTGGTTCTTCCTCGCGACGGGGAACGGCATCCCCGAGCACCTCATCGGCCAGGACCCGGACTTCTGGATCCGTACGCGGATGGGCGCCCGGCACCACGGCGGCACGCCCTTCGACCCGAGGGCCGTGGACGAGTACGTGCGCTGTTTCTCCGACCCCGCCGCGATCCACGCCTCCTGCGAGGACTACCGCGCGGCGGCCGGTATCGACCTCGTCCACGACGACGAGGACGCGGCTGCGGGCCGCCTCGTCGGCTGCCCGGTGCTCGCGCTGTGGGGCGCGCACAGCTTCGTCGGCCGCCACTACGACGTGCCGGAGGTCTGGCGCGAGTACGCCTCCGACGTGCGCGGTCACGCGCTCCCCTGCGACCACTACCTCCCCGAAGAGGCCCCGGAGGAGACCGCGCGGCTCCTGACGGAGTTCTTCCGGGAGCGCTGATCGGCGCGCGGGCCGGGGGCTTCGACGTCACGGATGCCGGGCCGCGCCTGCCCGCGCGGGGGCCGCTCATGCGTGCGGGGCCGCGCCGTATTTCTCTCGGCAGAGCTTTGGCCTGATCCGCCTGTCGGGTTGTTTCGCCTGGTGGCGCGCTGGAGAAGCGCAGATGGCGAAGCACTGTCGAACCGGGAACACCCGGTCGGAAGACGACGGAAGACGACGGACGGAGGTCACGTGGCGCGCGCGACACACGGCGAACCCGGAGCACGGGAGAGCGGGCACCCGGCGCGGAGGGAGGACGCGGAAGCGGAACCCGCGCCGGGCCCCGCCCGTACCGCCGACCCCGCCCGTACACCCGCCCGTACCGCCAAGAGGCCGACGAGCCGCCGCTCCGTGCTCGCGGGCTCGGCCGCCGCCGGGCTCGGGCTCCTCGCCGCGTGCGCCGAGCCCTCGCGCGGCGCGGGCGGCGCGGGCGGCTCGGCGGACGGCGCCGCCAAGGAGTCCGCCTCGCCCGGCGCGGGCGCGCCCTCGGACAAGGGCTCCGGCTCCCCGTCGCCGCGACGGACCCGTAAGCGGCCCCAACTCCCGCGCGGCGGCCGGGACTTGTTCCCGCACTACCGCATGGTCGGGTACTGCGGCCTGCCCGGCGCCGCCGCGCTCGGGCGTCTGGGCACCGGCGATCCCGGCGAGCGCGTCGCCGAGATCGAGAAGAAGGCGCGCGCCTACGCGGGCGACCGCGAGCCGCTGCCCGCGCTCGAACTGCTGGCCACCGTCGTGAACCCGGGGCCGGGCCCGGACGGCGCGTACCGCACCCGTACAGCGGGCGACACCATCCACCGCTTCCACGAACTGGCCCGCGAACACGAGGCGCTGCTCCTGCTCAACATCCAGCCCGGCCGCTCCTCCGCACTCGACGAGGTCAAGGCGCTGCGCGAGTGGCTCGTCCACCCCGACGTGGGCATCGCGCTCGACCCGGAGTGGGACATGGGCGCGGGCGAGAAGCCCGGCGACACCTACGGGAAGACCTCGGGGCCCGAGCTGAACGGCGTCTCGCGCTATCTCTCGGAGCTGGTCGAGAAGCACGACCTGCCGCAGAAGCCGTTCGTCTTCCACCAGGTCGCCGTCTCCGTCGTCCCCGAGCAGGAGAAGCTGCGCGCGGAGCCCGGCGTCGCCCTCATCAAGAGCGCCGACGGCATCGGCTCACCCGGCATGAAGCGCGACACCTGGCACAAGCTGGTGAAGGACATGCCGGACGGGCTGCACACGGGCTTCAAGCTCTTCTACGAGGAGGACGCCGAGGGCGGCAGCCGTCTGATGGAGCCCGAGGAGGTGCTGAAGCTGCGGCCGAAGCCGGAGTACGTGATGTACGAGTGAACCGGGCGACGGGTGTGGCGTCGGCGGCGTAGAGCGACGGAACGGGCGGGTCCGTCCCCGGCCTGGAGCGCGAACCGGTCGGTCGGTCAAAGTCGGTCACAGAAAATCCATCATCGCGTACAACTATTCACTCCTGCATCAGGTCTTGTCCGCAGAGTCATGGAGACTCGCTGATACCTGAATGTGGGGAAAACATGCGCACTCGTGCTGCGGTGGCCGTCGCCACCGGTGCTCTGGGTCTGGCCGCGATAGCGGCGTCTGCGACACCTGCTGTCGCGACCGCGAACGAATCAGGTGCGGGGCTGCGGGCCGAGAAGCCCACCGCCGCCGACCACTGGGGGAAGGCGGCGAAGCGTGACGGCGCCTCGGCGCGGGCCGCGGCAGCGGAGGAGCCGCGGATCGTCAAGTACTCGGTGAACTCCGGCAAGGCGCTGGCCCTGGGCACCACCAAGGCCAAGACCTACACGGTCTCGGTGACGGCCGAGCACTCCGCCGGGATCTACGACGTGGCCGTCGACCTGTGGCACGGCACCGACCTGGACAACATCGACGGGCTGATCTTCACCAACGAGGAGCAGGCCACCTGCACGGCGTCCTCCGCGACGACGTCCACCTGCAAGCTCACGGTCACGGTCGACCCGAAGCTCGACCTGTACTCCAACGACCTGGCCGGTTCCTGGAAGGTGACCGTCGGCGCCCTCTCCAACGACGGCGACATGTACTGGAACGACTACCACGGCTCCACCAAGGTGCAGCGGTACTCGAAGCTGACGGTCAACGCCGCGCCGGAGCCGGTGAAGAAGGGCAAGAAGGTCACCGTCACGGGCAAGCTGACCCGCGCCAACTGGGAGACCGGCGACTACCGCGGCTACACGGTCCAGAAGACCGACCTCCAGTTCCGCAAGAAGTCCCAGGAGACCTACCCGGGCACCCTGAAGACGGTCACCACCAACTCCAAGGGCGAGCTGTCCACCACCTCCACGGCCACCGTGGACGGCTACTGGCGCTACTACTTCAAGGGCACCTCGACCACTCCGGCCGTCAAGGCCACGGGTGACTACGTCGACGTGAGGTAACCGGCACCGTTCCGGTTCCTGGTTCTGGCTCCGGTTCCGGTTCTGGCAACGGCAACGCTGCCGGAACCGGGGCCGGGCCGGTTCCGGCCCCGTCAGGAAGCACGGTGCGGCTTGCCCGGCGGCGGCAGCGCGTGCCGGGGCCGGGGCGGGGCGATGTGCAGGATGAGGAGCTGGAGGCAGGCCAGCGCCGCGATGGGCGGCAGCGCGGCGATGGCGATCCCGGTGAAGTCCTTCGTCGCGCGGGCGATGCACAGCGCGGCGGTGACCATGGAGAACAGCAGCAGCACCGACCAGGCCACCTTCGCGTGCCTGCCGCGCATGGTCGGGTTGCGGAGGATGGCCAGCGAGGCGGCCACCCACGGGCCGTGCACCATCATCGGCCACCACGAGGCGACGTCCCCCACGGCGGGCGCCGCCAGCTCGCGCAGCGGGGCGTAGGTGACGATGCCGCCGAGCGTGCTGACCCCGGCGAAGACGGCGAACGAGAGCGTCGCGACGGTGAAGGACAGCAGCGGCAGCAGCAGTTCCATCGGAGGCCGCCGTACGCGCTTGCGGCGGTGCGCCGCGAGGACGCGCCGGGGGCGGACGATCTCGGACTCGGGCGGCTCCTCGCCCCTGGCGCCATGTGCTCCACCAGCGCCATGGGCGCCGCCGGCCCCGTGTGCTCCACCGGTCCCGTTGGCCTCGTCGAGCAGCTGGTTCAGCTCCCCCTCGAAGTCCCAGCCCCCCTCGGGCGCCGCGAACTCGGCCGTGCTGTAGCCGTCCTCGGGCGGTACGGGCAGCGGATACGCCTCGTAGAGGGGAGGCGTCGGCGTGTATCCAGGATCCACGGTCTGGGTCCAGTAGGGATCGCCGTAGTACGAGGGCTCACTCATGCGCGCCCGGCCTCCATCCGCGCGGACCACTGCTGGTGGAACTCCGCCTCGATGCCTCCCAGTGCGGCGAGAAACACCTCCAACAACGACCCCGAGTCCTGTGGCTGGGCAACGGGTGCCACTTCAGGGCGCGTTGAGGGGAAGGACCGGGAGAATCCCTCCCCGTGCTGCGGGGAGAAGGAGAGACCGGAAGTCGCAGGGTCGCTGGAGTTTGCCTCGCCTGGTGTAGTCACACTCACGCAAACGAAGCAATGGCAATAGGCGTAGTGCGGCACATGAGTGAAGGTGTGTGGCATACAGGTGAATCACACCGGTGTGAAGAGATTCCGAATATCCTCGTCGGTCTTATGAATTCACTCGGTTGCGACGGCAGGGCTTCCGCATCCTCGCCGCGCACAGCGGGAGGGAGGCGGGCCGACCGCGTCGCGCCGGGAGACACGCCCGGTCAGCGCGTTGTCCGACGCCCGAAGGCGGCGCGGACCCGCTTCCCGCATCGCTCCCACTGTCGCCTCCGCTTGCGTTGCCGTCATCGCGCGGCCACGCAAGCGGCGGACTGCGGGGGAATTGCCCGGACTTCGTAGCTGCCCGCTCCCTTGGACAAGTGAACTCTTCGCGCACTTTATCCCTCGGGCTCAGGAACCCGCGTACACGAGAACATGACGGACAACGGAGTGGCGAAGGGGTGTAGCGGCGGACCGGTGGAATGTGTCATGGATCACAGGAACTCCGTCCGTGTCGCGGAGAGACAACGGATGTGAGCTATCCAGAAGACGCGGGAGACGCGGGAGACGACGCGGGTGATCTGCGCCGACGCATACGGGCGGGGGACCGGCAGGCGTTCGCCGACCTGTATGAGGACCACGCGAGGGCGGTCTACCACCACGCCCTCCGGCTGACCGGCGACTGGTCGACGGCCGAGGAGGTCATGTCCGAGACCTTCCTGACCGCCTGGCGCACCCGGGAGCGGCTGGAACCGGACGGCGGGTCGCCGCTCCCCTGGCTGCTGGGCATCGCGACGCACAAGGCGGACAACGCCAAGCGCGCGCTGCGCCGACGGCTCGCCTTCCTGGCCCGTCGCGCCGAGCCGCCCACGGTGGCGGACTTCGCGCAGGAGACGGCGGGCCGCGTCGACGACACCCGTCGGCTGGCCGCCGTTCACGCCGCGCTGAGCCGTCTGCGGCGGCCCGAGCGGGAGGTGCTGACGCTGTGCGTGTGGTCGGGCCTGGACTACGCGCAGACCGCCGAGGCGCTGGGCATCCCCGTCGGCACGGTGCGCTCCCGGCTGTCCCGCGCCCGCGCCAGGCTGCGGCGGCTCAGCGAGGAGGAAGAACACCGGGAACGGCGGCGCGGCCGCGGAGAGGTAACCAGCGAGGCCGCGTTCGCGGCCCTGTCCGAGCGGGAGGAAACCGCATGAACGACGCCAGCTCGTCCCGTCCCGTCACCGACGACGTGGCCGGGGAAGTGGCCAGGCTGCTGCCCCCGCCCCCCGTCGGGGACCTGCCGCCCGGACGTCACCTCCACCACAAGGAACGCCTGATGCACGAGATCGACCACGACCGCGCCCCCGACCGCGACCGGGCAGCCACGAAGCCGGGCGCCACCCCCGCCGGCCACCGCGCCCGGCTGCTGCGCCCCGCGCTCCTGATGCCGGTGACCGCGCTGGCGCTGGCCGGGGCGCTGACCGCGGGGCTCGCCCTGAGCGGCGACGGGAGCGGGAGCGGGAGCGGGAACGGCGGCGGCGCGCGCGACACGGCCTCCGCGACGGAGGGCTCGGGGCAGGCGGGCGCGCTGCTCGGCCGCATCTCCAAGGCGGCGATGTCCACCGGCACCGAGACGGTCCGCGAAGACCAGTTCGTCTACACCAGGAGCATGGTCCGCGACTCGGACGCGACCAGCGGGAAGGCCGTGACGAGCCCGCTGAGGGAGCGCGAGACCTGGCTCTCGCAGCGCCCGGGACCCGTCATGAAGCTCGGGTACGTCCGCGAGGACGGTGACACTCTCCCGATCAACGCCGAGCTGGGCGACGAGGAGGGCACCGAGCCGGGCTTCTTCCGGCCCACGTACCACTGGATCGCCTCCCTCCCGACGGACACCGACGCGCTGCTGAAGTACCTCTACGCGCACATCCCGAAGCTGGAGACGCGGGGGGACGACCAGGCGGTCTTCGCCATGATCGGCACTCTCATCTCGGAGCAGGTCATGCCGCCGGAGAACGCCGCGGCCCTCTACAAGGCGGCGGCCCGCATCCCCGGGGTCACCAAGGCCCCCGACGCGCGCGACGTCACAGGGCGCGAGGGCCTGGGCATCGCCCTCGAGGATGCCGAGCGCGGGGAGCGCGCGGAGTGGGTCTTCGACGCCGAGGACCTCTCCTACCTCGGCTCGCGCAACTATCTGACGAAGGACACCCCGGACGGCAAGAAGGGCACGCTGCTCTACGGCGAGTCGATCCGCGACCAGGGTGTGGTCGACAGCGTGGGTGCCCGGCCCACGAAGGGGAGCTGAGGCGGGACGGGCGCGGGGCCGGGCCGCACCCGGCC
>NZ_JBSHAO010000042.1:0-80575 GCF_053611545.1 Streptomyces sp. NPDC054796 | reverse complement strand
CCGCTGGGGCTGGGGCCCGCCTCGGTCGCCACTTCCGTGTTCTCGGTCATGTGCGGTCCCCAACTCCTTTTGTGTGGTGCCCTTGACGCGCCTGGGAGCCCTAGAGCGCGTCGGGCCCGCGGTCGCCGGTCCGTACCCGGACCACGGTGTCGACGGGCACGCTCCAGACCTTGCCGTCGCCGATCTTGCCGGTGCGGGCCGCCTTCATCACCACTTCGATGAGCTGCTCGGCGTCCTCGTCCTCGGCCAGCACCTCGATCCGCACCTTCGGCACGAGATCGACGGTGTACTCCGCGCCCCGGTAGACCTCCGTGTGGCCGCGCTGGCGCCCGTAGCCGCTGGACTCGGAGACCGTCAGGCCCTGCACGCCGAACGCCTGGAGGGCTTCCTTCACTTCGTCCAGCCGGTGCGGCTTGATGACCGCGGTGATGAGCTTCATGCGTCCACCTTCTTGTCCTTGTTGCCCTCGGGCTTCCGGGGCGTCGTGCTGTCCTGGCCGCCGCCCATGTGGGGCACGTTGCGGGACGTGACCGAGGAGCCGCCCACGGCGCTGAAGTCGTACGCCGTCTCCGCGTGGAACGCCTGGTCCGCGCCGGCGGTCTCGTCGTCCTCGCTCGCCCGGAAGCCGATCGTGACCTGGATGAGCTTCGCGAGGATCCAGGAGACCACGAAGGAGAACGCCATGACCGAGAAGGCACCGATCGCCTGCTTGCCGAACTGGCTGATCCCGCCGACACCGTCGATGGCCAGGAAGCCGACCAGCAGGGTGCCGATGACGCCGCCGACGAGGTGGACGCCGACCACGTCGAGCGAGTCGTCGTAGCCCAGCTTGTACTTGAGGCTGACGGCCCAGGAGCAGACGACACCGGCGACGAGGCCGATCACGATGGCGCCGAGGGCGTTGACGCTCGCGCCCGACGGGGTGATCGCGACCAGACCCGCGATGGCGCCGGAGGCGGCCCCGAGGGTGGTGAAGGCGCCGTGCCTGATCCGCTCGTAGATAAGCCAGCCGAGGACCGCCGTGCCCGTGGCGAGCTGCGTGTTCATGGCCATCGTGGCGGCGCTGCCGTCTGCGGCGAGCGCGGAGCCCGCGTTGAAGCCGAACCAGCCGAACCACAGCAGGGCCGCGCCGAGCACGACCAGCGGCAGGCTGTGCGGGCGCATCGGCTCACGCTTGAAGCCGATCCGCTTGCCCACGACGAGGACGGCCGCGAGCGCCCCGATGCCGGAGTTGATGTGGACGGCCGTACCGCCCGCGAAGTCGATGACCTCCAGCTCGTAGAGCCAGCCGCCCTCGGCCCACACCCAGTGCGCGACGGGGAAGTAGACGAGGGTCACCCACAGGGCGATGAAGACCATCCACGCGCTGAACTTCACACGGTCGGCGAGTGCGCCGCTCATGAGGGCCGGGGTGAGAATCGCGAACATCATCTGGAAGAGCGCGAAGGCGAAGACGGGGATTCCGCCCTTCTCCGTCAGCGTCTCGGCATTGATGCCCTTGAGTCCCACGAAGTCGAAATTGCCGATGATTCCGCCGGTGTCGGGACCGAAAGCCAGTGAGTATCCGTACAGCACCCAGAGGACGCTGACGATGCCCAGGGAGATGAAGGACATCATCAGCATGTTGAGCGCGCTCTTGACCCGGACCATGCCGCCGTAGAAGAAGGCGAGGCCAGGCGTCATCAACATGACCAGGAACGCGCTGATCAATACGAAAGCGGTATCCGCGCCGTTCAATGTGGACGTCTCCTCGAAGTAACGACCCGTGCGGGCAGGATCTGATGGGCCGGGATGCGCCACAGGTTTCCTAACCCCGGTTTCCGTCGATGCCCCACCGTGTTTCGCCACCGTGACGATGGACGGGCCGGTGTTACGCCGGGATGAACTGGGGGCCGCCGTCGCGATCTCCCCGTTATTCTCTGGCGGACATCGGCGGGCACAAGGCGAAACGCGGAGAGCGACGGGACCGGCCGCGGCAGTCACCTGGATCGACCTGGCGCGGGGGAGCCGAGTCGGGCTGTCGTCGGTGGCTGCCGCGGCCGGAGTTCACGGGCCTCGCGCGCCTCGTTGGGAGGGGGCTCGCGGGGAGGGGGCTCGCGCCGGGGGTCGTCAGCCCGCCAGCGCCGCCTCGCCGTCGGGCAGCTCCGCCGCCATCCGCTTGTTGAGCTTGACGACCTCGTCCACGTCGCCGAAGTCCTGCGCGGCGGAGGCCGCCGTCATCCGCAGCTTGTTGTTGACCCGCTCCGAGCGCAGCCGCTTCGCCACGTCGATGGCCTCCTCGGCGCGCACGACGCAGCGCTCGGGCTCCCTCTGGAGCAGGTGCACGCTGGCCATGCCGATCAGATTGAGCGCGTAGGACCTGCGGTGGCCGCCCCCCTCCGCCTCCTCGGCCTCGCGCCGGAACAGCTCGACGGCGCGCTCCATCGCGGGCCGCGCCAGTGAGGCGTAGGTGGGGCTGCGGCCCGAGAAGTAGGCCAGATCGCGGTAGGAGTGGGCCGTCTCCGCGTTCAGCTCCGCCTCGGAGAAGAAGCGGATCCAGTCCGGCTCGGCGCCCTCCGCCGCGTCGACGTCCTGGAAGGTGTCCTCGGCCATCCGCACGGCACGCTTGCACTTGCCCGGCTGGCCCATGTTCGCGTAGGCGCGGGCCTCCATCGCATACAGCATGGACTGCGTGCGCGCCGTGGCTCCTTCCCTGCTGCCGTACTGCGCGAGGTGGATCAGCTCCAGCGCGTCCTCGGCACGGCCCAGGTGGATCATCTGACGGCCCATCTTGCTCAGGATGAACGAGCCGAGGGGGCGGTCGCCCGCCTCCTTGGCGGCGTGGAGCGCGAGCACGAAATACTTCTGGGCCGTGGGCTGGAGCCCGATGTCATAGCTCATCCAGCCCGCCAGCTCGGCCAGCTCGGCCGTGACGCTGAACAGCCGCCTGGCGACCGTCTCCGCGTGCGTCTCCTGGAGGAGATCCGTGACCTCGTGGAGCTGGCCGACGACCGCCTTGCGCCGCAGTCCGCCACCGCACTGCGCGTCCCACAGCCGGAACATCACCGTGGTCTGCTCCAGCAGCTCCAGTTCGGGCACCGACAGCTTCACCCCGCGCCGCATCCCCCCGAAGCCGCCTGCGGCGACGCTCCCCCGCGCCTGGGAGGGCACCGGCGCACCGCCGCCACCGGCGCCGGACGCGGCCGACGCGCCGGGCCCGCCGGGAGCACCGGGGCCGCCAGGGCTGCCGGGGCTCGGCACCAGCCAGCGCTGCATCGGCTCGATCAGCGCGGGCCCCGCGGACATCGCCAGCGAGGTGCCGAGGAAGCCGCGCCGCCCCAGCATCAGATCGCTGCGGGAGAACTCGTTGATCATCGAGACGGTCTGCGGGGCCGCCCAGGGCAGGTCCACTCCGGACGCTGCGGGCGACGGGCGGGCCGGGCGCAGGCCCAGGTCCTCGACGGCGACGACACAGCCGAAGCGCTCCGAGAACAGCTCCGAGAGGATGCGGGGAATGGGCTCGCGGGGCTGTTCGCCGTCGAGCCAGCGGCGCACGCGCGAGGTGTCCGTGCTGATGTGGTGGGCGCCCATCTGGCGCGCCCTTCGGTTGACCTGCCGCGCAAGCTCGCCCTTCGACCAGCCACTCCGCAGGAACCACGAATCCAGCCGCTCGTTCGGGCGCTTCTCGCCCTCGCCCACTGGTCACGCCCCCATCCGTCCGGCTCCATCGCCGTCGCTGGCCCGTCATGCCTCCGGGTCACTGCCCGGCTTGCCTCCGGCATACTCACGCCGCCGGGCTCGCATTGTGTGTACCGAAAGTAATCCTACGATCACCGTTCGCGCGAGGGTTCCCTCGGAAACGCCACCATTCGCCACCCCTTCGAATGAACCTCTTCCAGGCTCTTCGCGATTCACTTGACACAGGGATGCGACCGCGCCGCCGGACCCGCAGACACCGGAGTCGTCACTGTACGCAGCGCCGTCGTAACCATCGGCACACGGGACCCGTTGGAGGGAGCATGGGCTTCACGATCGGCGCCATCGGCGGTCTCAACGGCATCCGGGAGTTTCGCGAGCTGCGCCCCGGCTCCCGGCGACGCAGCCGCGCATCCGAGTGCACGGCAGTGGCCGAGTACACGGGGCTGTGGGGCTGGCCGGTCGTGCCGGGGGCCCGCGCCCTGCGCACCGGCGGCGGCCGCTCGCCGCGCGTGGAGTGCTCGTGCGGCGCGCGGGCCTGTCCGGCCCCCGGAGCGCATCCGCTCGACGCCTCCCTGGAGATCCCGGCGGGCGCCACCCTGGACGAGGCGAGCGAGGCGTGGGGCGCCGTGCCGGGCGCCGCCGTGCTGCTCCCGACGGGCCGGGCCTTCGACGTGATCGAGGTGGCCGAGGGCGCCGGGCACCAGGCGCTGGTGCGGCTGGAGCGCATGGGCCTGCCGCTGGGGCCCGTCGCCGTCGCGCCCACGGGCCGCGCCTGGTTCTTCGTCGCGCCCGGGGCCGCCGCCGAACTCCCCGAGCTGCTGTACCGCATGGGCTGGGACGACGCGGGGCTCGATCTGCGCGGACTGGGCGAGGGCGACCACATCACGGCGCCGCCCTCCGACATGGCGGGGCTCGGCCAGGTCCGCTGGCTGCGCCCGCCGACGCTGGAGGCCGCGGGCCGTCCGCCGCAGGCACGGCTGCTGCTGGGCACTCTGGCGTACGTCTGCAACCGGCAGTCGGGTTAGCCAAGGCCCGCCCGCCCCACCGGCCACGCGAGCGCGCCCCGTCCCATCTGCACCATGGGGCGGGGCGCTTCGCGCTGTGTGGGGGTGGGGGAAATGGGGTCGGGGGTGGGGGGAACGGAGACGACGTGCGCGGGAGGCCGCGCACCGGCCGATGTCGTACGTGAAGTCGTACACGATCGGTGAGGCGGGCCCGGGTCCGGGTCCAGGCCCGTCAGCCGTCGATCAGCGCCTCCACGAATGCCTGCGGCTCGAAGGGTGCCAGGTCGTCCGCGCCCTCGCCCAGGCCGACCAGCTTCACGGGGACGCCCAGTTCGCGCTGGACGGCGACGACGATGCCGCCCTTGGCCGTGCCGTCGAGCTTGGTGAGCACGATGCCCGTGATGTCCACGACCTCGGCGAAGACGCGGGCCTGGACGAGCCCGTTCTGCCCCGTGGTGGCGTCCAGCACGAGCAGCACCTCGTCGACCGGGCCCTGTTTCTCGACGACGCGCTTGACCTTGCCCAGCTCGTCCATGAGCCCCGTCTTGGTGTGCAGGCGGCCCGCCGTGTCGATGAGGACGACCTCGGCACCGGCCTCCGTGCCCTGCTTGACGGCGTCGAAGGCGACGGAGGCGGGGTCGCCCGCCTCGGGTCCGCGCACGGTGCGGGCGCCGACGCGCTCGCCCCAGGTCTGGAGCTGGTCGGCGGCGGCGGCGCGGAAGGTGTCGGCCGCGCCCAGGACGACCGACTTGCCATCGGCAACCAGGACGCGGGCCAGCTTGCCCGTCGTGGTGGTCTTGCCCGTGCCGTTGACCCCGACGACCAGGACGACACCCGGACGGTCCACGGCGCCCCGGGTCTCGGTGTGCACGGTGCGGTCCAGATCGGGGCCGACCAGCGTCAGCAGCTCTTCGCGCAGCAGGGCGCGCAGCTCGTCGGGCGTACGGGTGCCGAGCACCTTGACCCGCTCGCGCAGCCGCTCCACCAGCTCCTGGGTCGGCGCGACACCGACGTCGGCGGCCAGCAGGGTGTCCTCGATCTCCTCCCAGGTGTCCTCGTCCAGGTGCTCGCGCGAGAGAAGCGTGAGCAGTCCCTTGCCGAGGGAGTTCTGCGAGCGCGACAGCCGGGCGCGCAGGCGCACCAGCCGTCCCGCCGACGGTTCGGGCGTCTCCACCTCGGGCTCGGCCGGGGCTGCGGGCGCCTCGGCCTCCGCCGCGGGGGCCTCGGCGTCCGGCAGGCCGACCTCTTCGATCGTCCTGCGCTCCCCCTCGGGCCTGCCCGAGGCATCCTCGCCGACGTGGGGTTCGGCGGGCGGTGCGGTGGTGGTCTCGGTGGCGGATTCGGGCTGCTCGGGCCTGGTGGCCTTCTTCTTACGGCCGCTGACCACGAGCCCGCTGATCGCGGCCAGCGCGACCACGGCGATGACTACTACAAGGATGACGATTTCCATAGCCCGTCCAGTATCCGCGACCGTCAAGCATTCGCGGTCATTCCCTCTTCGGGCGCGCTCCGCTACGGTCCGCGCCCGTGACGGTACTCAGCAGCGTGCGCTTCAACCTCGTCCAGCCGGGGCCCGCCGACGACGGCGCGCCCGCACGGCTCCACGACCGCTACCGCGCGGCCCTCGACATGGCGGCCTTCGCGGACGAGAGCGGCATCACCTCGGCCATCGTGGAGGAGCACCACGGCTCCCCCGACGGCTGGCTGCCCGCGCCCCTGACCCTGGCCGGGCTGATCCTCGGCAGGACCAGACGGCTGACGGTGACCGCGTGCGCGGTGATCGCCCCGCTGTACGACCCGCTGCGGCTCGCCGAGGAGATCGCCGTCCTCGACCTGGCCAGCGGCGGACGCCTTGTGACGGTGGCCGGGATCGGCTACCGCCCTGAGGAGTACGAGGCGCTGGGGGTGGAGTGGAAGGAGCGGGGCCGCCTCCAGGACGAGGCGCTGGAGACGCTGCTCACCGCGTGGACGGGCGAGCCGTTCCCGTTCCGGGGGCGTACGGTCCGCGTCACGCCCCGCCCGTACTCGAAGCCCCGGCCGATGCTTTTCGCGGGCGGCTCGTCGCGTCCCGCCGCGCGCCGTGCGGCGCGGCTCGGGCTGCCGTTGTTCGTCGCGGCGCATCTGCCGGAGCTGGAGGCGTACTACTACGAGCAGTGCGCGCGGCACGGTACCGAGGACCGGGGGCTGTGCATGATGCCTCCGTCGGACCAGTCGCTGCTGCACGTCACCGAGGACCCGGACCGGGCGTGGGCGACGCTGGGCGAGCACTTCCTGTACGAGGCCCGTACCTACGCCTCCTGGCAGACCTCGGACGTGCACTCCGCAGTGCGCTCGGGTGCCCGGAGCGTCGAGGATCTGCGGGCCGAGGGGATCTACCGCTTCGTGACGCCCGAGGAGTGCGTCGAGCTGGCCCGCACGTCGGGGCAGCTCACCCTGCACCCGCTGTGCGGTGGGATGCCGGTGGACGAGGGCTGGCGCTCCCTCCATCTGCTGGGGGAACGGGTGCTGCCGCGCCTGGAGGGCTGAGCGCGGACGCGGGGTCTCGGGGACGCGGGAACCCGGACATGGCGACATGGCGACATGGCGCTGCCCCGGCACCTGGCACGGACCAGGGACCGGGGCAGCTCTCGTTGCCGAGGAGAGGGGCGGCGGGGTGTTTAGCCCATCTCCTCCAACGCCTTGCCCTTCGGTTCCGGCACCCACTTGAGCAGGAACGGAATCGAGAGCAGGGCGAAGATCGTGTAGATCACGTACGTGGCCGACAGGTTCCACTCCGACAGGCTCGGGAAGCTGGCGGTGATGGCCCAGTTCGCGATCCACTGCGCGGAGGCGGCGACGCCGAGCGCGGCGGCACGGATCTTGCTCGGGAAGATCTCGCCGAGCAGCACCCAGACCACGACGCCCCACGAGAGCGCGAAGAACAGGGTGAAGGTGTGGGCGCCGATCAGCGCGACCATGCCCTGCGCGTCGGGCAGGTGCACCTCGCCCTTGACCGTCTCCTTGGCGGAGAAGGCCCAGGCGACGAGCGCGAGGGAGACCGCCATGCCGATGGAGCCGATGAGGGCCAGCGGCTTGCGGCCGATCTTGTCGACGAAGATCATCGCGATGACGGTGCCGAGGATGTTCACGATCGAGGTCGTGAACGAGTAGAAGAACGAGCTCTCCGGGTTGATGCCCACGGACTGCCACAGCGTCGACGAGTAGTAGAAGACGACGTTGATGCCGACGAGCTGCTGGAACAGCGACAGGAAGATGCCGATCCAGACGATGGGCAGGAAGCCGAAGCGCCCGCCGAGCAGGTCACGGAAGCTGGACTTGTGCTCGGTGTGCATCGCCTCTTCGATCTCGGCGAGGCGCGCGTCCAGCTTCTCGTGGTCGCCCTCGACCTTCGCGAGGACCTCGCGCGCCTTGACCTGGCGGCCCGCGGAGATCAGGAAGCGCGGGGACTCGGGGATCACGAAGGAGAGCAGGAAGTAGACGACCGCGGGGATCACCATGATGCCGAGCATCCACTGCCAGGCTTCGAGCCCGGCGAGCTTGCCGCGCTGGTCACCGTCGGCGAGGTTGAGGATGCCCCAGTTGACGAGCTGGGAGACCGCGATGCCCAGGACGATCGCGCCCTGCTGGAAGGAGGCGAGGCGGCCCCGGTAGGCGGGCGGTGACACCTCGGCGATGTAGGCCGGGCCGATCACCGACGCCATGCCGATGGCGACGCCGCCCAGGACGCGCCACATCGCCAGGTCCCACAGCGCGAAGGGGAGCGCCGAGCCGACCGCGCTGACGGTGAAGAGCACCGCCGCGATCTGCATCACGCGGATACGGCCGATGCGGTCGGCGATGCGTCCGGCGATGGCGGCGCCGATGGCGCTGCCGATGAGCGCTGCGGCGATGACCTGCGCGAGGAGTGCGGAGCCGATGTCGAACCTGCCGCGTACGGCCTCGACGGCGCCGTTGATCACGGAGCTGTCGTAGCCGAAGAGGAAGCCGCCCATCGCTGCGGAGGCGGTGATGAAGACGACGCGGCCGAGCGGGGCCGGCTGACTGCCTGCCGCGGGCTGCGCCATCTGCGAGGTGCTGGTCAAGGTGCTCTCCTGCGGTGCCCGGCGGCGGTGCCGGGCTCGGTGACGTCACCTTCCAGTGGGGCACACGAGGGGCCGACCCACCAGTTGAAGGTAAAAGTGACGTTGCAGAGACTATGCCTTCAAGTTTCGAAGTCAATAGGTCTTAAGAGATGAGTTTGCTCGCACACGCACCCCTCACACGTTCACTATGTGAAGTACCGAACGATTGCCGGACCCGTGCGGGCGGCGTGCCGGCCTCGGCCGGGCGGTCTCAGCTCAGCCGCTGGCTGATGACCTTCGAGACGCCGTCGCCCTGCATCGAGACGCCGTACAGCGCGTCGGCGACCTCCATCGTCCGCTTCTGGTGCGTGATCACGATGAGCTGGGAGCTGTCCTTCAGCTCCTCCATGATCCGGATCAGCCGCTGGAGGTTGGTGTCGTCCAGGGCCGCCTCGACCTCGTCCATCACGTAGAACGGGCTGGGTCTGGCCTTGAAGATGGAGACCAGCAGCGCCACGGCCGTCAGCGAGCGCTCGCCGCCCGAGAGCAGCGAGAGCCGCTTGACCTTCTTGCCGGGCGGACGGGCCTCCACATCGACCCCCGTCGCCAGCATGTCGTCCGGGTCGGTCAGCACCAGCCGCCCCTCGCCGCCAGGGAACAGCCGCGAGAAGACGCCCTCGAACTCGCGGGCCGTGTCGTAGTACGCCTCCGTGAAGACCTGCTCGACGCGCTCGTCGACCTCCTTCACGACCTGAAGCAGGTCGGTACGCGTCTTCTTCAGGTCCTCCAGTTGCTCGCTGAGGAACTGGTGCCGCTCCTCCAGCGCCGCGAACTCCTCCAGCGCCAGCGGATTGATCTTCCCCAGCTTCTGGTACGCGCGCTCCGCCGCGCGCAGCCGCTTCTCCTGCTCCGCACGGACGAACGGCACCGGCTTGTTGCGCGGGTGCTCCGGGTCCTCGGGCAGCTCCTCGCCCTCGGCGGGAGGCGAGGGCGGTACGAGCTGGTCGGGCCCGTACTCGCCGACGAGCCCCGCGGGCTCCACGCCCAGCTCCTCCAGCGCCTTCGTCTCCAACTGCTCGACCCGCATCCGCTTCTCGGCGCCCAGCACCTCGCCCCGGTGCACCGAGTCCGTCAGCTTGTCCAGCTCGTCCTTCAGCTCGCGGCCCTGGTTGCGCTCGGCGGTCAGTGCCTGCTCGCGCTCGCTCTTCGCGCGCTCCGCGTTCTCACGGGCCTCGGTCGCCCGTACGAGGGACACCTCGATGTGTGCCAGCAACTGGCGAGCGCCGCTCGCGACGGCGCCCGCCACCTCGGCCTCGTGCCGCATCCTGGCCCGACGCTGCTCCGCGCGCGCCCGCGCCTCGCGTTCGGCGCGCGCCCCGCGGTCGAGGGAGTCGGCGCGCCCCGCGAGGGACTTCACGCGCTCCTCGTGCGTACGGACCTGGAGTCGGGCCTCCATCTCGGTCTGCCGCGCGTTGGCGCCGTCGGCCGACAGCCTGTCCCGTACGGACGTGTCCGGCTCGGTCTCCTCGTCCTCCTGCGCCTCCTCGGCTACGGCCAGCCGTTCGGCCAGCTCCTCCGCCTGCTCCGTCGCGCGCTGAAGCGCCTCCTCGGCCTTGGCGACCGCGGCGGCGGAGCGCTCGGCCTCGCCCCCGGCCGCCCTCGCCTGGCCGCCGAGCTGCCCGAGACGGCCCGCGACCTGGGACTTCTCCCTGTCGGCCGCGCTGCGGCGCGCGCCCAGCTCCTCGACGCGTGCCGCGCACTCCCTCCGGTGCTCCTTGGCCCGTTCCTGCGTGGCGTCCAGCTCCTCGCAGCGCGCCGCCAGTTCCTCCAGCTCCGCCGCCGCCTCGTCGACGGCCGCCTGCGCTTCCAGCAGGCTGGGAGCGCCCGCCGAGCCGCCCTGCGCGAAGTGGGCGCCCAGCAGATCCCCCTCCTCGGTGACCGCCTTCAGCTCGGGGCGCCGCGCGATCAGTTCCTCCGCGTCCTCCAGCGTCCCGACGACGACCACGTCGCGCAGCAGCGTCCGTACGGCGGGCATCAGCGCCGCGGGCCCGCGCACCAGGCCGGCCGCCTCCAGGGGCACGCGCTCCCCGTCGTGCCGCGCGCCCTGCGCCGCTGACCAGTCCGACGCGGTGCCGTCGCCCCCTGGCGGGGCCGCGTCCGCTTCTCCGTCGGCCCCGGCTCCGGTCCCGGAGCCCAGGAGCAGCGCGGCCCGCCCGGCATCGTGCTTACGGAGCAGACGCAGCGCCTCGGCCGCCGTCGACGGGTCGGCGACCGCCACCGCGTCGGCCGCCGCGCCCAGCGCCGCGGCGACGGGCACCTCGAACCCCGGCGCGACGGTGAGCAGTTCGGCGGCGGGCCCGAGCAGCCCGGAGAGCTGGTCGGCGGCGGACAGCAGCGCGCCCGACCCGTCCTTGCGGCGCAGCCCGAGGGCCAGCGCGTCGTGCCTGGCGGAGGTCGCGGCACGCTCGCGCTCGGCCAGCGTCGCCGCCTCACGGGCCGCCGTCAGCGCGGCCTCCGCCTCGGCCAGCTCGCGCTTGGCCGCCTCGTGCTCCTCCGCCAGCTCCTGGTCCCCGGCGTCCAGCCCGTCCACCTCGGCCTGGAGCGTCTCGTACTCCCGCTGGGCGCGCGCTGCCCGCTCCCCGGCCTCGTCGCGTGCTGCGGCCAGCCTGTCGATCTCCGCCTGGGCCGAGGAGGCGCGGCTGCGGGCCGCGTTGACCTGGCCGTGCAGCCTCGCCAGCCCCTCGCGACGGTCCGCGATGGCCCGCGCGACGTCCTTGAGGCGGCGCTCCTCCTCCTGTAGCCGCCGCTCCAGCTCGGCCCGGTGCGCGACGGTGTCGTCCAGCGCCCTCGTCGCCGCCTCCAGCGCGGCCTCCAGCTCCGCCTCCTGCTCGCGGATCCTGGCCGCCTCGCGCTCCATCTCCTCCGGGTCACGGCCACGCCGCTCCTCGGCGGGGGCCGCGCTCGCGTGCTGGACGCGCTGGTCGGCGAGGCCGACGGTGCCGCGCACGCGCTCGGCCAACTGGGACAGCTCGTACCAGGTCTGCTGGGCCCGCTCCAGACGCGGCGTCAGCGTCCGCACCTGCTGCTCCAGTTCGGCCTCGCGGCGCAGCGCGTCCTTCATCTCGGCCTCGACGGCCTCCTTGCGCTCCTTGAGCGCCGCCTCGTCGGCGACCTCGGTGCGCAGGGCATCCCGGAGCGTGACGAGGTCGTCGGCGAGCAGCCGCAGCCGCGCGTCGCGCAGGTCGGCCTGGATCACCTGGGCCTTGCGCGCGACGGCCGCCTGCCGTCCCAGCGGCTTGAGCTGGCGCCGCAGTTCGTCGGTCAGGTCCTGCACGCGCGAGAGGTTCGCCTGCATGGCGTCCAGCTTCCGCAGCGCCTTCTCCTTGCGCTTGCGGTGCTTGAGGACGCCCGCCGCCTCCTCGATGAACGCGCGGCGGCCCGTCGGGTCGGCGTGCAGCACGCCGTCGAGCTGACCCTGCCCGACGATGACGTGCATCTCGCGGCCGATGCCGGAGTCGGAGAGCAGTTCCTGGATGTCGAGCAGCCGGCAGGTGTCGCCGTTGATCTGGTACTCGCTGCCGCCGTTGCGGAACATGATCCGCGTGATGGTGACCTCGGAGTAGTCGATGGGGAGGGCACCGTCGGCGTTGTCGATGGTGAGGGAGACCTCGGCGCGGCCGAGCGGGGGCCGCCCGGTCGTCCCGGCGAAGATGACGTCCTCCATCTTGCCGCCGCGCAGCGACTTCGCGCCCTGTTCGCCCATGACCCAGGAGAGCGCGTCCACGACGTTGGACTTGCCGGAGCCGTTGGGGCCGACGACACACGTGATGCCGGGCTCGAAGCGCAGCGTCGTGGCGGAGGCGAAGGATTTGAAGCCCCGCAGTGTCAGGCTCTTGAGGTGCACGCCGTCGGACTCTAGTCCACACGCCCTCCGGGACGGCCCTCCGGATGCGGCGCTGCGCGCCGATAGGACTTTTTCGGTTTCACCGGGGAGGGGGAGGGGCACATCAGTCGGTAACGAAGTTCCGGGCAACCGGTGGGGAAATGACGAAGGGACGCCGAAGCGTCCCTCGCAGATTTTTCTTTAGCGGTGGGTTGCACAGCCCGACCGGCCCGGCGGGCTGGTCAGGTCAGCGCGGGCTCCGCCTTGGATACGTCGAAGCTTTCGATGCCTTCGAGCACCGAGTCCTGGTGCCGGGCGGCGGCTGCAAGGGCGTCGTTCTCGGCCTGCATCCGAACGAGTTCGGATTCCAGGTCCTGGACACGCTGCTGAAGCCGTCGCATCTCGGCGAGGACTCGGGGGTCGGAACCGCCGACGTAACCGAGAAGCGCCTTTGCCATGATGGATGGTCCTCCACACTGAGTGACCGACCGAAGCGGTGGTAGGTCGAGGGGGATGATGAACACCCGCTGTGCTTGTTCTGCACTTATCCTCAAGACCAAACAGCACAGGTGCGCGGGGTTCCCAGCGTCTCACCAAAAGGTATGACGGTCAACACGATCACACCCCGCGGCGCCGGGCTGCCATGACGTGGCGCTCTCGGGGCCGGAGGCGGAGGCCCTCGACTCGACGGGCTTGTTGATCACCTTTGACTCGCTTGGCGAGAGCCTTGCACGCCGGACCGCGATTGGCAACCGTTTTGGATCACCGGATCGCGAAGCCGTCGTAGCCGCCCCTCGGCTCGTCCCAGATCTCCGTGACGCCGTCCACGCGCCCCGGCGTGTCGCCCGTACGCAGCCACTCCAGCAGTTCCTCGCAGTCCGCGCGCGCCCCCTCGGCCACCACCTGGACCCGGCCGTCGCCCAGGTTGAGGGCGAAGCCGACGAGGCCGCCGATGCGCAGGGCGCACGCTCGGGTGAACCAGCGGAAGCCGACGCCCTGCACCTGTCCCCGCACCCAGGCGGTCAGCCGGGCCCGCTCCGCGGCGCCGCTCGCGCCTCCGCTTCGGCCTCCGTCTTCCGTTCCGGTTCCGGGGCCGGTTTCCGCGTCGGTACCGGCACCGGGAGCGGCCCCTGGAGTGCCCTGACCCGTTTCCGCACCGTCGTCCGGTGTGTTCGATGTGCTCGCAGCCATGACCTGCACGCTATCCGGACATTTCTCCGGCAGGCACATCCGCCCCCTCCGTCATGCCGTACAGTCCCGCACCAATGAGGCCCACTCGTGTGGGTGATGAGTGGGAAAAGTGACGACGAGCGACCGCCGAGCATTGTGAGGACAGCAGAGATGGGCCGCCATCGACGCGTTACCGCAGCAGCTCCCTCCCCCGACCACGCCCCCGCCCCCGGTGCCCACCGGCACCGGGCACACGGGAAGCGCGCCGCAGCCCCCGTACGCACCGGCCTGCTCGGCGCTTCCGCCGCGCTCGCGGTGGGCGCGGTGGCCGTGGCCTCCGGGCTGATACCCGGGCCCGGTGCCCTCGGCGGCGGTCAGGGCGCCGACAGCGTCCAGGCGGGCGGACCGCCGGACCCGCAGACACGGGCCCCCTCCCCCGCCTCTCCCTCCGCCTCGGAACGCGACTCGGGTCCGAGCCGCGACGCGGACCGCAAGACCGCCCCTTCGGCGCAGCCCTCCGATTCCGGCAAGCCCTCCGAGAAGCCCTCCGGTTCGCCGTCGCGGCAGCCCTCGGACAACAAGGGCGACGGCGACTCCTCGGCGTCCCGCCCGGGCAGCGGCGGCGGCAAGGCCGAGAGCGAGGGTTCCGGGAACGGCGGCGGCACGACGGGCTCCTCGGGCCCCGAAGCAGCGGCGGAGGCCCAGGTGCTGAGCCTCGTCAACCAGGAGCGCGCCCAGGCGGGCTGCAAGCCCGTGACCGCCGACTCCGAGCTGGCCACACTCGCCGGCGACTTCAGCGAGGACATGGCCAGGCTCGGCTTCTTCGACCACACCTCGCCCGACGGCAAGAGTCCCTGGGACCGCGCCGAGGAACAGGGCATAGACGACCTCGGCGGCGAGAACATCGCCCGCGGGCAGGCGAACGCGCAGTCGGTGATGGACTCCTGGATGAACAGCCCGGGCCACAAGGCGAACATCCTCAACTGCGACTACCGCACACTGGGCGTCGGCGCGCACTTCGCCGAGGGCGGCCCGTGGTGGACGCAGGACTTCGGCTTCTGAGGTCCCCTCACCCCGGATCTCCTCCGTCCGGTGATGCCACCGGCAGCACTGGGTAGGAGGGTGAAGGAGTCGATCACCGACCCAAGGGGGAAAACCTGATGGTCCTGCTCATCGTCATCGGCATCTTGATCGTGGCTGCCCTGACCGGCATCACAGCCACCGTCGCCAGGCGTCAGCGCCGAGGGAGCAGCCGTGACGACGTCCACGGTGACGGCCGTGCGGTCAGCGACCCACAGGCCGACCAGTGGAAGTGGAAGGCCCGCATGGGCGGAGGCGGCGGCCACCAGGGCATTCCCCCCGGCATGTAGGCACGGGGCCCCGGCCCGCTCCCGTACCGCGTGACCAGCGGCCGGGCTAGCGGGCAGGGGCTTCCGGCGCGCCCGGTTCCGGATCGGCCGCGCCCGGGGTCGCCGGGGACGAGGCGCGGGTCGTGCGCGGGCGCGGGGTGCGCTGGCAGCGGGGGCAGAAGTAGCTGGAGCGGTTCATCCAGGCGCGACGGCGCATAGGGGTGCCGCAGCGGCGGCAGGGCTCATCCTCGCGCCCGTAGGCGTCGAGGGAGCGCGCGAAGTAGCCGGACTCGCCGTTCACGTTGACGTAGAGGCTGTCGAAGCTCGTGCCGCCCACGGCCAGGGCCGCGTTCATCACATCGCGGACGTGGCCGAGCAGCTCCGTCGTCAGGGGACGGGTCAGGGTCGCGGTGGGGCGGTCGTAGTGGAGGCGGGCGCGCCAGAGCGCCTCGTCGGCGTAGATGTTGCCGACGCCGCTGATCAGCGACTGGTCGAGCAGCGCACGCTTGACCGTCGTACGGCGGCGGCGCAGGGCCGCGTGGAACGCGGCGTCGTCGAAGTCCGGGTCCAGGGGGTCGCGGGCGATGTGCGCGATGACGTCGGGCAGCCCGTCGGCCGTCTCCGGGTGGAGCGAGAGTCCGCCGAAGGTGCGCTGGTCGACGAAGCGCAGCTCGCCCGCGCCGGGATCGGTGAAGGCTATGCGGATGCGCAGGTGCTTCTCGTCCGGGGTGCCGGGCGGCTGGATCAGCAGTTGCCCGCTCATGCCGAGGTGGGCGAGGACGGAGACGCCCGCGTCGCCCAGCGGCAGCCACAGGTACTTGCCGCGCCGCATGGCCGTGCCGATCCGCCGGCCCTTCAGGCGCGCGGCGAAGTCGTCGGGCCCCGCGAGATGGCGTCGCACGGCGCGGGGGTGCAGCACCTCGGCCTCGGCGACCGTACGGCCTGCGGCCCAGCGCTCCAGTCCGCGGCGCACCACTTCGACCTCGGGCAGCTCGGGCAAGGCGTCCTCCTCGGGAGGGGTCACAGCGAACACGGCGAACGGGCTCGGCGGGCGCGGAGCGGGGTGCACCGGCGGGGGAAGCGCCCACGCACCGGCGCGGGCCCCTGGGTGAATGCTGAGTGCGTCACCCGGTGGACCCGCGCCGGAGGGGGCTGTTTCACGCGCCCCTGGAAGTCGCCTTCTGCTCGGAGGAGGCGTTCTCGGCGCCGTCGCCGTCGCCCGACGCCGAACGGATCGCGTGCCAGGCGGCCTCGGCCGCCTGCTGCTCCGCTTCCTTCTTGCTGCGGCCGGTGCCGGTGCCGTGCGCGACACCACCGACGCGGGCAGCAGCCGTGAAGGTCTTCTCGTGGTCAGGGCCGGTCTCGGTGACCACGTACTCGGGAACGCCCAGCCCCTCTGCCGCCGTCAGCTCCTGGAGGCTGGTCTTCCAGTCCAGGCCTGCGCCGAGGTTGGAGGACTTCTCGATCAGCGGGTCGAAGAGCCGGTGCACCAGCTCGCCCGCCGCGTCGAGCCCCTGGTCGAGATAGACCGCGCCGATCACGGCTTCCAGGGTGTCCGCGAGGATCGACGCCTTGTTCCGGCCGCCGGTGCCCTCCTCGCCCCGTCCGAGGCGGATGAAGGCCCCTAGATCGAGACCGCGCGCGACCTCGGCGAGGGCGCGCGAGTTGACCACGGCGGCGCGCAGCTTCGCGAGCTGGCCCTCCGGGAGGTCGGGGTGCACGCGGTACAGCGTGTCGGTGACGACGAGGCCGAGGACCGAGTCGCCGAGGAACTCAAGCCGTTCGTTGGTGGGCAGGCCGCCGTTCTCGTACGCGTACGAGCGGTGCGTCAGCGCACGCACCAGAAGGGCGGACTCGAGTACGTACCCGAGCCGCCCTTCCAGAAGCGTGTGGGACGAGGCCGCATCCACCAGATCCGCCTGTGCCGGTTCGCTCCCGCCGCGGCGGGCAGCGCTTCCGGTCGTGTGGGCGTCTGACATGGAGCCTGTCACCCGCCGATCAGACCTCGAGGACCTGACGCTTGTTGTACGTGCCGCAGCTCGGGCACGCGATGTGCTGCTGCTTCGGCTCCTGGCAGCGCTCGCACTTCACCAGGGTGGGGACCGCAGCCTTCCACTGCGACCGGCGGTGGCGCGTGTTGCTGCGCGACATCTTCCGCTTCGGAACAGCCACGGCTACTTCTCCTGTGAGTCATCCCCGCGGACACGGGGCACGTTGTCCTTCTCGCCGTCCCTGATGGTTTCGGCGAGTCCCTGCAATGCCGCCCAACGGATGTCGACGGCGTCTTCGTGATGGTGGTCCGGGTCGTCCAAGAGCCGCACCCCGCACTCGGGGCACAGCCCGGGACAGTCCTCCCGGCACACCGGCTGCAACGGCAGTGACAGCACCACCGCGTCCCGCAGCACGGGCTCAAGGTCGAAAAGATCGGCCTCAAGGAAGAGCGTGTCCTCCTCCTCGGCGTCGTCGCCGGGCTCCGCGCTGGGGCGGCTCCGGTCGTCGGCGTCGGGGTAGGAGAACATCTCCTGGAAATCCGCTTCGCACTGCTGCTCAAGCGGCTCCAGACACCTTACGCACTCCCCCTTGAGCGGCGCATGGGCGGTGCCGGTGACCAGCACCCCTTCCATGACCGACTCCAGGCGGAGGTCGAGCTCGATGGTCGCATCGTCCGGGACGCCGATGACCTCGATACCGAGGTTCCCGGGAGACTCCACCGTGCGGGAGAGCCTCTTCATCGCACCAGGACGCCGCCCCAGCTCACGTGTGTCGAACACGAGAGGGGCACGGTGGTCAAGGGGGGATTTCAGAGCTTCCTGCTTTCTACGGACCTTCTACGGTGGGGCTCACCGCCCGGGCCTTGCGCGTCCGGGCAGCCGTCATCGCGGACATGATGCGCGACCGAAGAGCCAGGATACTGGACGCCCAGCCCATGACCCAATCCGGACGGGCCGGGGCCGGGACCGGACGGCTCAGCACCTGCCGCGGGAGGGGTGAGCACCCGCTCCGGGGCCGGGCGGCGCCCGCTCCGGGACGGGTCAGCGCCCGCCCTGTCCGTAGCGTTCCTCGTACTGACGGACCTGTTCCAGATCGATCATGCTCGTGTCGAAGAGGCTGGTCTCGTCGAGCTGGGGCTGCTGCACCTGCTGCGGATGCCCCTGGTGCCCCTGGTGGACCTGCTGCTCCGGCGCGTAGTGCTGCTGGAAGTCCTGGGCGTACTGCTGCTGGTGCTGGTGCTGGTCGTAGCCCTGCGGCTGCTGCGCGTAGTACGGGTCCTGCTGCTGGCCGTAGTAGGGGTCCTGCTGGTAGCCGTACGGGTCCTGCTGCGGGAAGTCCTGCGGGTAGTAGTAGCCGTCCTGGTGCTGCTGGAAATCCTGCTGAACCTGCTGGACCTGCTGCGGGTGCTGGACGTGCTGGGCCGCGTACGGGTCCGCCGCCTCCGCCATGGCGGGCTGCGCGGGCTGCTGGTCCGGCTGGGGCGGGTACGGGGGCTGCTGCTGTACGTGGGGCTCGGCCTCGTCGTGGGAGTGCACCCGGTCGGCGGGCGAGGCGGCGAGGCCCGCCAGGAAGTCGGCGTCGCTCGTGTGCACCTGGCCGCCCGCGCCGTCCGGGTCGAGCAGGTGGGCGCCCAGCTCGTCGGAGGGCTGGTGGCCCAGCAGCTTCTGACGGCCGCGGCCGACGGCCTCCAGCGTCTTGGAGAGCACCGCGGAGACGGAGCCGAGGCGCGCGTCCACGTAGGCGTCGGCGCGCTGCCGCAGCTCGTTCGGGTCGGCGGTGCGCTCGGGGGCGTCCTGCGCGTACTCCTCGCTCCACTCCTCGGAGCCGGGGCCGCTGCCGAGCAGCTTCTCGCGCCCGCGCTCCACCGAGCCGATGGTCTTGCTCAGCACGACCTCGAAGTTGGCGAGCTTGCTGTCGACGTAGTCGTCGGCCTCGGTGCGGATCTCCTGCGCCTCCTGGCGGGCCTCCGCGAGGATGCGGTCGGCCTCCTCCTGGGCGCGCCGCGCGACCTCCGTGCCGGAGACGAGGGAACCGCGCTCGGCCTGGGCCGATTCGATGATCCGCTGGGCCTCGGCCTGCGCGTCGGCGACCATCCGCTCCCGGCCGCCGAGCAGTTCCTGCGCCTGGGCGAGCGACCCTGGCAGCGCTTCGCGCACCTCATCGAGCAGGGCGAGCAGCTCCGCGCGGTTCACCACGCAGGAGGCCGACATGGGCATCGAACGCGCGCCGTCGACGGCCGCCACGATCTCGTCGAGTTTCTGCTGAACGTCCACGGAGGTGACTGTACGGCCCTTGGGCGCCAACTCGACACCTGATGCCGGAAGCTGGCGCTCCCGCGCGGTTCGGGGCGGTTCCGGCACCTGTCAGGCGCGGCGCAGGGGCGGGTCAGGGGTGGATCAGGAGCGGCTGAGCCTGTCGGTGAGGGCGCTGTGCACCTGCTCGGGCACCAGGTGGGAGACGTCGCCGCCCCAGGTGGCGACCTCCTTGACCAGGCTGGAGGAGAGGAAGCTGTAGGTGGGGTTCGTCGGGACGAAGAGGGTCTCGACGCCGGAGAGGCCGTTGTTCATCTGGGCCATCTGGAGCTCGTAGTCGAAGTCGCTCACGGCCCGCAGGCCCTTGACGATGGCGGGGATGTCCCGCTCCTTGCAGAAGTCGACGAGGAGGCCGTGGAACGCCTCGACCTCCACGTTCCCGAAGGGCGCGGTGACCTCGCGGATCAGATCGATCCGCTCCTCCACTGTGAAGAGGCCCTGCTTCGACTTGTTGATCATCACCGCGACGTGCACGACGTCGTAGAGCTTGGAGGCGCGGGCGATGATGTCGAGGTGTCCATTGGTGATGGGGTCGAACGACCCCGGACAGACTGCGCGGCGCACTGGCGATTCCTCGCTCTCCGGACGATCGGATGCCCGGGGACCGCCCCCGGATGCTCTCAACATGACGCGGGAGTAACTTCCCGTACGGCGGCGCGACCGTACCAGAGCGTGCCCTCGCCGTACCGACGGGCGCGGAGCCCCTCGAAACCGTCGGGCCAGCGGAAATCGCCGCCTCTGGTGCTTCGTTCCACGGTGGCGAGCGCGTCGGCGGCGATCCAGCCCCGGGACCGGAGTGTGAGCAGGATCTCCCGGAGATCGTCGTCGCCCACGGCGTACGGTGGGTCGAGGAAGACCAGGTCATAGGGCTCCTCGGGGGCGGGTCCCGCGATGATCTGCTCCGCCTTGCCGCCGCGTACCTCGGCGCCGGGCAGGCCGAGGGCGCGGACGTTCTCCTGGATGGTGCGCGCCGCGCGCGCGTCGGCCTCCACGAGCAGGACGTGCGCGGCGCCGCGCGACAGCGCCTCCAGACCGACGGCGCCCGAGCCCCCGTAGAGGTCCATCACCCGCAGTCCCCGCCAGGCGGCGGCGCCGCCGAGCTGCGCCTCCCAACTGGAGAACAGCCCCTCGCGGGCGCGGTCCGAGGTGGGGCGGGTGCCCTTGCCCGGAGGCACGCTCAGCCGTCGTCCTCCGGCGGCGCCTGCGATCACGCGGGTCATGGGGAAGGTCCTTCGCTGGGTCTGCCGACGGGGCGGTCGGGGCGGGTGGGGTGCGGGCGCGCCGTGCGGGACGCACGGCCGGGGCGACGGATGTGCCGGACGCCCGCCGGTGCGCGGGACCGGGGGCTTCCCGTGCCGGCGGCGCGCGGCGACGGAGGCCGCCACGTGGCCCGTGCCGCTCACCCACGAGGATCCCATGGCCGCCGCACGCTCGCCGAACGACCTGGGCCGCGCATCGCGGCCCTCCACAACCGGGGCGGAGGGCTCCCTAGCGCGGGCCGTCAGGGTCCGAGCCGACGAGCGCGGGCGAGGCGTACCGGGACCAGGAGAGGCAGCCGTCCGGAGGGCAGAACTCCGGGCGGCGCGGATCGTGGCCCAGTTCGCGGAGCTTGGCGCGGACCGAATCGGGCGTACGGCCGAAGCGCGCTGCGACGCGCGCGAGCGTCTCGCCCTCGTGGAAGCGCCGGACCAGGTCCTCCTCATGTGCGGGTATCCAGGGGGCGCCGTGGCCGGGGAACAGTTCGCGCAGCACATCGCGGTCCGGGATCGGCTCGGCGACATCGGCGGCGAGGGCGAGTGCGCGCAGGGCGCGGTTGAGTGCGATGCGGAGCACGGGGACGTCGGTGAGCGGCATGGTGAGGGCGCCGGAGGCGATCAGCGTCTCCGGAGTGGCCTCGTGCCAGCCCGTCAGCGTCAGACCGACCGTCGTGTCGTCGTCGCTGGACAGCTCGACGCGGAAGATCTTGTCACCGAGCGGCAGCTCGTTGATGTGCCGGAATGCCATGGAGGGTCCCCCTCGGTCCCGTCGCGCCGGTCTCGTACGGACCGGTCCCGGACTGTTCCCATCCTCCCAGCCGCCACTGACAGTTGGGCCTCCCCGGCGACGGGGGCCCTCCTGGGCGGCCCCTGGCTAGCCCTTGTCCAGATAGTCCTCCCGCTCCTTGTCGAGCAGCGCGTCCAGTGCCGTACGCAGCTCGGGCAGCCGTTCCAGTTCGGGGTCGGCGGAGACGACGGCGGTGGCCTCCTCGCGCGCGGCGGCGATGACGTCCTCGTCCTCGATGACGGCCAGCATCCGCAGCGAGGAGCGGACGCCCGACTGCGCCTGGCCCAGCACATCGCCCTCGCGGCGCTGTTCCAGATCGATGCGGGACAGCTCGAAGCCGTCCAGCGTCCCCGCCACCGCGTCGAGCCGGGAGCGCGCGGGGGACGCCTCGGGCATCTCGGTGACCAGCAGGCACAGCCCGGCGGCCGAGCCTCGGCCCACCCGGCCGCGTAGCTGGTGGAGCTGCGAGACGCCGAAGCGGTCGGCGTCCATGATCACCATGGCGGTGGCGTTCGGTACGTTGACGCCGACCTCGATCACCGTCGTGGCCACCAGGACGTCCACCTCGCCCGCGGCGAAGCGGCGCATCACCTCGTCCTTGGCGTCCGGCTGCATCCGCCCGTGCAGGGGCTCGACGCGCAGGCCCTTGAGCGGCCCCGCCGTCAGCTGCCCGGCCACATCGAGCACGGCCAGCGGCGGGCGCTTCTCCGCCTCGTCCTCCGCCGAGGCCGAGGAATCCCCGGAGCCTCCCGAGCCCTTGCCCTTGCCCTTGCCGCTGCCCTTCGCCGGCTCCTCCTCGTCCCCGATGCGGGGACACACGACGTACGCCTGGTGCCCGGCCTCGGCCTCCTCGCGCACCCGCTCCCAGGCGCGGGCCAGGAAGCGGGGCTTGTCACTGGCGGGCACCACATGGCTGGAGATGGGCGAGCGCCCGGCGGGGAGCTGGTCCAGGACGGAGGTCTCCAGATCGCCGAAGACCGTCATCGCGACCGTGCGCGGGATCGGGGTGGCCGTCATGACCAGCAGGTGCGGGGGCTGCTTGCCCTTGGAGCGCAGGGCGTCGCGCTGTTCGACGCCGAAGCGGTGCTGTTCGTCGACGACGACGAGGCCCAGATCGTGGAACTTGACCTTGTCCTCGATCAGCGCGTGCGTGCCGATGACGATTCCGGCCTCCCCCGTGACCAGGTCCAGGAGAGCCTGACGGCGGGCCGCGGCGCCCATCGAGCCGGTGAGCAGCACGACCTTGGTGCCCTGCTCGGCGCCGCCGAGCATGCCGCCCTCGGCCAGCTCTCCCATCATCTCGGTGATGGAGCGGTGGTGCTGCTGGGCCAGGACCTCCGTGGGCGCGAGCATCGCGGCCTGGCCGCCGGAATCGACCACGGTGAGCATCGCGCGCAGCGCGACCATCGTGTTGTGGGTGACCGTGAAGTTGTCGGTGACGTAGGCATGGCTCGGGTGGGCGACGCTGATGCACTGGACCGGTTTCCGACCCACGTACTCGACCGCGCGAATTCCGCGTCGGAAGGTGTCGTCCTTCGGCCTGGGACGCACACGATCTGCCTTGCGGGTCAGCCGGAACGGCCCGTATGCGTCGGGCAGAGCAATCGAGACGTCGAAAGCCGCCCGCTTCGGGAGCACGCGCGCACGGCCGCCCAAGGAACGCACGATCCAGGCCACATCGTCTGCGAGCCTCAGCGACGCGGAACAGAGCGAGATGCTCAGGCCGTCCGCCTGAACGGTGCCGTCTGTGTCCAGAATGCCTTGCAGCAGCGCCAGTCGGCTCTTGACCGGAGCGTTCTTGAACTCGTCCGGCACGAATTTGCCGTGCGAGGTGACACCCCAGAGGCCAAGGTCACGCAGAGTTTGGATGACGGGATTGCGTACGCCGCCGACACGTCGCGTCAGCTGGATCGTGTAGTCGCAACGGGAACCCTTCGCCGGGACAAGGTGGCATTCGGGCGCCACGACGGCCGCCACGGCGTCACGCATCTCGTCGTCGATGATGGAAAGACGCAGGTTGTGCCGGAATGAGCCGTCCCCCAGAAGGACTCCGAGCAGGTACGGATCCAGCGGCAGTCCAGAGTCGTGTCCGAGATCCACAGGTGTTGCCCCTGGGATGTACCACTTCGATGATCCATTGGCCTTGAACGTGTCGAGCCGGACTTCTCGAGTCGTCATGACCTTGGGGGGCTGGCCGCGGTGCCCTCCACAGCTGGTACCGACGATCCAGAGGTGTTCGTCGTCACATTCCACGGAACTGCCGTCGGAGAGGACCAGGCGCCAGACGTCGCGTTCCCCTTGCGGGAAAACGCCGTCGATCAACGCGATCGTCCCGTCCGGCACGACGACTTCGTCCCCCACTCTCATATCCCCCATCCGGCGGAAGCCGGCTGGTGTGAGCACGAGCGAGTCGAGGGGCTGCGCCTTGCCGGAGCCCACCTCGCCCTGGAGGAGGCGGTGCATGGGGTGGTCCGTCGCCAGATCGGCGAAGATCTCGGCGCTGACGTGCCGCTGGCCCTCGGTGAGGGTGAACGGCAGCTTGGCGTCGAAGGCGTCCAGGAGGCCGCCCTCGACGGGGCGGCGCGGCGCGGCGGGCAACTGCGCGTCGGCGAAGCGGCGGCGGGCGAGGGCGACTTGGAGCACGAACGCCTCGTCCCACTTCAGCCGCGCCCGCGCGTCCTCGATGTCCGCCTTGTGCCGGGGGCGGTGCACCTTCTCGAACGCCTCGGGCAGCGCGATGAGCCGCCGCTCCTCGCGGATCGAGGCGGGCAGCGGGTCCCCGAGCCCGTCCCAGCCGGTGGCCTCCATGGAGGCCAGGAGCATCTGGACCGCCTTGGCGATCTTCCAGGAGGCGATCTGCGCCACGGCCGGATAGATCGGCATCAGCCTGTTGGCGAAGGCGTCCACGGCATCGCTGCCAGTGTCGGCGTCCAGCAGCTCGTACTGCGGGTGGGCGAGCTGGAGGCGGCGGTTGAAGACGCCGACCTTGCCCGCGAACATCGCGCGGCGCCCCGGCACGAGGTCCTTGTGCGGTTTGAAGATGCCCTTGCCGAAGAAGACCAGTTGGAGCTGCCCGCTGCCGTCCGTCAGGACGACTTCGAGCCGCTGCCCCCGCCCCCCGTTGAACCGGTGCACGGCGGCCTTCTCGACCTGTGCGACCACGGTCACATGCTCGTCCAGCGGCAGCTCGGACAGCTTGGTGAGCTGCCCGCGCTCCTCGTAACGCCGCGGGTAGTGGTGGAGGAGGTCCCCGACCGTGTGCAGGTCGAGGTGCTCGGCCATCACCTTCGCGGTGTTGCCGCCGAGGATCTTCTTCAGGGGTTCGTCGAGCGCTGGCACGTGTCCCATTGCACACCATGGCGCTGACAACGGGTGCGACAGCGCCGCGCCGCGAGGCCGCCGCCCGGCCTACTCGACGCCGATCAGCACCGGTGACGTCTGCTGCCGCCCCTCGTAGACGACGGTGTCGACGGCGAGGTGTCCGCGGCGCACCTGTTCCTCCAGGCGCGCGGCCAGCCCTGGCGGCGCGTCGGCGCCCAGGACGAGGGTCACCATCTCGCCGCCCGCCGCGAGCATCCGCTCCAGCACGTCGGCGGCCATCTCGGCGACGTCGGCCCCGATCACGGCGACATCGCCCTCGACCAGGCCGAGCACGTCGCCCGCCTGGCAGATGCCCGCCATGGTCCACGACTGGTGCTCGGCGAAGGTGACCTCCCCGTAGCGGGTGGCTCCGGCCGCCGCCGTCATGGCGACCACGTCCTCGTCGAAGTCCCGGCCCGGCTCGTGCACCGCGAGCGCGGCGATGCCCTGGACAGCGGCGCGGGTGGGGATGACGGCGACCCGTACGCCCCGCGCCCGCGCCTCGTGCGCCGCACGGGCCGAGGTCTCGCGCAGGCCGTAGTCGTTGGGCAGCAGCACGGCCTCGGCAGCGCCGGTCGCGCACAGCGCTTCGAGCAGCGCCTCGTGGCCGACGCTCTCCTCGCCCTCCGCCGCCTCGACCGCCCGTACGACGGTGGCCCCGGCCTCCTCGCACAGGCCCGCGAGCCCGTCCCCGGGGACGACGGCGACGACGGCGCGGCCGGTCGCGGGCGCCCGGCCCGCGTGGTCCGCGTGGTCCGCGGCGCCGTGGTCGCAGTGCGCTCCGTGGGCGTCGGCGGCGGCCGGAAGGTGGGTGATGCGGACGCGGTACGGGCGGCCCGCCTCGATGCCCGCCTCGACGGCTGCGCCCGCGTCGGCCACGTGGACGTGGACGTTCCACAGCCCGTCGCCGCCGATCACGACGAGGGAGTCGCCGAGCTTGTCGAGCCGACGGCGCAGCGTTCGCACCGCCTCCTCGTCCGCCTCCATGAGGTACATCACCTCGTACGCGGGCCCGGTGCCGCTGCCGCTGCCGGCGTCCTCTGTGACGTCGCACTCACCGGAAGCGGACACTCCCGCTCCGGACGGCACCGTCCCGCCCCGGGCACCGTGGCTCTCCCGCGCGCCGTCCGGCGCCCCGTCCAGCGCCTCGGCCAGCGCGCCCAGCACGGCGGTCAGCCCGCGCCCGCCCGCGTCGACGACACCGGCGCGGGCCAGCACGTCGAGCTGCCCCGTCGTCCCGGCCAGCGCGGCACGGGCGCCCTCGTACGCGGCGCGCGCGACCACGGCCGCGCACTCCGCGCCGTCCGGGCTCGCGGCGGGGTCCCCGGCCGCGTCCTCGGCCGCGTCGGCGGCGGCCGTCGCGACGGTCAGCATCGTGCCCTCGACGGGCCGGGCGACCGCCTCGTAAGCGGACTCGGCGGCCCGCCGCAGCGCCGCCGCCAGCCGGAAGCCCGCGCCCTCGGGCTCGCCCCGCCCTGCCGCCGACATCGGCCGCGTCACCTGCGCCGACTCGGCCATGCCGCGCAGGAGCTGGGCCAGGATCGTGCCGGAGTTGCCGCAGGCGCCGAGCAGCGCGCCCCGCGCGAGGGCAGCGAGCGCCCCGGCGGCCGAAGCCGCACCGGAACCGGAACCCGCACCGGAACCAGCACCGGAACCAGCGCGTGTGTCCGAGGTCTCCTCGCCGACGCCACCCGCGCCGCCCGCGCCCTGCCCACCGCCGCCCTCCAGATACGCGTCCAGCGCGCGGGCCGCGGCCTCCAGCGTGCGGTAGAGGTTGGTGCCGGTGTCCCCGTCGGCCACGGGGAAGACGTTGATGGCGTCGGTCTCCTCGCGGCCTCTGTCCAGCGCCTCCAGGGCGAGCGCGCACCAGGTACGTACCGCGGCGGAGTCGAGCGGGTGCGGCACGTGAGGGACCTCCTGCGAACGGCGGCGATTGCCCGGAAGGCTAGTCCCGGACCGGGGGAAGCCCCCGCCGGGGTGCCGGGCCGACCGTGCTAGTTTCGCTGTTCGTGAGCAGCCGTTGTATGCTGCTCCGGTTGCCTGACGTAAGTCAGGAGCTATTACCTCCCTGGCACTGCCGGTCAATCTCTGATCACGCGTCGCCGGGATTCACCGTACGTGCATCTGAAGTCTTTGGAGTGACCCGTGGCTGCCAACTGCGACGTCTGCGGCAAGGGGCCAAACTTCGGCAACAACATCTCGCACTCGCACCGCCGCACCCGCCGTCGTTGGAACCCCAACATCCAGCGTGTGCGTGCCGTGGTCAGCGGGACGCCGAAGCGCCTCAACGCTTGCACCTCGTGCATCAAGGCCGGCAAGGTCGCGCGCTGACGTCAATACGTCCCTGACGTAACGGCAGTGCGGCCACCTTGCTGGTTGCTGTGAAAGCCGGTCCACCTCGGTGGACCGGCTTTTTCATGCCCTGCGGCCCCCGGCCCGCCCCCGCCCCCGCCCCCGCCCCCAGGGACAACTACTCCGCGTTCTCGGCGCGCTGCCGCCAGTGGTGGTCCACGGGGCCGAGCCCCTCGCCCAGCGGGAAACCGGCGGCGATGGCGCCCGTGACGTAGTCCTTGGCCGCCGCCACGGCCTCCGGCACCGTCCCGCCCTTGGCGAGCTGCGCCGCCACCGCGCTGGCGAGGGTGCAGCCCGTGCCGTGGGTGTGGCGGTTGTCGTAGCGGGGCGCGCGCAGCCAGTGCTCCTCGGAGCCGTCCGTCAGCAGATCGACGGCCTCCCCGCGCAGATGCCCGCCCTTGATCAGCGCCCAGCGCGGCCCGTACGCGAGCAGCGCCGCGGCCGCCTTCCGCATCCCGGCCTCGCGCGCGCCGGGTTCGTCGGTGACCTGGACGCCCGTGAGCTGCCTGACCTCGTCCAGGTTGGGGGTGACGACGGTGGCCGTGGGCAGCAGCTTCGTGCGGACCGAGTCCAGTGCCTCCTGCGCGAGCAGCGCGTCGCCGTGCTTGGAGACGCCCACCGGGTCGATCACGACGGGCGCCCGTACCCCCGCGAGCAGTTCCGCTACGGTCTCCACCAGCTCGGCCGAGGCCAGCATCCCGGTCTTGACCGCCTGGACGCCGATGTCGTCCACGACGCTGCGGAACTGTGCCCGTACGGCCTCCACCGGCAGCTCCCAGAAGCCCTGCACGCCGAGGGAGTTCTGCGCGGTGACCGCGACGATCACGCTCATGCCGTGGGTGCCGAGCGCCATCATCGTCTTGAGGTCGGCCTGGATGCCCGCTCCCCCGCCGGAGTCGGACCCGGCGACGGTCAGCACCCTCGGCGGCGCGACGGCCCCCCGCTCGGCGGACGGCACGGGCTGCGTGGGTATGTCCATGGGCACGACGCTACTCAGTCCTCGTCCTGATCGCCGAAGTGGTCCCAGCCGCCCGCCTTGTCCCAGGGTGCGCCGTCCACGGTGACCTGGGGCAGCGCGGAGGGCGCGAGCACCTCGCCGATCTTGCGCCAGCGGGCCGGGAGCTTCTGCTGGGGCGGGAAGGTGGCCACGATGGCGTGGTCCTCGCCCCCGGTGAGCACCCAGTGCAGCGGATCGACGCCGACGGCCTGCCCGATGTCCGACATCTGCGCGGGCACGTCCAGCGCGCCGGAGCGTACGTCGATACGCACCTTGCTGGACTCGGCGATGTGCCCCAGGTCCGCGATGAGTCCGTCGCTGACGTCCGTCATCGCGGTCGCGCCGAGCGCCGCCGCCGCGGGACCCGCGTGGTACGGCGGCTCGGGACGCCGGTGTGCCTCGACGAAGGCCCGGGGGGAGCGGAAACCGCGCGAGAGCACGGCGTGCCCGGCCGCCGACCAGCCGAGCCAGCCGGTGACGGCGACGGTGTCGCCGGGACGGGCCCCGGCGCGGGTGACGGGATCCTGGTTGCGCAGGTCGCCGAGCGCGGTGATGGAGACGGTGATGGTGTCGCCCCGCGCGACGTCGCCGCCGACGACGGCGGCCGAGGCGACCTGCGCCTCGTCGCGGATGCCGTCCATCAGCTCCGTGGGCCAGTTCGCCGGCAGTTCGGCGGGGACGACGAGGCCGAGCAGGAGGGCGGTGGGCACCGCGCCCATGGCCGCGATGTCCGCGCAGTTCTGAGCTGCGGCCTTGCGGCCCACGTCGTACGCTGTTGACCAGTCGCGGCGGAAGTGCCTGCCCTCCAGCAGAATGTCCGTGCTGGCGACGATCCTGCGGTCGGGCGCCGCGATCACGGCCGCGTCGTCGCCCGGTCCGATCCTGACGGCGGGGGTGGTGGTGAGCCGGGAGGTCAACTCCCGGATCAGCCCGAACTCTCCGAGTTCACCCACGGTCCCCGGGGACCGTGGGTGACCACCGGGGTAACCCCCGCTCAGATCCTGCATTGCGCTGCCCCTTCACATGTCGAGCGTCTGCGTCGTCAACCCGCCGTGACCGGCGGTGGTGCGGGTCTCCCCCGCGGGAGCGGCGACGCGGTAACGTGGCGTCCCCTCTCTCCACATGATCCTCGTAGCCGCCCTGGAGGTCCCGTGGTACAGGCGTACATCCTGATCCAGACCGAGGTCGGCAAGGCGTCGACCGTCGCCGACGTCATCGCCAAGCTGCCGGGGGTGATCCAGGCCGAGGACGTGACGGGCCCGTACGACGTGATCGTGCGCGCGCAGGCCGACACCGTCGACGAGCTCGGCCGCATGGTGGTCGCCAAGGTCCAGCAAGTGGACGGCATCACCCGCACCCTCACCTGCCCGGTCGTCCATCTCTAGCTCCCCCGTATGCTCGCCCGGTGAGCACTTGGCATCCCCGGGAAGCGATTGTCCTCGCCGCCACGCTGGTCTGCGTCGCGGGCTGCTCGTCCCTGGGGGACGAGGCCGGGCCCGCGGTTCCCAGTCCCAGCCCTTCCGGCAAGACCGCGAAGTCCTGCCGCGCGCTCCACGACCGGCTGCCCGAGCACGTGAACGGGCAGGAGCGGATCGCGCTCGAACCCGGCTCCCCGTACACAGCGGCGTGGGGCGACCCCGCCATCGAGCTGCGGTGCGGGGTGCCGCGGCCCGCGAAGCTGACGCCCGGCAGTGAACATTACAACCCCACCGCGGACGCCGCGGAAGTGAACGGGATCTCCTGGCTGATCGAGGAGCGCGACGGCGGCTACCGCTTCACGACCACGGAACGCGCGGCCCGCGTCGAGGTGACGGTTCCGGACGCGTACGCACCCGAAGTCGGCGCCCTGACGGACCTCGCGACGCCCTTGAAGCGAACGGCCGACTAGCCGCGGGCCCCTTCGCGGGATGCGGTTCGCCGTTTTTCGTACCCCGTGAAGGGGGAACCCTGCGTTTCCTTCCGCATCACGCGAAGAGAGCCACGCCCCGCGGAGGGGTTAGCGGAGGCCCGTGGGGCGGCGCAGTGCGGCCTGGACGAGGAGGTCGATCAGCTCGGGGTAGCTGACGCCCGCCTCCTGCCACATGCGCGGGTACATGGAGATGGGCGTGAACCCGGGCATCGTGTTGATCTCGTTGATGACGAACTCCCCGTCCTCAGTAAGGAAGAAGTCCGCCCGGACGAGTCCCTCGCAGGAGGCGGCGTCGAAGGCGCGCACGGCCAGCTCCCGCACTCGCGCCGTCTCCTCCTCCGTCAGCGGCGCTGGCACGATCCCGGACGCGGAGTCGATGTACTTCGCCTCGAAGTCGTAGAAGTCGTGCGCGCTGACCGGCGGGATCTCGGCCGGGACGCTCGCGCGCGGCCCGTCCTCGAACTCCAGGACCCCGCACTCGATCTCCCGGCCGCGCAGCAGCGACTCCACGATGACCTTGGGGTCGTGGCGCCTGGCCTCCTCGATGGCCTCGTCCAGACCGGCCAGGTCCTCCACCTTGGTGATGCCCATGGACGAGCCCGCGCGGGCGGGCTTCACGAAGACCGGCCAGCCGTGGTCGGCGGTGAAGTCCACGACCTTCTTGCGCGCCGCTGACGGGTCCTGCTCCCACTCGCGGGGGCGGATCGTCACATACGGGCCGACGGGCAGCCCGAAGGACTCGAAGATCCGCTTCATGTACTCCTTGTCCATGCCCACGGCGGAGGCGAGGACGCCCGCGCCCACGTAGGGCACTCCGGACAGTTCCAGCAGCCCCTGGAGGGTGCCGTCCTCGCCGTACGGGCCGTGCAGCACGGGGAAGACCACATCGACCTCGCCGAGCGCCTTGGGCACGGAGCCGGGCTCGGTGTAGGTGACCTCGCGGCTGCCGGGGTCGACGGGCAGCAGCACGCCGCCCGTCTCGGACTCGGCCAGCTCCGAGACGCTCGGGAGGCGGCGGTCCTCGATGGCCATCCGCGCGGGATCGTCGGCGGTCAGCGCCCACCGTCCGTCCGAGGTGATGCCGATGGGCAGCACCTCGTACTTCTCGCGGTCGATGGCCCCGAGGACGGCGCCCGCCGTGAGGACGGAGATCGCGTGCTCGGAGCTGCGCCCGCCGAAGACGACGGCTACGCGGGGCTTGCGGGAGGGGGTCTGGCTGCTCATATCGCGACGACTTTACCGTCTGCTCCCGGAAGAGTCAGGAGCAGGAAGGGCCGCGTCACGCGTCACCGCCGTCACTCGGGCCCTGTCCACGCGCCCGCGCCCGCCCCGCGTCCGCTCAGACGCGTTCCGCCTTCGCGCTGCGCGACATCAGCTCCTTGAGCGCGACGTGCGGCGGCTTGCCGTCGTGCACGATGCCGACGACGGTCTCGGTGATCGGCATCTCGACGTGGTGCCTGCGGGCCAGTTCCCGCACGGACTCGCAGGACTTGACGCCCTCCGCCGTCTGCTTGGTGACCGCGATCGTCTCGCTCAGCGTCATGCCCCGGCCGAGGTTGGTGCCGAAGGTGTGGTTGCGCGAGAGCGGCGAGGAGCACGTGGCCACGAGGTCGCCCATCCCCGCGAGTCCCGCGAAGGTGTGCGCGTCGGCGCCCATCGCCAGGCCCAGCCGGGACGTCTCCGCGAGCCCCCGGGTGATGAGGGACGCCTTGGTGTTGTCGCCGAGCCCCATGCCGTCCGCGATGCCGACGGCCAGCGCGATGACGTTCTTGACGGCGCCGCCGAGTTCGCAGCCGACGACGTCGGTGTTCGTGTACGGGCGGAAGTACGGGGTGTGGCAGGCGCTCTGGAGCCGCTGCGCCACGGACTCGTCCCGGCAGGCCACGACGGAGGCGGCGGGCTGCCTGGCGGCGATCTCCTTGGCGAGGTTGGGACCCGTGAGGACGGCCACCCGCTCGGGCTCGGCCTCCCCGACCTCGCCGATGACCTCGCTCATGCGCTTGGCCGTGCCCAGTTCGACGCCCTTCATCAGCGAGACGAGGACGGTGTCGGGGCGCAGTACGGGCCGCCACTTCTCCAGGTTGCCGCGCAGCGTCTGGGAGGGGACGGCGAGGACGGTGAACTCGGCGTCGGCCGCGGCCTCGGCCGCGTCCGTCGTGGCGCGCACGGACGGGGGGAGTTCGATGTCGGGGAGGTAGTCCGGGTTGACGCGGCGCTCGTTGACGGCGTCGACGAGCCCGGCGCGGCGCCCCCAGAGCGTCACCTCGCACCCGGCGTCGGCGAGCACCATCGCGAAGGCGGTGCCCCAGGAACCGGTGCCGAATACGGCGGCTTTCGTCACGCGTTCTCTCCCTCGGCGGCCCCGGGCTCTGTCTTGCCCGCCGTGCCTGTGGTGCTTGTCGTGCTCGCGGTGCTCGCGGTGCCTGTGGTGCTCGCGGCTCCCGTCGCGCTGCCCGCCGGGGCCGCGGGGGCCGGTTCCGGTGCCGGTGCCGTGGGCTGTTCCCCGGTGCCTCGCGCCCTGCTCCGCCGTGCCGCGGCGGCCTTGCGGTGGTCGTAGCGCTCGGCGGGCACGGGCTCGCCCCGGATCTCGGAGAGCTGCTCGGCGACGGCGTCCATGAGGTGATCGGTGACCTTGCGCAGGACCTCGGCCGTCGGCTCCTGCCCGTAGAACTCGGACAGGTCCACAGGCGGGCCCGCCTGGACGGTGAGCGTCTTGCGCGGGAAGAGCCGGAGCTTCTTCTCCTTGGCGTACGGGGGCATCGCCAGATTGGCGCCCCACTGCGCGACGGGGATCACGGGCGCCTTGGTGAGCAGCGCGACACGCGCTGCCCCGGTCTTGCCCTCCATGGGCCACATGTCGGGGTCGCGAGTCAGCGTGCCCTCGGGGTAGAAGGCCACGCACTCGCCCTTGTTGATGGCCTCGACGGCGGCGCGGAAAGCGCCGATCGCGTCCGTGGACTCGCGGTAGACCGGAATCTGCCCGGTGCCCCGCATCGCCCTTCCGACGAACCCGTCGGTGAAGAGGGCGACCTTGGCGAGGAAGCGGGGGACGCGTCCGGTGTTGTACTGGAAGTGCGCGTAGGAGAGCGGGTCCAGATAAGAGTTGTGATTGACGACGGTGATGAATCCGCCGTCCTCCGGAATATGCTCCGCGCCCCGCCAGTCCCGCTTGAAGAGGATCACCAGCGGGGGTTTCAGCAAAACCGCGGCAAGGCGGTACCAGAAGCCGATTTTGCGGCGGGACACCCGGACACCATCTCCTCTTTCCTGATCCGACAGCCACATGGGGTCTCCCGGCGGAGCGGCCTCGGGGATCTGATCCGCTCCGCGGCGAAGCAAACGCGGGGTCCCCCACGGGCAAGGGGAAAGTGTCGCCCCCAACCGCCGCCGTGTCGAGCACACTGTCTGTCTCCGTCTGTCGTGCACACCGTAACCCCGGCCGTACGAGGCCGCCTCGGCAGCAGGCGAGAATGGGAACGATGCAGCCACAAGTGACGCCCGTGGCGTGGACCCTCGTGGTGCCGCTGAAGCCGCTGAGACGGGCCAAGAGCAGGCTCGCCGACGCGGCGGGGCCTGAAGGAAGGCAGGGTCTCGCGCTGGCGTTCGCGCAGGACACGGTGCGTGCCGCGCTGGCCTGCGAGGCGGTGAGCGGTGTGGCAGTTGTCACGGACGACCGGCGCGCCGCGCGGGAGCTGGCGGCCCTCGGCGCCCGCGTCGTGCCCGACTCACCGGCCGACGGGCTGAACGCGGCGCTCGCGCACGGCGCGGCCCAGGTGCGCGGCCATGCGCCCGGCGCGGCCGTCGCGGCGCTCAACGCCGATCTGCCCGCACTGCGCCCGGAGGAATTGGCGAGGGTTCTCCACGCGGCCTCCCGTTTTCCGCGCGCATTTCTCCGGGACGCGGCGGGAATGGGCACGACGCTATTGTCGGCGCTTCCCGGCGTGGAACTCGCGCCCGCCTTTGGGGGGCCTTCCGGAGCCCGTCACCTGGCTTCGGGCGCGGTGGAGATCACACTTTCCGGGGTCGAGAGCGTGCGCCAGGACGTGGACACCGGCGCGGATCTGACGGCGGCGCTGGCACTGGGCGTGGGGCCCTTCACGGCCCGCTGCGGCACGGCCGCGCCCCGCTAGGTCCCGCTGAGGCTGCGCCGGGCCCCGCTCGTCCCCGCCGGGCCCCGTTAGGCTGCCTGGCATGCAGGCCACCTCGTACACGTACGACCCCGAGACCCGCTCCGGCAGCGTCCTGCTGGACGACGGCACCCCGCTCCCCTTCGACACCGCGGCCTTCGACGCGGGCGGGCTGCGGCTGCTGCGCCCCGGTCAGCGGGTGCGCGTCGAGGTGGAGGGCGAGGGCGACGCGCGCCGCGTCACCTTCGTCACGCTCCAGACCTTCTGACGACGCTCCGGACCTTCTGACGCTCGTCCAGGTCACGGGGCCGCCCGCGCGTGTCGCGCAGGCCCCGCTCCGGCCGCTACGGGCCCGCGCGCACACACGTACGGGAAACCGCCCCTCCCGCCCCTCCGGCCCCCCGGCCTCCTCAGCACCCCGCACACGCCCCGCACACGCCCGCCGGGCCGGGCTCCCCCGAGGGAGCCCGGCCCGGCGCAGTCGGGTCGCCGCCTGCCTCAGCGCTTGCGCGCGGTGGTCTTCTTGGCGGTGGTCTTGCGCGCCGCGGTCTTGCGCGCGGGCGCCTTCTTGGCGGTGCTCTTCTTGGCCGGGGCCTTCTTGGCGGTGGCCTTCTTCGCCGTCGCCGTCTTCTTGGCAGGCGTGGCCTTCTTGGCCGTCGCGGTCTTCTTCGCGGCGGACTTCTTGGCGGGCGCCTTCTTGGCGGTGGCCTTCTTCGCCGCCGCCGTCTTCTTGGCAGTGGTCTTCTTGGCCGCCGTGGTCTTCTTCGCCGCCGCCTTCTTGGCGGTGGTGGCCTTCTTCGCCGCGGTGGTCTTCTTGGCCGCCGCCTTCTTCGTGGCCGCCTTCTTGGTGGAAGTTCCACCCGAGAGGCTCCCCTTCGGGGCCTTCTTCACGGCGACGTCGTTCTTCGGGAGCTTCTTCGCACCGCTGACCAGGTCCTTGAAGCCCGCACCGGCGCGGAAGCGCGGCACGGAGGTCTTCTTGACCCGGACCCGCTCGCCGGTCTGCGGGTTACGGGCGTAGCGGGCCGGACGGTCCACCTTCTCGAACGAGCCGAAACCGGTGACCGAGACCCTCTCGCCCTGGACCACGGAGCGGACGATCGCGTCCAGAACGACGTCGACCGCGTCCGCGGCCTGCTGCCGTCCGCCGAGCTGGTCTTGGATTGCTTCTACGAGCTGCGCCTTGTTCACGTCTTCCCCTTCAGAGACACATTGCCGGAACGAATGCGTTCAAGCTTTTTCGCACGCTAGGCAGATATATACCGCAAATCAAACACGAAACGGGCGAATCACCCTTGTGCCGCAACGAACTCGTCCGTCACGGAGTTCCGTCAGTGCGCGCATCCGCCTGTTCCTCGGGGAATCGGCCCTCGTCGATGTCCGCCATCAGACGGTCCAGACGCCTCTCCGCTTCGGAGAGATCGTGTTTCGACGCCGCCGTGATGACGAGCAGTTTCCGGGTCAGCGCCACCCGTACGCCCTCGGGGACTTGCAGGGTGCGCACACGCGTGTGCGCCTCTTTCAAGCGGGCGGCGAGGCGGTCGTACAGCTCCAGTTGACCGTCGCGTTCCATGCGCCGATTGTGCCATCTGGGGTGAGTTGTCGCTTCGAGGGGCCTCAACACACGGGTGCGCCCCCGGCCCGGAGGGGCTGGGGGCGCACCGTACGGAGCCGCTGCTCAGATGCTCAAGCCTGCTGCGTCAGCGGCTTGAACGACTGGCGCTTGGACTCGAAATCCGCGATGAAGTCTTCGTTCTTCAGGGTGAGGCTGATGTCGTCCAGACCCTCCAGGAGCCGCCAGCGGGCGTTCTCGTCGAGGTCGAAGTCGGCCTCGATGCCTTGGGCGACGACTTTCCGCTCCACGAGGTCCACGGTGACCTCGGCCGTGGGGTCCGACTCGGCGAGCTGCCACAGCCGCTCGACGGTCTCCTGCGGCAGGACGACGGTCAGCAGGCCGTTCTTCAGCGAGTTCCCGCGGAAGATGTCGGCGAAGCGCGAGGAGATCACGGCCTTGAAGCCGTAGTTCTGGAGTGCCCAGACGGCGTGCTCACGCGAGGAGCCCGTGCCGAAGTCGGGGCCCGCGACCAGCACGGTGGCACCCTCGTACGCGCTCTGGTTGAGCACGAACTCCGGGTCCTTGCGCCACGCCTCGAAGAGGCCGTCCTCGAAGCCGTCGCGGGTGACCTTCTTGAGCCAGTGCGCGGGGATGATCTGGTCGGTGTCGACGTTGCTGCGGCGCAGCGGGACGGACCGCCCGGTGTGGGTGGTGAAGGCTTCCATGGTTCAGACTCCAGCGGGCTCGCGTACGTCGGACAGGTCGGCCGGGGAGGCGAGGTGCCCCAGGACCGCGGTGGCCGCCGCGACCTGCGGAGAGACCAGGTGGGTACGGCCGCCCTTGCCCTGCCTGCCCTCGAAGTTGCGGTTGGAGGTCGAGGCGGCACGCTCGCCGGGCTGGAGCTGGTCGGGGTTCATGCCCAGACACATCGAGCAGCCCGCGTGCCGCCATTCGGCGCCCGCCGCGGTGAACACCTTGTCCAGACCCTCCTCGACGGCCTGGAGCGCCACCCGTACGGAACCGGGCACGACCAGCATCCGCACGTCCTCGGCGACCTGCCGGTCCCGGAGGATCTCCGCGGCCGAACGCAGGTCCTCGATACGGCCGTTGGTGCACGAGCCGACGAAGACGGTGTCGACCTTCACCTCGCGCAGCGGCTGCCCCGCGGTGAGCCCCATGTACTCCAGGGCCTTCTCGGCGGCGAACCGCTCGCTGGCGTCCTCGAAGGAGGCCGGGTCCGGCACGCTGGCGGAGAGCTGCGCGCCCTGTCCCGGGTTGGTGCCCCAGGTGACGAACGGGGCCAGCTCGCTGCCCTCGATGACGACCTCGTGGTCGAAGACGGCGTCCTCGTCCGTGCGCAGCGTCTTCCAGTACTCGACGGCCGCGTCCCAGTCGGCACCCTGGGGCGCGTGCGCGCGGCCCTCGACGTACGCGAAGGTGGTCTCGTCGGGGGCGATCATCCCGGCGCGGGCCCCGGCCTCGATGGACATGTTGCAGATGGTCATCCGCGCCTCCATCGACAGCTTCTCGATGGCCTCGCCGCGGTACTCGATGACGTATCCCTGGCCGCCGCCGGTGCCGATCTTCGCGATGATGGCGAGGATCAGGTCCTTGGCGGTGACGCCGTCGGGCAGCTCGCCGTTGACGGTGACCGCCATGGTCCGGAACGGCGCCATCGTCAGCGTCTGGGTGGCCAGCACGTGCTCGACCTGGCTCGTCCCGATGCCGAAGGCCAGCGCGCCGAAGGCGCCGTGCGTGGAGGTGTGGGAGTCCCCGCACACCACCGTCATGCCGGGCTGCGTCAGGCCGAGCTGCGGTCCCACAACGTGGACGACGCCCTGCTCGACGTCACCGAGCGGATGCAGCCGCACACCGAAGTCGGCGCAGTTCTTGCGCAGCGTCTCCAGCTGGGTGCGCGAGACGGGGTCGGCGATGGGCTTGTCGATGTCGAGGGTCGGGGTGTTGTGATCCTCGGTAGCGATGGTGAGATCGGTCCGGCGCACGGTCCGGCCGTTCTTGCGCAGCCCGTCGAAAGCCTGCGGGCTGGTCACCTCGTGCAGGAGGTGCAGATCAATGAAGAGGAGGTCGGGCTCGCCTTCCGCGCGCTTGACGACGTGGTCGTCCCAGACCTTCTCCGCGAGTGTCCGTCCCATCGCTTTCCCTCCGGCCGGCCGCGTTGCCGGCCACATGTCGAGATCCATTGCCCCACCCCTCCCTCCGGCCCGCGGCCGGAGGCCCCCTCCCCCGTGGGCGGTGGGGATCGCCACTACAGGTTGGCGGGTTCCCCGCGAAATTGAACTTGCGTTTCACACTTTGAGACGCGAGTATCGACGCATGGACAACTCTAGCGGCGTCGGCGTTCTCGACAAGGCGGCTCTCGTACTGAGCGCTCTGGAGTCCGGTCCGGCCACCCTCGCCGGACTGGTCGCGGCGACGGGCCTCGCCCGCCCCACGGCTCACCGGCTCGCGGTGGCATTGGAGCACCACCGCATGGTGGCGCGCGACATGCAGGGCCGTTTCATTCTCGGCCCCCGGCTCGGCGAGCTGGCCGCCGCGGCCGGTGAGGACCGGCTGCTGGCCTCCGCCGGGCCCGTGCTCACACACCTGCGGGACGTGACGGGCGAGAGCGCCCAGCTCTACCGCCGCCAGGGCGACCAGCGCATCTGCGTCGCCGCGGCCGAGCGCCTCTCGGGCCTGCGCGACACGGTCCCCGTCGGCTCCACCCTGCCGATGAAGGCGGGCTCCGCCGCGCAGATCCTCATGGCCTGGGAGGAGCCCGAGCGCCTGCACCGCGGCCTCCAGGGCGCCCGCTTCACCGCCACGGCACTCTCCGGCGTACGGCGCCGCGGCTGGGCCCAGTCCGTGGGTGAGCGGGAGCCGGGCGTCGCGTCCGTCTCCGCGCCCGTACGGGGCCCCTCGAACCGCGTGGTGGCCGCCGTCTCCGTCTCGGGCCCCATCGAGCGCCTGACGCGGCACCCGGGCCGCATGCACGCGCAGGCCATCGTGGACGCGGCGGCACGGCTGAGCGAGTCGCTGCGCCGCACGGGCTGAGCGGAACGGCGCGGGGCACCGGAGGGGGGCCTCGCGCCTGCGTTTCCGTACACACGAAAATGGCCGTACACGCGAAAAAGTGGCCGTACACACGAAAGAAGCCCCGCACCGTGAGGTGCGGGGCTTTCTTGATCGAGTACCCCCGACCGGATTCGAACCGGCGCTACCGCCTTGAGAGGGCGGCGTGCTAGGCCGCTACACAACGGGGGCCCTAGCGTGATCCCTTGAGGATCAGTACCCCCGACCGGATTCGAACCGGCGCTACCGCCTTGAGAGGGCGGCGTGCTAGGCCGCTACACAACGGGGGCATCGATCTGACGCAGTGAAGAGAAAGATCGCGCTGGGCTACCAGGACTCGAACCTAGACTAACTGAACCAGAATCAGTCGTGCTGCCAATTACACCATAGCCCACCAAAACGCAACCCCTTGCGGGGATCTTGTTTGGGTGACCGCCTCCCGGTCGGGCTTTTGGGCCCTGCCCCGTTCGGCGACAGGAAGAACATTACCTGATCGTGGACGGTGCTCCAAAACGGGTTCCGCGCCGGAACCAACGCGCCGGCTTCCGCCTGAGAAAGGCCGAGGGGCCATCAGCCGGAAACGGCTCATGGCCCCTCTGGAACCGCGTGTGAGCGTCCTGCCGGACGTCCCGCCGGTCAGCCCTCGGACGGCTCCGACGACGCCGGCAGCTTCGCCAGCGCCGCGTCCACCCGCTCCAGGGTGCGCTCGCGCCCCAGCACCTCCAGCGACTCGAAGAGCGGCAGGCCCACCGTGCGGCCCGTGACCGCGACGCGGACCGGCGCCTGGGCCTTGCCCAGCTTCAGGCCGTGCTCCTCGCCCGCCGCCAGGACGGCCTCCTTCAGCGGCTCGGCCTTCCACTCGGCAGCGGCCAGCTTCTCGCGGGCCGTGCCCAGCAGCTCGGCCGCGCCCGGCTTCATCGCCTTCGCCCAGGACGCCTCGTCCACGGCGGGCTCCGGCAGGAAGAGGAAGTCGACGTTGGCCGTGATGTCCGAGAGGACCGTGAGGCGGGTCTGCGCCAAGGGGGCCAGCTCCTCGAAGGCGGCGCGGTCGAAGTCCTCCGGCTTCCAGGGCGCGTACGGGGCCTTCAGCCAGGGCTCACAGGCCGCGGCGAAGTCCGCTACGGGCATCTCGCGCAGATGCGTGGCGTTGATCGCCTCGCACTTCTTGAGGTCGAAGCGCGCCGGGTTCGCGTTCACGTCGGCGATGTCGAAGGCCGCGACCATCTCGTCCAGGGAGAAGATGTCGCGGTCCTCGGAGATCGACCAGCCCAGCAGCGAGAGGTAGTTGAGCAGCCCCTCGCGGAGGAAGCCGCGCTCGCGGTAGAGGTTGAGCGAGGACTGCGGGTCACGCTTGGAGAGCTTCTTGTTGCCCTCCCCCATCACGTACGGAAGGTGCCCGAAGGCGGGCGTGGCCTTGGCCAGGCCCAGCTCGGTCAGCGCCTTGTAGAGCGCGATCTGGCGCGGGGTGGAGGAGAGCAGGTCCTCGCCGCGCAGCACGTGCGTGATCTCCATCAGCGCGTCGTCGACGGGGTTGACCAGCGTGTACAGCGGCGCGCCGTTGGCGCGGACGATGCCGTAGTCCGTGACGTTCTCCGGCGCGAAGGTCAGCTCGCCGCGCACCAGGTCGGTGAAGGTGATCGGCTCGTCCGGCATCCGGAAGCGGATGATGTGGCTGCGGCCCTCCGCCTCGTACGCGGCGATCTCGCCGTCGTTCAGATCGCGGCACTTGCCGTCGTAGCCCGAGGGCCTCCCGGCCGCGCGGGCCGCGTCGCGGCGCTCCTCCAGCTCCTGCGCGGTGCAGTAGCAGGGGTACGCGTAACCCGCCTCGCGCAGCTTCGCCGCCACGTCGCGGTAGATGTCCATCCGCTGCGACTGGCGGTACGGGCCGTGCGGGCCCACCTCGCCCTCGCCGGAGCCGTCGAACGCGACGGGGCCCTCGTCCCAGTCGAGGCCGAGCCAGCGCATGGCGTCCAGGAGCTGCTCGTAGGACTCCTCGGAGTCGCGGGCCGCGTCCGTGTCCTCGATGCGGAAGACGAGGCTGCCGCCGTGGTGCCGGGCGAACGCCCAGTTGAAGAGCGCTGTGCGGACCAGGCCCACGTGGGGGTTGCCGGTCGGGGAGGGACAGAAACGTACGCGGACGTCGTTCGTCGCGTTAGTCACGCTTGATCACCTTGTTGGTGAGAGTGCCGATGCCTTCGATGGTGACGGCGACCTCGTCGCCGACGTTCAGGGGGCCGACGCCCGCGGGGGTGCCGGTGAGGATGACGTCTCCGGGGAGCAGCGTCATGGCCTCCGTGATGTGGACCACCAGGTCCTCGATGGAGCGGACCATCTCGCTGGTGCGCCCGAGCTGACGCTGTTCACCGTTGACGGTGCACATGATGCCCAGGTCGGAGGGGTCCAGCTCGGTCTCGACCCAGGGGCCGAGGGGGCAGGAGGAGTCGAAGCCCTTGGCCCGCGCCCACTGCTCCTCGCGGCGCTGGGCGTCCCGGGCCGTGATGTCGTTTCCGCAGGTGTAGCCCAGGACGACGTCCTTCACGCGCTCGCGCGGGACCTCCTTGCACATGCGGCCGATGACGACGGCCAGCTCGGCCTCGTGGTGGACCTCGGAGGAGAAGGACGGGTAGGTGACGGGGTCGCCGGGGCCGCACACGGAGGTGGAGGGCTTGAAGAAGACGACGGGCGCGTCGGGGACCTCGTTGCCCAGCTCCTTGGCGTGCTCGGCGTAGTTCCTGCCGACGGCGACGACCTTGTTGGGCAGGACGGGCGGCAGCAGCCGCACCTTGTCCAGGGGCAGCTTCTGGCCCGAGCGCTCGAATTCGGCGAAGGGGTGGCCCTTGATGATGTCGAGGACGGGTCCGCCCTCGGTATTCGCGTCGCCTTCGACGACGCCGAACGCGACGTTCCCGTCGAGGGAAAACCTTGCGATGCGCACGGGTGCGATGTCCTTTGGTGACCGGAGCCGGGCTGACACCCCAGCGTATTCCACGCCGGGGCGCCACCGTTTTCCGGCCGGGGCACGGGCGTATCGCGTCGCGCGTCTCGCGCCGTGCCCGGCACCGGGGGCCCGCTGCCGGGCCCACGGTGTGCGGCGGCCGGGGCCGCGATCAGCGCAGGCGGGCCATCAGCGCGTGCTCGACCAGGGTGATCAGCGCGCTCTTCGCGTCGGCGCGGTGGCGCGCGTCGGTGGTGATGATCGGCGCGTCGGGCCCGATCTGGAGCGCTTCCCGCACCTCTTCCGGCGTGTACGGCTGGTGGCCGTCGAAGCCGTTGAGGGCGATGACGAAGGGGAGGCCCGAGTTCTCGAAGTAGTCGACCGCCGGGAAGCAGTCGGCGAGTCTCCGGGTGTCCACGAGCACGACGGCGCCGATGGCACCGCGCACCAGGTCGTCCCACATGAACCAGAACCGGTCCTGGCCAGGCGTACCGAACAGGTACAGGATCAGGTCCTGGTCCAGGGTGATACGGCCGAAGTCCATGGCCACCGTCGTGGTGGTCTTGTCGGCGGTGTGGGACAGGTCGTCGATGCCTGCCGACGCGGAGGTCATGACGGCCTCGGTACGCAGCGGATTGATCTCCGACACGGCACCCACGAAGGTCGTCTTGCCCACACCGAAGCCACCGGCCACCACGATCTTCGCGGAGGTGGTGGATCGGGCGGCAGCACCGCCGCTAGAGCTTGCGAAGTCCACTGAGCACCCTTTCGAGCAAGGTCACGTCTGGCTGGCCGTCGGCGGTCGTCTCGTCGCCACCGGGCTGGTGGATGGCCACGAGTCCGGCCTCGGCCAGGTCGGCGACGAGGATCCGGGCGACGCCGAGCGGAATGGAGAGGAGTGCGGAGATCTCGGCGACTGACTTGATCTCGTAGCACAGGCGGCAGATCCGCTGATGCTCGGGCAACTGGCCCTGGAGCTTGGCGGGTTCGGCCGTGGTGTGCACCAGTGCCTCGATGGCGAGCTGGTAGCGGGGACGGGTCCGGCCACCCGTCATGGCATACGGGCGCACGAGCGGCTGCTGCTCGCTGCGCCCACCCGAGCGGGGCTCGGGACGCTGGCGGGGCGGGGGCTGCACCGGCTGGATGCGGGGCGGCGGGGGCGCCTGGCCGTACTGGGGAGGCTGGTGCGGCTGCTGCTGGTACTGCTGCCGCGGTGCCTGGGGCTGCTGCTGAGGCTGGTGGGGCTGGTGGGGCTGGTGGGGCTGCCCCGGCTGCTGGTACAAGGGGGGCGGTTGCGGGCTCTGCGGCTGCTGCGCTTCGTAGTGCTGCTGCTGCGCGGCCCGCCGCTGCTCGTACTGCCACTGCTCGTACTGCTGCTGCTCGTAGCGCCGCTGCTGCTCTTGTTGCTGCTGCTCGTACTGCTGCTGTTGCTGCTGCTGCTGCCTGACGTGCTCGCTGGGCGCGGAGGGGAAGTTGAACCGCTTGAGAGCCGGCGACTCTCCGCGTGCGGCAGAGGACGGCTCGTCCTCATGACCACTGCCGTACGACGACGGACCGCCTGGGGGCGTTGCCACGATTCCTCCTCCGAGTCACTGACGTGCGGGCCACATCTTCCAGTACTGCTTCAACTCCTGAGCGGGCGCCGCGTCTCCGCACCCTATGGCGCGGAGACGCAATGCGCACGGCGTGTCTACTGGTTGAGAACTAGTTGAGGAGGCTGCCCTGGAGTTCGGCGCGGAGGTCCGGGGTGAGGACGGTGCCCGCGCGGTCCACCAGCAGTGCCATCTCGTACCCCACGAGACCGATGTCGGCCTCCGGGTGCGCGAGGACCGCCAAGGACGATCCGTCCGAGATGGACATGATGAAGAGGAAGCCCCGCTCCATCTCCACCACCGTCTGATTCACGGCGCCACCCTCGAAGATCCGGGAGGCACCGGCGGTGAGCGAGGTCAACCCGGAGGCGACCGCGGCCAGTTGATCGGCCCGGTCGCGCGGGAAGCCCTCGGACATCGCGAGCAGAAGTCCGTCCGCGGAGACCACCACCGTGTGCGACACCCCTGGGGTGTTGTCCACGAAGTTGGTGATCAACCAGTTCAGGTTCTGCGCCGCCTGGCTCATCGGGCTCACACTAACGCTCCTGATCGTAGGTGCTGCCGGGGCCGAAGCCCTGTTGGTCATTCTGGGTCGCGTCGCCCGCTGTACGCCCGCGGCGGACGCCACGGTGCAGATTGCTCAGCCTGCCCCGTACGTCCTCGGGGGCGCGGGAGACCGAGGGGCCGCCCTGCGAGCTCTGCTCCGCGGTGCCCTCGACCAGGTTGGCCCTGGGCACCCGCCTCGGGAGACCGGAGGCGGTGACACCGCCGGCCTGCGGGTCGCGCAGCCTGCCCGCCCGGTCCCAGCGCTCGTCGTTGGCCGAACGCCACTCCGAACCGGTTCCGGTCTCTCCGTCGGCCGGAGCCGCGGAGAACCCCTGCGCCTGCTGGGCCGGAGGTTCCGGTTGGGTCTGCTGCGCTTCCGAACCGTCTCCCATGAGCGGTCGCGCCGACTCACGACGAGGAAGACCTGCGCCGGTCGTGGAGCGGAAGTTGCTCGGGGAGGGGCCCGGACGATCGAAGCCTACGCGGTCCTGGGGGGCGTCGGGAACGCCGGGAGCAGATTCCGCTTCGGGCTCTTGAGTCCTGTACTGCCGTTCATACAGCGGCTCTTGGGGCTGACCGTACTGTGCGTACCCCGGCTGCTCGTACTCCTGCCGCGCCTGCTCATGGGGCTGTCCGTACGGCTGCTGCGGCACCGCGTCCTGCGGCGGCACCTGCTGCCCCGGCTGCTGTCCCGGCTGCTGAGGCGGCTCGTACCCCTGCTGCGGGGAGGGCTGAGCGGGCTGGGGCGGCCGTGGGGGCTGGAAACCCCCGGACTCGTCCTGCTGGGCCTCCAGCGCCGCTCGGCGGCCCTCGCGCATCAGGGACCTGTTGACCGGGTCCAGCGTCGAGAGGTCGTCGGGGACCTCGTAGCGCCTGTCGTCGAAGCCCAGCTCTGCGGCCGAGGGTGCCTGGCTGTCGTAGCCGGGCTGGATCTGCGGCTGCTGGGTCTGCTGGGGCTGTTGTGGCTGCTGCGGCATGATCCGGGAGACGGTGAAGTCCTCCTCGTACTCCCCCTCGCCGCCACCGCCGTGGGTGATGGCCTCGGGGAGCATCACGAGCGAGGTGGTGCCCGCCTGCTCGCCCGACGGGCGGAGCTGGACGCGGATGCCGTGCCGGTCGGCGAGGCGGCCGACCACGAAAAGGCCCATGCGCTGGGAGACCGCCGCGTCCACGGTCGGCGGGTTGGCCAGCTTGTGGTTGATGTCGGCGAAGTCCTCGGCGGTGAGGCCGATGCCCTTGTCGTGGATCTCCGTCATCACCCGGCCGTCGGGGAGCCGGGTCGCCGTGACGTGGACCTTGGTCTGCGGGGAGGAGAACGAGGTGGCGTTCTCCAGCAGCTCGGCGAGGAGGTGCACGAGGTCGTTGACGACCTGGCCGTGGATCTCGGTCTCCGGGACGCCGGACAGCTCGATGCGCTCGTAGTTCTCCACCTCGGACGAGGCGGCGCGCAGGATGTCCACCAGCGGGACGGGCTCGGTCCAGCGGCGGCCCGGCTCCTCGCCCGCGAGGACCAGCAGGTTCTCGCCGTTGCGGCGCATACGGGTGGCCAGGTGGTCCAGCCGGAAGAGGCTCTCCAGCTGGTCCGGGTCGGCCTCGTTGTTCTCCAGGTCCGTGATCAGGCCGAGCTGGCGCTCGATGAGGCCCTGGTTGCGGCGGGAGAGGTTGGTGAAGATCGCGTTGACGTTGCCGCGGAGCATGGCCTGCTCGGAGGCGAGCCGTACGGCCTCGCGGTGCACCTGGTCGAAGGCGCGGGCGACCTCGCCGATCTCGTCGCGGGTGTCGATGGGGATCGGGGTGACGCGGGTGTCCACGCGGCCCGGGTCCGTACGGGAGAGCTGGTCGACGATCGCGGGGAGGCGCTGCTCCGCGACGTCGAAGGCCGCCGTGCGCAGGCTGCGCATGCTGCGGCTCATCGAGCGGGCCATGCGCCCGGCGACGATGAAGGCGAGCAGCAGGGCGAGCAGCACGATGACGGAGTTGATGATCGCGTCGCGCTTGGCGTCGGCCGCGATCTGCTCGGTCTCCTCCACCGCGTGGCTGGTGAGGTCCTGCTCGACGGCGCGGTAGGCGTCGAACTTGCCCGTGGCCGTGGCGAACCAGGTGTCCTGGGTGATGCCCTTGCCCTTGAGCGTGGAGGCGCGGGCCCCGGTGCCGATGGCCTCGATCATCTGGTCCATGGCGGGCGGCGTGACGAAGGGCACACCCTTGGCAGCGGCCTCGTTCTTCGCCGCCTCGGACTTCTTCTTGCCCGCTGCCTCCGCCTTGGCCAGCTCGCGCTTGAGGAGGGAGACGTCCTCGGGACGGCCGCCGCCGATGTACTCCTCCAGCGCGATGCGCTCCAGGTAGGCGTACGAGGCGAAGGCGGTGAGCTGCTTCTTCTTGTCCGCCGCTTCCGGGCCCGGCTTCACCAGCAGGTGGGTGCCGATGGAACGTTCCAGGGACTCGGCGGCCTTGGCGAGGGAGACGGAGTAGACGGTGCGCCCGTAGGAGGTCACGTTGCCGGTGCCGAAGCCCAGCTCGTTGGCGAACTCCATCAGGGGGTGCTGGACGGCTACGTAGCCCTCTTCCGTCTTCACGCCGCTCAGCCGGTCGCTGTAGGCGGCCTGGCGCAGGGCGGCCAGCTTGGGCTCCTGCTTCTCGAAGACGGCGAGCCGGCGCTTGAGCCCTGGCTTGTCGGGCATGCGCTTGACGGCGCGGTCGAACTTGCGCCCGGCCTCGTCCGTCGCCGCCCGGACCTTCTGGACCTCGGGCGCGTTGCGGTCGCCCTTGAGGAGGGGCTCGGCGGTGCGGTCGCGCTCGTTGATGAGGGCGTTGCCGTAGGTGGCGGCGGCCTCGACCAGCTCGGCCGTGCGCTGGGCGTCCTCGGCCTCGTTCCAGGTCGAGATCGAGTCCCACACGCGGAAACCGCCGAGGATGAGGGCGACGATGACGGGGATCAGGAGGATCGCGTTCAGACGGGTGGGCACCCGCCAGTTGCGTACGGCCATACGGCTGCGACTGCCGCCGCCACCCGGTCCTCCGGAAGCTCCCCCGGGCGCCGTCCGGACACCGTGGGACGCCGCAGCCGCGCGGGACGGCGGGGTGAAGTTACCCCGCGACTCTCCACGAGCCTGCGGTGCAGAGCCCGTCTTGCTACGCCTCACTCGACTCCTCACCTCTCGGCGCTCGGCACCCCATCGTCGGCGACGCGCCGTTCGCTACTGCTGAGTTCAGCGAATTCCAGCACGTCAGGGCGACCCTTTCCAAACACTTGGTTGAGCCGCATACGACGCGGAGGCGGCCCGCTGAAACCGGGCATTGCGGTCGCGCTGCGCCAAAAGGCCAGAGAATCGTGCGCGGAGTGAAGCCTTCCGCTCGCCAGCAGTGTTCACGGCGGTTCAATTCTCTGTCGAAACGTTATGAAGGTGGAGCCGGGCATGGCGAAGAACACAGGCCGAGTCATTGGCATATGCCACAGCACTGTGTGATCAACTCCGCGTCCAGAGCGGCCACTTGACCTCGTGCGGGACCCGGGGGCCCGCACGGTCAGCCGCCGCCCCGGATCCGTTTCCTTACCTGCCGGTTCATTCGGGCGGGACCGGCGGTTTTATTTCAGGCGGGCGAGCAGAGCGTGCTCGACGAGCGTGATGAGCCCGCTCTTCGCGTCGGCGCGGTGGCGCGCGTCGGTGGTGATGATCGGCGTGTCGGGACCGATCTGGAGCGCCTCGCGCACTTCCTCCGGCGTATAGGGCTGGTGCCCGTCAAAACCGTTCAGCGCGATGACGAAGGGGAGGCCCGAGTTCTCGAAGTAGTCGACCGCCGGGAAGCAGTCGGCGAGTCTCCGGGTGTCCACGAGCACGACGGCGCCGATGGCACCGCGCACCAGGTCGTCCCACATGAACCAGAACCGGTCCTGACCAGGCGTACCGAACAGGTACAGGATCAGATCGTCGTCCAGCGTGATGCGGCCGAAGTCCATGGCCACCGTCGTGGTGGTCTTGTCCCCGGTGTGCGTGAGGTCGTCGATGCCCGCCGAAGCGGAGGTCATGACGGCCTCGGTACGCAGCGGATTGATCTCCGACACGGCACCCACGAAGGTCGTCTTGCCCACACCGAAGCCACCGGCCACCACGATCTTCGCGGAGGTCGTCGAGCGGCCTGCGGCGGGCGCCCCGTATCCCGACATCTGGCCCGCCTGCGGGCTAGAGCTTGCGAAGTCCACTGAGCACCCTTTCGAGCAAGGTCACATCTGGCGCGCCACCGGGCTCGGAACCGCCGCCGGGCTGGTGGATGGCCACCATCCCGGCCTCGGCCAGGTCGGCGACAAGAATGCGGGCCACCCCCAACGGGATGGCGAGCAGTGCGGAGACCTCCGCCACCGACTTCACCTCGCGGCACAGGTGGCAGATGCGCTGGTGCTCCGGCAGCAGACCCTGCAACTGGACCGGCTCGGCGCTGGTGCTCACCAGTGCTTCTATGGCGAGCTGGTAACGCGGCCTGGTGCGTCCGCCCGTCATTGCGTACGGGCGGACCAGCGGCTGGTCGCCCTCACCCCCGTACGGCGCGTGATGATTCGGGGCACCGTACGGGCCGGGCGAGGCGGGCGGCGGGGTCATGGCTCCTCCGGGCGAGGCATGAGATCGGCTAGCGGACTGTGGTGCTCATGTGGGGGGAGCTGACACGTCAGTGGAGAATGCTCCCCTGGAGCTCCGCGCGCACGTCCGGTGTGAGGACCGTGCCCGCGCGGTCGACCAGCAACGCCATCTCGTACCCGATGAGGCCGATGTCGGCCTCGGGGTGGGCGAGGACGGCCAGTGAGGAGCCGTCCGAGATGGACATGATGAAGAGGAAGCCCCGCTCCATCTCCACCACCGTCTGATTCACCGTGCCGCCCTCGAAGATCCGGGAGGCACCTGCGGTGAGCGAGGTCAGCCCGGAGGCGACCGCGGCAAGCTGATCGGCGCGATCGCGCGGGAAGCCCTCGGACATGGCCAGAAGGAGGCCGTCCGCGGAGACCACCACCGTGTGGGAGACACCTGGGGTGTTGTCCACGAAGTTGGTGATCAACCAGTTCAGGTTCTGCGCCGCCTGGCTCATCGGACTCAACTAACGCTCCTGCTGGTAAGTGGGACCAAGACCGCGGCCATCCGTGTTCCCGGCCTGACGACCCTGCTGGATACCGCGACGGAGGTTGGTCAGCCGACCGCGTACGTCATCGGGCGCACGCGAGACCTGCGGACCTGACCTCGCCGTGGACTGCTGCTGTGCGGTACCCGCGACGAGGTTCGCGCGGGGCACGCGGCGCGGCAGACCCGAGGTGGTGACTCCCCCTGCGGCGGGCTGGCGGACCTGTTCGGCCCTGCGCCAGACCTCGTCGTTCGGGGAAGCTCCCCAGCCGCCGGATTCGCCGCCGCCGTTTCCGGCCGCGGCGTCGCCCGCTGTGCCGCCCGCCGCGGTGCCGCGCGCCGTCTGGCGCTGTGGCATCGGGGGGACGGCGGAAGCGGCCTGCCCCGGGCGCGGGGCGGGCGCCTGCGGCTGCTCCCGCTCCTGGGAAGCCTGGTTGCCGAACAGGTCCGCGGACTGCGGGGCCTGCTGGTTCTGTGGAGCCGCCTCCGGCTGGGCAGCGGCGCCCGAGGAACCGCCCGAGGTACGGAACCAGTTCGACTCCATCGACGCGAAGATCGGCGTCGGCGCGTCGGCCGCGGCCGGGGGGACGCTCGGTATGCCGAAGTCCGGGTCGGTGTCGGGGCTGCCGTAGGACGGTGCGTACGGGTCCGGCCCGAGGCCCTGGTCCTGCTGCCCATGGCCCTGGCTCTGTCCCTGGCCCTGGTGCGGGTCCTGGCTCTGGCCCTGGCCCAGACCGGGGACGGCGAACTCGCCGGTGTCGTGCGGGTCCTGGCCGCCCTGCGGCTGGTGCGGGTCCTGGTGCTGCTCGTACTGCCGCTGACCCGGCTGCCCCTGCTGACCGGCCTGCGCCGGGTAACGGTCCTGACCGGCCGGGTTCTGGCCGCCGCCGGACGCGCTGGTGTAGCCGGGGCGGGCGAACTCGCCGGTGGACTCGGGGTCCTCGTGGCCGCGCGGCGCGTCATCGCCGGAGAGCGGCCCTGACGCCCAGCTCGGGCGCGCGAGCGGGACCTGCTCACCCTGGTCGTCGGACGGGATGTCCGACTGGACGGGGCCGCCGATCTCGGGACGGGGGAACTCGCCGACGGGGATGCCGTCGCGCCAGCCCTCGCCGTCGCCGGGCGGCGGGGCGTTGAAATCGGGCCGCGCGAATTCCGCGGTGTCGCCGGGGCCGCGGCTGGGCTGCGGACGCGGGAACTCGCCCGTGTCACCGGGACCGCCCGTCTGCGGACGCGGGAACTCACCGGCGTCGCCCGGACCGCCCGTCTGCGGACGCGGGAACTCGCCCGTGTCACCCGGACCGCCCTGGCCGCCCGTCGAGGGGGCGCCGGGCAGTTCGCCCGCGGGGCCGCCCCGGCTGGGCAGGGGCGGCGGGCCCTGGCGGCCCGTGACGGAAGCGCCCGAGGGCGCGGGGGCCTCGCCGGGCGTGCCGGGACGCGGCGGCGTGGGCTGGGGCGCACCGGCGCTGGGCCTGGGGCTGCCGAAGAAGTCGGTGGCCGGGGCATCGCCGCCGGAGCCCGAGCCGACGCCGGCGGGTGCTCCGGAGCGTCCGGGATCGCCGCTGCCGGGGAGCGCGGGGCGCTGGGCGCCGCCCGCGACTTGGCCGCGCGGCGGCAGCGCGCCGAGGCGGCTGCCCGCACCGGCCCCGGTGCCGGGGCCCGCTCCCCCGGGGCCGCCGCGCTGGAGCGCGGCGGCGAGACCGCCGCCGCCCTTCGGCGCGCCCGGCCCGCCGGAGCCGCCCGGCATCCCGGAGCTCGTGGTTCCGGGCTTGCCCTTGGCCGCCTGTGCACCGCCCTGTGCGACGTCGACGGGGAGCATGACCAGCGCGGTCGTGCCACCGGAGTCGGAGGGGCGGAGCTGGATGCGGATGCCGTGCCGGAGCGAGAGGCGGCCGACCACGAAGAGGCCCATGCGACGGGAGACGGAGACATCGACCGTCGGGGGGTTGGCCAGCCGCTCGTTGATCGCGGAGAGGTCCTCGGGCGAGAGCCCGATGCCGGTGTCGTGGATCTCCACCAGCACCCGCCCGTCGGGCAGGGCGTGGCCCGTGACCTTGACCTTCGTCTGCGGCGAGGAGAAGGAGGTGGCGTTCTCCAGCAGCTCGGCGAGGAGGTGCACGAGGTCGTTGACGACGCGGCCCGCGACCTCGGTGTTCGGCACGGAGTTCAGCTCGATGCGCTCGTACTGCTCCACCTCGGAGGCGGCGGCACGCAGCACGTCGACGAGCGGGACGGGGCGGGTCCAGCGGCGGCCGGGTTCCTCGCCCGCGAGGACCAGCAGGTTCTCGCCGTTGCGGCGCATGCGCGTCGCGAGGTGGTCGAGCTTGAACAGCGAGGAGAGCTGGTCCGGATCGGCCTCGCGGGACTCCAGCTCGGAGATGAGCGAGAGCTGGCGCTGGATGAGGCCCTGGCTGCGGCGCGAGAGGTTGGTGAACATCGCGTTGACGTTGCCCCGCAGCAGCGCCTGCTCGCCCGCGAGGCGGACGGCCTCGCGGTGGACGTCGTCGAACGCGGCGGCCACACGGCCGATCTCGTCCCGGCTGTGCACACCGACGGACTCGACCGAGGTGTCCACGTCGTGCGGCTCGGCCTCGGACATCTGCTTGACCAGCTCGGGCAGCCGCTTGCGGGCGACGTCCTGGGCCGTGTCCTGGAGGCGGCGCAGCGAGCGGACCATGGAGCGGGCGACGACGAAGGCGCCGACGAGCGAGATGCCGAGGACGAGGAGGATCACGGCGCCGTTGAGGAACGCCTGCTGCTGAGCGTCGGACCGCAGCTCGCGGGCCTGCTGCTCCATCTGCGAGAGGAGCGTGGCCTCGATCTTCGACATTTCGTCGATCTTGGTGCGGTCCTGGTCGTACCAGTCCATATAGGACCGGTTCTCGCGCGTGATGCCGTCCGAGTTCTGGAGGACGCGGTCCCGGTACTTGTCGGCCGAGGTGATGTTGACGATGCCGCCGTCGAGCGGCTTCGTCAGCTCGGCGGCGCGCTCCTCGCCGTAGATCTGGCCGAAGCTGTTGAGCGAGGCGCGCTCGCTCTCGCTGGCCGTCTTGGCGTAGAGGCGGTCGCTCTCGGAGAGTTCGGGGCCGCCCTTGCGGGCGAGACCGGCGGAGATGATCGCGCGCTGGATGGACGCGTACTCCTTGGCGGTGGAGAAGGCCGCCAGGGCGCGCGTGCTCTGGATCATGTCCGAGTTGCTCGTGGCCTGCGCCATGTCCTGCGAGAGGGACAGCAGGGACTCGATGAGCTGGTTGTAGCTGTTGACGGACTGCGAGACGTAGGCCGGGTTCTCGTAGGCCCGCTCGCGGATGTCCTTGATCGCGGTGAGCTGACGGGTGATGTCCAGGACGGTCGACTGGACGCCCGCCATCACCTTGTCGCTGCCGTCGATGTCCCCGGTGGCTTCCTTGAACGCCTGGAACGCCTGGTCGGTCTTCTCGCGGGGCGCGACGACGGTGTCGTCCTTGGCGTTGCCCGTGCCGACCAGGGGGCCCGCCGAGCGGTCGCGCTCCTCCTGGAGAGCGGCGGCCAGCTCGGTGGCCTGCTCCGTCATCTCCGTGAGGCGCTTCATGTTGTCGAGCTGGTCGACGTCATAGAGGGAGGTCTGGATACGCAGCGCACCCAGCGTCGTCGCGGCGACCACGGGGAGGGCCAGCAGCGAGACGAGGCGGGTGCTGATCCGCCAGTTGCGCAGGGCCATCCGCGTCCCGGGACCACTGCCGGACTTGCTCGCGGCACCTCCGTCGCCGCCGCCCTTGCGGTCCGGCCCCGTGCCGCCTGACTCCTGCACGGCGGCCGTGGGGCCGCTCTCGTGGGCGCGCTGGGGTGAGGAACCGCGGTCGGTCGTACCGCGCGGCTCCGGGTTCGCCGCAGCTTCCCCTCGGCCCTGGCGGGCCTGGGGAGACCCCGTACCTTCCCTCTTGAAACGTCCCTGCACTAGCGTCGCAACCTCTGGACCAGGCGTCCCACCGCTCAGCGACGGCGGGACGGTATCGAGTCGTGGGGGTCCCCGGTCCCCCTTGGCGGTCGTGGGTGTGACCGGCGCGTCCCCCTCATCCCGCCACGCGGCGCTGCTCTGCGCCCCCTGCGCGCCGGCTGTTCTCCTGCGGCGGTCCGTGGAATTCCAGCACAGTGCCGGATCTCCAACAAGGTCTGTGGATAACCCTGTGACGCACGTGACGCTGCGCAGACGGAGCGTCACGTGCTGTGTAGACCAATGAAGGAGATAACGGACTTTCCCGGGTGAACAGCTCAGCCGCGCCCCCTGTCCGGCTAGCGAGCAGTGGGTACGGAACTTCGCTTCTGAACCTGAATGTCCGCTTCACCGCGTGGAGTTGATGCCCCACTATGCCCAATTTGCCCGTACCTAAGTGAGGAAACTCACAGCCCTGGCGTTGTCTAGGTCACGTCGCTGAGGGGAATAGCGGGCCTACTCTCGGCGTTTACACGGGACGTCAGAACGACAAGTCACAGCAAGTACCGACGAGCTGAGCGAGGAACGGTCGAGAGTGAAGACCACGATGATTATGCGGAACATAGCCAACCCGCGTCGCACCACCCTGGCCCACCTCGGTGACGCGGACGAGCTGACCACCCAGGTCGTCGCCGAGCAGCCTGATCAGGACGCCGCCGAACTCCCCGCGCAGACCGCCAACCCGCGCCGCACCGTCCTCATGGACGCGCCCACCGACTGACCGCGCGAGGCGCGCGACGCACGCGTACACGGTTCCTCCTTGTACGCGTTGAGGGGCCCACCGGAACATCCGGTGGGCCCCTCAACGCGTTTCGGCGCTTGAGGCCGCCGCGCGGCGGCCCGGCTCAGTTGTCGGGCTCAGCCCTGCCAGCTGTGCGGGGCGCGGAAGCCGTGCTGACGCTCCAGGCGGCGCCAGCCCGCCTTGGAGGAGCGGTCGCGGGCCGCGGGAACGTGGGCGTGGCGGGCCGTGGCGGCGGCGCGGGCGAGGAGGAGGGCCGTGACGGCGGCCAGTTCCTCGGCGTTGGCCTCACCCTTCTCGACGCGCACGAGACTGGTCGCGTCAGCGGTGGTGTGCTGCTCCATGCGGGACTCTCCTGTGGGCGTACGTACTGCTTGGGCGCTGGGTGGCTTGCTGAGTGCCGGGGGCTTACTGGGGCGGGTTGCCGTGCTTGCGCGCGGGCAGGTCCGCGTGCTTGTTCGCGAGCATCTCCAGGGAGCGGATGAGGACCTCGCGGGTCTCGGCCGGGTCGATGACGTCGTCGACGAGGCCGCGCTCGGCCGCGTAGTACGGGTGCATCAGCTCGGCCTTGTACTCCTTGACCATCCGCTTGCGCATGGCCTCGGGGTCGTCGGCCGCGGCGATCTGGCGGCGGAAGATGACGTTCGCCGCACCCTCGGCCCCCATGACCGCGATCTCGTTCGTCGGCCAGGCGTAGGTGAGGTCGGCGCCGATGGACTGGCTGTCCATGACGATGTAGGCGCCGCCGTACGCCTTGCGCAGGACGATGGAGATGCGGGGCACGGTGGCGTTGCAGTAGGCGTAGAGCAGCTTCGCGCCGTGCCGGATGATCCCGCCGTGCTCCTGGTCCACGCCGGGTAGGAAGCCGGGCACGTCCAGCAGGGTGACGATGGGGATGTTGAAGGCGTCGCACATCTGGACGAAGCGGGCGCCCTTCTCGGACGCCTCGATGTCCAGCACACCCGCCAGCGACTGCGGCTGGTTGGCGACGATGCCCACCACCTGGCCGTCCATGCGGGCCAGAGCCACTATCAGGTTGGTCGCCCAGCGCTCGTGGACCTCCAGGAAGTCGCCGTCGTCGACGATCTCCTCGATCACCTTGCGCATGTCGTACGGGCGGTTGCCGTCGGCCGGTACCAGGTCCAGCAGCGCGTCCGAGCGGCGGTCGACGGGGTCGCCGCTGGTCTCGCGCGGCGGGTTCTCCCGGTTGTTGGAGGGCAGCAGGGAGAGGAGGTAGCGCACTTCCTCCAGACAGGTCTGCTCGTCGTCGTAGGCGAAGTGGGAGACGCCCGAGGTCCCGGCGTGCACATCGGCACCGCCGAGCCCGTTCTGCGTCACCTCCGCACCCGTGACCGCCTGCACCACATCAGGACCCGTGATGAACATCTGCGAGGTGTCGCGGACCATGAAGACGAAGTCCGTCAGCGCGGGACTGTAGGCGGCGCCGCCCGCGCACGGACCCAGCATCACCGAGATCTGCGGGATCACACCCGACGCCCTCGTGTTGCGCTGGAAGATGCCCCCGTACCCCGCGAGCGCCGCCACACCCTCCTGGATACGCGCACCCGCACCGTCGTTCAGCGACACCAGCGGCGCACCCGCCGCGATCGCCATGTCCATGATCTTGTGGATCTTCGTCGCATGCGCCTCACCGAGGGCACCGCCGAAGATACGGAAGTCGTGCGCGTAGACGAACACCGTCCGCCCGTGCACCGTGCCCCACCCGGTGATCACACCATCCGTGTAAGGCTTCTTCGACTCCAGCCCGAACCCGGTCGCACGGTGCCGCCGCAGCTGCTCGACCTCGCGGAAGGAGCCCTCGTCCAGCAGCAGCTCGATGCGCTCGCGCGCGGTGAGCTTGCCCTTGGCGTGCTGCGCCTCGGTCGCCCGCTCGCTCGGGCCCCGCAGCGCCTCGTCACGGATCGCGTGCAGCTCGGCCACACGCCCTCGCGCGTCCGGCGCCTCGGCGGGTTCGGTCTCCTTCGCCTGCGGCGACGGCTGGGACAGATCGGTCATGTATGAATCCTACGAAGCCCGACCCCGCTTCGCCGTCGTCAGATTCGCACAGTCTCTGCGGCGGATTCATGGCTGCGCTGGACAGAACTGGAACCTCTCCTTGCCATGAGGCAGGGAAGTCTCTCACCAGAGGCGCCCGGAGCTGTGGGGTTCTTACAGTCCGCCCCCACGACCCCTTGCGGCGCTCCCGCGCCCGCGCGGTCGGCCCGCCCAGCGGGTCAGAACCCTACAACGCGAGGAGGGGTATCCGGAATATTGAGCGTCACTCAATAACGCACATCGCAGTGTCGCAGGTAATCGCTCACTAATAGGGGCTTGACTCTTAGAGCGGCGATCTAAAACATGGGCCGGGACGGCGGGACCGGGTCCCGGCCCGTGGCGAGCGCGTGCACACAGGTGCGGAGAGGCAGGGCGGGATGCGACTGACCCCGACGGAGCGGGACAGGCTGCTGCTGTTCGGTGCCGCCGAACTGGCACGGGCCCGCAGAGCCCGGGGGCTCCGGCTCAACGTCCCGGAGGCGACGGCGCTCATCGCCGACACCGTCTGCGAGGCGGCCCGCGACGGGCGGCGGCTCGCGGAGGCGATCGAGACGGCGCGTGCCGTGCTGGGCCCGGACGACGTGCTGCCTGGGGTGGCGGAGGTCGTCACTCAGGTGCAGGTGGAGGCGGTCTTCGACGACGGCTCACGGCTCGCGGTCGTGGAAGCGCCGCTCGGCGCGGGGTCGCCGGGCGGCGACGAGGGGCCGGGCGCGGTGCTGCCCGGTCCGGGGCCGGAGCTGGAGGGAGAGGCGGAGGCGAAGCCGAAGCCGGACGGTGGGCCGGTTCCGGTGCCGTCGGCGCCACCCGTCGCGCCCGGCACGTCCCCCGCCGCACCCTCACCCGCACCCGCACCCGCACCCGCACCCGCCGCAACGGTCACCGTGCGCAACACCGCCACCGTCCCCGTCAGCGTCACCTCACACTTCCACTTCTTCGAGGCCAACCCCCGCCTGGACTTCGACCGCGCCGCCGCCTACGGGATGCGGCTGTCCGTGCCCGCCGGATCGTCCGTGCGCTTCGATCCGGGCGCCGAGCGTGACGTCGTGCTCGTGCCGCTGGGCGGTCAGCGGGTCGCGATCGGGTTCGCGGGGCTGGTCGACGGCCCGCTGGACGCGCCGGGCGCGAAGGAGGAGGCACTGCGGCGGGCCGCGGCCTGCGGATACCTGGGCGTTCCTGGGACTCGTGGGGTTCCTGGAGCTCCTGGGGTTCCTGGAGCTCCTGGGCTTCCGGAGGTGGAGCGATGAGCACGCCGCACACCGGCCACGGCACGAACCCGTACGAGTACGCCGCCGTCCACGGCCCCCGCGCCGGGGACCGGGTGCGGCTCGGGGACACCGGGCTGGTCGTGCGCGTCGAGTCGGACGCGCAGCGGCCCGGCGACGAGTTCCTGGCGGGCTTCGGCAAGACGGCCCGCGACGGGCTGCACCTCAAGGCGGCGGCCGTACGCGAGACGTGCGACGTTGTCATCAGCAACGTGCTGGTCATCGACGCCGTCCAGGGCATACGCAAGGTGTCCGTCGGCATCCGCGAGGGCCGCGTCCACGCCATCGGCAGGGCGGGCAACCCGGACACGCTCGACGGCGTCGACGTGGTCGTCGGCACCGGCACGTCCATCGTGTCCGGCGAGGGGCTGATCGCCACGGCCGGAGCGGTGGACACCCATGTCCATCTGCTCTCCCCGCGCATCATGGAGGCGTCGCTCGCCTCCGGGGTGACCACCATCGTGGGGCAGGAGTTCGGCCCCGTGTGGGGCGTCGGCGTCAACTCGCCCTGGGCGCTGCGGCACGCGTTCGCCGCCTTCGACGCCTGGCCCGTCAACATCGGCTTCCTGGGCCGGGGTTCGTCCTCGCACCCCGCGCCGCTGGTGGAGGCGCTGGCCGAGGGCGGGGCCTGCGGCTTCAAGGTGCACGAGGACATGGGCGCCCACGCGCGCGCCCTGGACACGGCGCTGCGGGTCGCCGAGGAGCACGACGTCCAGGTGGCCCTGCACAGCGACGGCCTGAACGAGTCCCTGGCCGTGGAGGACACCCTCGCCGTGCTGGAGGGGCGCACCGTCCACGCCTTCCACATCGAGGGCTGCGGGGGCGGCCATGTGCCCAACGTGCTGCGCATGGCGGGCGTCGCGAACGTCATCGGCTCCTCGACCAACCCGACGCTCCCCTTCGGGCGCGACGCGATCGACGAGCACTACGGGATGATCGTCTCGGTCCACGATCTGAAGCCCGGCCTGCCCGGCGACGCCGCCATGGCCCGCGACCGCATCCGCGCGGGCACGATGGGCGCCGAGGACGTGCTGCACGATCTGGGCGCCATCGGCATCACCTCGTCGGACGCGCAGGGCATGGGCCGCGCGGGCGAGACCGTGCGGCGCACCTTCCAGATGGCGGGCAAGCTCAAGGCCGAACTGGGCCCCATGGAGGGCGACGAGAACAGGGGCGAGGGCAGCGGCGACGACAACGCGCGCGTCCTCCGCTACATCGCCAAGCTGACCCTCAACCCGGCCATCGCGCACGGCCTCTCGCACGAGATCGGCTCCATCGAGGTCGGCAAGATGGCCGACATCGTCCTGTGGAACCCCGCCTTCTTCGGTGCGAAGCCGCAGCTCGTCCTGAAGTCCGGCTTCCCCGCCTACGGGGTGACCGGGGACCCGAACGCGGCCACCGACACGGCCGAACCCCTCGTCTACGGGCCGCAGTTCGGCGCCCACGGCGCTGCCCCCGCCGAGCTGTCGGTCGCCTTCGTCTCCCGCGCGGCGGCCGAGCAGGGCGGCGACGGGATGCCCACGCGCCGCCGCCGGGTCGCTGTCCACGGCACGCGGGGCATCGGCCCCGGCGATCTGGTGCGCAACTCGCGCCTGGGCGAGGTGCGGGTGGACGAGCGCACCGGGCTCGTCACGCTGGACGGCTCCCCCCTCCGCTCCGCCCCGGCCGAGCGGGTCTCCCTGAACCGGCTCTACTTCCTCTGACCCGTACCTCTCCCCCATGCCTCGGACCCGTACCACCACTCACAGAATCAGGACGTCCGCACCATGAACAGCCCCGCCGCCGACGGATTCCGTATGCCACCGGAGTGGGCGCCGCACGAGCGGACCTGGATGGCGTGGCCGGGCGCCAACCCCACCTTCGGTACGGAGCACGAGCTGGACGAGGCCCGTCGCGCCTGGGCCTCGGTCGCGCGGGCCGTGCGGCGGTTCGAACCGGTGACCGTCGTCGCGAGCCCAGGGGAGGCAGCGGGGGCCCGCGCCGTGCTGGGCCCGGGGATCGACGTCGTCGAAGCACCCCTGGACGACGCCTGGATGCGGGACATCGGGCCGACATTCCTCACCGGGAACGGGCGCCTCGCCGCCGTCGACTGGACGTTCAACGGCTGGGGCGCCCAGTCCTGGGCCCGGTGGGAGCACGACGCGCGCGTCGGCCGGTTCGTCGCCGCGCGCGCCGGGGCCCGTACGTACGGCTCGCCCCTGGTCAACGAGGGCGGCGGCATCCACGTCGACGGCGAGGGCACCGTCCTGCTCACCGAGACGGTCCAGCTCGATCCGGACCGCAACCCGGGCTGGACGCACGAGCGGGTGGAGGCCGAGATCCACGCACGGCTCGGCACGCGCAAGGCGATCTGGCTGCCGCGCGGCCTGACCGCCGACTACGGCGGGTTCGGCACCCGCGGCCATGTGGACATCGTCGCCGCCTTCGCGCGCCCCGGCGTGGTCGTGGCCCACACCCAGCCGGATCCCTCGCACCCCGACCACGACATCTGCCGGGAGACGGTCGAGCTGCTGCGCGCCGCGACGGACGCGCACGGGCGCCCCCTGGAGGTCGTGGAGCTGCCGGCGCCGACCGTGACCGAGGCCGACGGGGAACTCGTCGACTACTCCTACGTCAACCACTACCTGTGCAACGGCGGCGTCGTGCTGTGCGGCTTCGGCGACCCCATGGACGAGCACAACGCGGGGATCTTCCGGCGGCTGTTCCCCGGCCGTACGGTGACGCTGGTCGACGCGCGCACGATCTTCGCCGCGGGCGGCGGCATCCACTGCGTCACCCAGCAGCAGCCGAGGGCCTGAGCGGCGGGACCGGCGTACGGGGCTGACGTGCGGGCCCGTGCCCGTCATCCTGGTCGGCGGAGGCGGCGTCCACCGCGCACCCACCGCGCACCCACCGCGCACCCGGCGAACGGCACGTCCCGTCGCACCACGCCACGCCACACGTGAGGAGCCCAGGATGAGCCACACCGCCGCCCAGGACGCACACCGTCTGGACCCCACGGGAGCCGACCCGCACACCGTCAACGCGCGACTGCGCGAGCACGGCCCCGCAGCCCACGTCGTGCTGCCCGGCGAGGTGGCCGCGGTCGCCGTCACGGGGTACGAGGAGCTGCGCGACTTCCTGACGAACCCTCAAGTGGCCAAGGACGCCTGCCACTTCGCCGCACTCCGCGACGGGCGCATACCGGAGGGCTGGCCGCTGACCACGTTCGCGACCGTACGGGGCATGACCACGGCCGACGGTGCTGAGCACCGTCGGCTGCGCGGCCTGGTCACCAAGGCGTTCACCGCGCGCCGGGTGGAGGCGCTGCGCCCGCGCGTCGAGGAGCTGACCGGGGAACTGCTCGACCGCCTGCCGTCGGCCGTCGGCGCGGACGGGTACGAGGGCGCCGTCGATCTGCGGCGGCACTTCGCCTACCCGCTGCCGATGCGCGTGATCTGCGAACTCCTGGGCGTGGACCCGGCGTTGCACGACCGGCTGCACACCCTGTCCGAACGTGTGGTGAGCACCGCCGTCGAGCCCGAGCGGGTGGTGGCCGCCAACCGCGAGGTCCTGGCGATCCTCGCGAGCGTCGTCGAGGACCGCCGCGCCTCCCCCGGCGACGACCTCACCAGCGCGATGCTCGCGGTGCGCGAGGAGGACGGCGACCGGCTGAGCGAGGAGGAGATCGTCGGCACGCTGCTGCTGATGATCGTCGCCGGGCACGAGACCACGCTGAACCTGATCACCAACGCCGTCCGGGCGCTGTGCGCGCACCCGGACCAGCGGGAGCTGGTCGGCTCCGGCGCTGCCACCTGGTCCGACGTCGTCGAGGAGACGCTGCGCCACGACGGCCCCGTCAGCTTCTTCCCGTTCCGCTATCCGACCGCCGACCTCACCATCGGCGGCACCCACGTCCCCGCGGGCACTCCGGTGCTGGCGGGCTACACGGGCGCGGGGCGCGACCCGCGCGCGTACGGGCCCGACGCGGACCGCTTCGACGTCACGCGACGGCCCGCCGTCCGCCATCTGTCCTTCGGACACGGCGCGCACTACTGCATCGGCGCGCCCCTGGCCAGGCTGGAGGCGGCCACGGCTCTCGGCGCCCTCTTCCGCCGCTACCCCGGGCTCGCTCTCGCGGTGCCCGAAGCGCACCTGCCGCCCCACCCGAGCTTCGTCGGCAACAGCACCCGCGTCCTCCCCGTCACGCTGGGGACGTCGGCTCCCTGACGCTCCGCCGTGTGTGTCCGCGCAGCTCACGGCGTCTATAGTCCTGGTGCCGAAGCCCGGCACCGACGCCGACGCCGACGCGACGGCGCTCGCCGGGCCCGTACCACGGCCCGTACCACGAAGGAGGCGGCGGGAGTGCCAGCACGGCCAGCACGCGACGGGGGCGGGCGTCAGCGCCGCCCCGCACAGCCCCGGGAGCGGCTGCTGGCCGCCGCCATGGCCACCATCGCGGAGAACGGCCTGGACCGGCTGACCATGGCGGGCCTCGGCCGTCAGGTGGGCATGAGCAGCGGCCATCTCCTCTACTACTTCAAGACGAAGGACGAGCTGCTGCTCCAGACCCTCCAGTGGAGCGAGGAGCGGCTGGGCGCCGAGCGCCGCGCGGCGCTCGCCCGGCAGGTCCCGGCGCGCGAGCGGCTCGACGTCCTCGTCGACCTCTATCTGCCTACCGGCCACCGCGACCCGGCGTGGGCGCTGTGGCTGGAGGTGTGGAACCGCTCGCAGAACGCCGACGAGGAGGTGCGGGCCCGGCAACTGGAGCTGGAGCTGGCCTGGCACCGGGACCTGGTGGCCCTCGTGGCGGAGGGCACGGCGCGGGGCGAGTTCCGGGCGGTCGACGCCGACCGCTTCGCGACCCGCACCCGCGCCCTCCTCGACGGGTTCGGCACGCACCTGGTGGTGGGCCTGCCCGGCACGGACCGCGCGCGGGTGCTGGGCCACGTGCGGGATTTCTTCGACGAGGCCCTCACCCCGTGACGGCCCCGCCCCTCCGCCTCCCTGTCGGCTACTCCGGCGGCTCGACGCCCGCGCGCAGCAGCCCGTAGGTGTACGCGTCGTCCAGCGCCTGCCAGGACGCGGCGATGACGTTGTCCGCGACACCCACCGTCGACCACTCCGCCGTGCCGTCGCTCATCGAGATCAGCACGCGGGTCGTGGACGAGGAGCCGTGCGTGCCCTCCAGGATGCGGACCTTGTAGTCGACGAGGGAGAGCCGCGCCAACTGCGGGAAGATCCGCTCAAGGCCGGCGCGCAGGGCGCGGTCCAGCGCGTTGACCGGGCCGTTGCCCTCACCCGTGGTGACGAGCCGCTCCCCCTTGGCCCACGCCTTGACCGTGGCCTCGTTGGCCTGGGTGCCGTCGGGGCGCTGCTCGACGATGGCGCGCCAGGACTCCAGCCGGAAGAAGCGCGGGGCCACACCGGTGACACCGCCGTGCACCTCGTCGCGCAGCAGCAGCTCGAACGAGGCGTCGGCGGCCTCGTACGTGTAGCCCTTCAGCTCCTGCTCCTTGACCCGCGCCACGATCCGCCCGACCAGCTCGCGGTCGCCCGCGAGGTCGTATCCCAGCTCCTTGCCCTTCAGCTCGACGGAGGCGCGGCCCGCCATGTCGGAGACGAGCATCCGCATGGTGTTGCCGACCAGCTCCGGGTCGATGTGCTGGTAGAGGTCGGGGTCCACCTTGATCGCGGAGGCGTGCAGCCCGGCCTTGTGGGCGAAGGCGGAGGTGCCCACGTAGGGCTGATGCGTGGAGGGGGTGAGGTTGACGACCTCGGCGATGGCGTGCGAGATGCGGGTGGTCTCGCGCAGCGCGCCCTCGGGCAGCACCTGCTTGCCGTACTTGAGCTGGAGCGCGGCGACGACGGGGAAGAGGTTGGCGTTGCCGACCCGCTCGCCGTAGCCGTTGGCGGTGCACTGCACGTGGGTGGCGCCTGCGTCGACGGCGGCGAGGGTGTTGGCCACCGCGCAGCCCGTGTCGTCCTGCGCGTGGATGCCCAGACGGGCCCCGGTGTCGGCGAGCACGGTGCGGACGACGGCCTGGATCTGGGCCGGGAGCATCCCGCCGTTGGTGTCGCACAGCACGACGACCTCGGCGCCCGCGTCGTGCGCGGCACGCACGACGCGCTTCGCGTAGGTGGGATTGGCGTGGTAGCCGTCGAAGAAGTGCTCGCAGTCGACGAAGACCCGCCGCCCCTGCTCACGCAGGTGGGAGACGGTGTCCCTGACCATGTCCAGGTTCTCTTCGAGCGTCGTGCGCAGGGCCAGCTCGACGTGCTTGTCGTGCGACTTGGCCACCAGCACGACGACCGGCGCCTGCGAGTCGAGCAGCGCCTTGACCTGCGGGTCGGTCTGCGCGGGTACGCCCGCCCTGCGGGTGGAGCCGAAGGCGACCAACTGGGCGTGCTGGAAGTCGATCTCCTTGCGGGCCCGCTCGAAGAACTCCGTGTCGCGCGGGTTGGCTCCCGGCCAGCCGCCCTCGATGAAGCCGACCCCGAACTCGTCGAGGTGGCGGGCGATGGTCAGCTTGTCGGCGACGGTCAGGTTGATGCCCTCACGCTGTGCGCCGTCGCGCAGCGTGGTGTCGAAGACGTGGAAGGTGTCGTCCGGCACTTCGGTTGTCATGGCTGGTGGCTCCTGGCTGGGTCAGTGGTTCCGGAAGGAAGCGCTCCACTTGCCCCCATCTTCCCTCGCGCCCCCGCCTCCGGCCCTGGTGGGGCCAGAAAACGAAAAAACCCCTCGCGGGTGCGAGAGGTCTGCGCGCGGGTCTGGGACACGGTGCCGGCTGCCGCACGGATCTGTCTGCGGCAACCGGTCACTGCGGACCGGCGCGCCTGCTGCCGATAATCATGGCGAACGAGGGCACGGTGGCAGTCTTGCACAGGCCCGCGCCCGATTCGCCCGTCGTCTCACGATGCGGATGTGAGGTGGACAACGCCTCGGGACGCCCCCCTTTCGACCTCTCCCGGCGGCCTCTTACGACAATCCGACCCGATGGGGTGTATCTGAGTGTGCATACTCATGCGCGCTGCGTTGCCACACCAGAAGATGGGCCCGTCACAGGCTGCGGCGAGCGAGGAGCGGACGGGAAATGCCGGAGGGCGAGCACACGGAGAGCTGGCAGCGGCTCATCGATCAGGCAGGCCGCCCCCGTGGGGACTCGGGGACAAGCATGGCCCTCGCCTCCAGCGACGGCAGAGAGCACCGAGAGCCGTGGATGGAGGGTCCCGAATCGGGCGGGGTGAGGTCCGAGAAGGCCGCGTGGACCAGGGCGGGGGAAGGGGTCGGCGCGCTCCGCAAGAACATCGGCAAGAGCCTCACCGAGCTGGGGCGGGAACAGAAGGGGCTCGGTCCCGGCTCGGACACCGGTGACGTGGAGAGCGCGGCAGCGCAGCGGGAGGTCTACCGCTCGTGGAAGCGCTACTTAGGGGACGTGGACAAGAGATGCGATCTCCTCCAGGACCGCCTGGAGAAGGCGGGCGGGCACTTCTACAAGAACGACCAGGCCATCAAGGCGGCGTTCGGACGGCTCGGAGACCGCTACGACGACACCTCGCCCGTCGGCGGCCAGGACCGGCGGGGGTGACCGGGGGCCGTGGACTACAAGACGCTCACCGCCCTGAAGCCCTCCGAGTTCGAGGACGCCGCTGACAGCTACCGCGATACCAGCGACATGGCCGGTGCGGCCAAGGACCGGGTCGAGAAGCAGGTCGGCGCCAAGATGCGGGAAGCGCTGGCGGGCAAGGCGCCGGACAAGGCACTCGGCCAGCTCGCGGAACTGGCGAAGAACTTCCATTACATCGAGACCGAGTGCGGCCTGATCAGCACCGCGCTGAACGCCCTCGCCTCCGACCTCCGCGCCGCCAAGAAGAAGCTCGACGGCGCGGCCGAGGACGCGCGGGCCGCGCACTTCACCGTGGAGCCCGACGGATCGGTGCGCTACCCGGCCGGGGGCGACGAAGTCGACGGCGAGGAACCCGAGGGCGGCACCGTCGTCGGCACCACGCAGGAACAGACGCGCACGGAGTACGACCATGCGGCCCGAGCCGACCCGAACCCGAACCGCGCGCGTGCGCAGGAGTTCGCCGACCGCATCGCCGCCGCCGTCCGGGAGGCCACCGAGGCCGACGAGAAGTGGGCCCCGAAACTGCGCCATCTCAGGGCCGACGACGACTTGGAGGTGTCCTACGCGGACTGGGCCGACGTCCAGAGGGACATGGGAGGTGTCCGGAAGGGCGCCGAAGAGTACCTGGACGGCATCAAGGAGCCGCCGGGGAACGGCAGCCCGAAGGAGAACGCCGCGTGGTGGAAGGGCCTCTCCGAGGACGAGAGAGCCGACTACGCCTCCCTGCATCCGGCAAGCGTCGGAAAGATGGACGGGCTGCCCGCCGACGTACGCGACGACGCCAACCGCGTGGTGCTGGCCGAGAAGAGGGGGCAGTACGAGATGAAGCTGGCCGCCATCGGTCCGGAGCCGTGGCCCAGGTATGTGAACGGCGGCGGACAGGTGGGGATGGTCCAGAGCGACGAGTGGATCACCTGGAACAAGAAGGCTCAGCCCCTCAAGGATTCGATCGACGGCATGAAAGCCATTGAGAACCGCTTCGCCTCCACGGGCCGCAACGGCCTCCCGCCCGCCTACCTGATGGGGTTCTCCCCGGAAGGAAACGGCCGGGCGATCGTGGCGAACGGGAACCCGGACACGGCCGACCACACGGCGGTGTACGTGCCGGGGACCACGTCGAATCTGGGGAAGATCGACGGCGACCTCAGGCGCGCGAACGATCTATGGCAGGAATCCCATTCCATGGCCTCGGACAGCAAGGTATCGACCGTGACATGGCTAGGTTACGACGCCCCGCAGGACATCGTGAAGGACTCACCCCAGAGTCACTACGCAGATGAGGGGGCACCCGCCTTCAACAAGTTCATGGACGGACTGGCGGCGGCCAACACCACGGATTCGGGTGGCCACCACACCGCCGTCGGCCATTCATATGGCACCACACTCATCGGTTCGGCGGCCCGTCAGGGCGAGCTGAACGCGGATGACGTGGTGTTCGCCGGGAGCCCGGGTGTGCAGGTGGGCGAGGCTTCCGAACTGGATGTCCCCAAGGGGCACGTCTGGAACGAAGAGGCGGAGGGGGATGCGGTTCCGGACATCGGACGCTACGGCCACGGCGGGAGCCAGTGGAAGATCGGCGGCGGCACACAGCTCATCCCCAGCGACGACGCTTTTGGCGCCCGTCAAATGGCAACTGACACTGAGGGACACAGTGATTACTGGCTCCCCGAATCAGAGAGCCTGAGAAATCAAGCAGCAGTCGTTGTCGGCGCGTACGACAAGGTGAAAATTGAGGACTAACCCCACCATCCCCCTTTCGCTTCTATCGGCATGTCTACTACTCACAGGATGCGGCTTGAGCGATCCGGAGCCCTCAGAAGACTCGAAGCCTGCCACCGTGCGGAGCATCGAAAAAGCGGACGCAGAAACAAAGCGGGTTTCCAGTCAGGTACTCGACATTATCGACGTGGAAGGCAAAGTCTCGGAACCAGGCCCCAGAGTGACTTCTTGCTCGGATAAGAATGCAGAAAAATTCTTCAAGATGCTGCACCCCTGGAGCCTGACCGGAACCAGCAATGAAGAGCTGCGGCAAGCGATGACCCGGCTCAGGGAGAACCTGCCGAAAAAGGGCTGGAAGATCGTGGGCTACGGCAGGAACAACAGCAAGGACAAGTCCCTGGAGCTGACGGCTGACAACCACGAGAAGAGGTTCGGCCTCAACGTGGAGCTGTGGGAGGAAGCAGAAGGCAGCGGCGAGAAGCCGAAGCTGATCGTGAATGTGGTCTCCGGCTGCTACCGGGTCCCGGAGGGCGAGACAGTCGACCGGTACTGAGACCCCGCCGCCGACGGGCGGACCCCGTCGGCGGCGGCACCGGCGTCAGCCGTACCGGCACAGCCTCAGCCCAACCGGTGCATCCACCCGTGCGCGTCCTCCGCGCGCCCCGTCTGGACCCCGAGCAGCGCCTCACGCAGCCGCATCGTGATCTCGCCGGGTCCGCCGTCGCCGACGGTCCAGGAGCCGCTGGTGGACTTCGCCTCGCCGACCGGGGTGATCACGGCCGCCGTGCCGCAGGCGAAGACCTCGCTGATGGAGCCGTCCGCGTTGCCCTGGCGCCAGTCGTCGGTGGAGATGCGGGCCTCGGCCGTCTTGTAGCCGAGGTCGGCCGCGATGGTGAGCAGGGAGTCGCGGGTGATGCCGGGCAGCAGGGTGCCGGTCAGCTCGGGGGTGACGATGGTGGCCTCCGGGCCGGTCCCGTACACGAAGTACAGGTTCATGCCGCCCATCTCCTCGATCCAGCGGCGCTCGTTCGCGTCCAGCCAGACCACCTGGTCGCAGCCGTGCTGCGCGGCCTCGGCCTGGGCGACGAGTGACGCGGCGTAGTTGCCCGCGCACTTGGCCTCGCCCGTGCCGCCGGGCGCGGCGCGCACGTAGTCCTCGGAGAGCCAGACGGAGACGGGCTTGATGCCGCCGGAGAAGTAGGGTCCCGCGGGCGAGGCGATGATCATGAAGAGGTACTCGTTGGCCGGGCGCACGCCCAGGCCGACCTCGCTCGCGAACATGAAGGGCCGCAGGTACAGCGACTCCTCGCCCACGCCGGGGACCCACTCCCTGTCCTGCTGGACGAGCAGGTCGCACGCCTCGATGAAGGTCTCGACGGGCAGCTCGGGCATGGCGAGCCGCCGGGCGCTGCGCTGGAAGCGCTTGGCGTTGGCGTCGGGGCGGAAGACGGCGACGGAGCCGTCGGGCTGGCGGTAGGCCTTCAGCCCCTCGAAGATCGACTGCGCGTAGTGCAGCGTCATGTTGGCCGGGTCCATCTGGAGCGGCGCGTACGGCTGGAGCTGCGCGTCGTGCCAGCCCCGGCCCTCGGTCCACTTGATGGTGATCATGTGGTCCGTGAAGTGGCGGCCGAAGCCCGGGTCGGCCAGCACTGCCTCGCGCTCCGCGTCGGACAGCGGCTGAGAGGAGGGCTTGAGATCGAAGTCGATACGGGGCGTCGTCATGTGAGCGCGTCCTTCGCTGAGTGTCGTGGCGGACCGCGCTCCCGTCGCCCCTGTGCGCTGGGGTACGTGGACGTCCGAGCTTTCCCTCGTGCTGCGGCCCCGCGTCCGATTATCGCTCGCGGAGTTCCGCACAGGGATCGCGGGTGGGCGGTCCTGAGATCGATGGTGACACCCAACCGCTGAGTAGCACAGCGGCCGGGCGTCTGAGGCCCGGCCGCTGTGGTGTGACAGCCGGGGCTACTGCGCTACTCGTACCGCGAGCGCGTCGCCGATCTCGTCCGTCGTACGGGAGTCCGCGCGCTCGGAGAGGTCGGCCGTGACGGCGTCCTCGATACGGGCGGCCTCGGCCTCGAAGCCGAGGTGCCGCAGCAGCAGGGCGACGGAGAGGACCGTCGCCGTGGGGTCGGCCTTGCCGGTGCCCGCGATGTCGGGCGCCGAGCCGTGGACGGGCTCGAACATGGAGGGGAACTCACCGGTCGGGTTCACGTTCCCGGAGGCGGCCAGGCCGATGCCGCCGCTGACGGCGGCGGCGAGGTCGGTGAGGATGTCGCCGAAGAGGTTGTCGGTGACGATCACGTCGAAGCGGGCCGGGTCGGTGACGAGGAAGATCGTCGCGGCGTCGACGTGGAGGTAGTCGGTGGTGACCTCGGGGTACTCCTCGCCGATCTTGTCGAAGAGGTTCTTCCAGAGGTGGCCCGCGTGCACGAGCACGTTGTTCTTGTGCACGAGGGTCAGCTTCTTGCGGGTGCGTGCGTTGGCCCGCTCGTAGGCGTCCCGCACGACGCGCTCGACGCCGTACGCGGTGTTCACGCTGACCTCGTTGGCGACCTCGGCGGGGGTGCCGGTGCGGATGCTGCCGCCGTTGCCCACGTACGGGCCCTCGGTGCCCTCGCGGACGACGACGAAGTCGATGTCCGGGCGGCCCGCGAGCGGGCTCTCCGTGTTCGGGAACAGCTTCGAGGGGCGGAGGTTCACGTAGTGGTCGAAGGCGAAGCGCAGCTTCAGCAGGAGCCCGCGCTCCAGCACACCGGAGGGGACGCTCGGGTCGCCGATCGCGCCCAGCAGGATCGCGTCGTGCTCCTTGAGCTGCTCCAGCTCGGCGTCCGGGAGGGTCTCCCCCGTCGCGTGCCAGCGCTGGGCGCCGAGATCGTACTGCTTGGTCTCCAGCTTCACGTCCTGCGGAAGGACGGCGGACAGGACCTTGAGACCCTGGGCCACGACCTCCTTGCCGATTCCGTCACCGGGGATCACTGCGAGGCTGATGCTGCGAGACATGGGGGGACCCTACTCCCCGTCCCATGGGATGACACAACCCGTCCACATCGCGGACGCGCGCAGTGGGCTTCCGCGGTGGGGTCTCGCTCGGTCTCCCACCGTGAGTTCTCACCACGGTCCTTCACCGTGGCAGTCGGGTGTCGTTCACCGTGTGTACGCCCCAGGGTCTACCGCGAGTTGGCACCCGCTGGGAATTTGGACGTCATGACCTCAGCGCGCGATCTACCGAACATGGGAGTTCCGGCACGGCTCGCCGAGCGGATGAGCATGGCCGAGCAGCACGAGTACCTGCGCGGCAAGCTGTCGCGCGGCACGAAGCGGAGTGCGGTGTCCCGGCGCGGCGTCCTGCGCGGCGGCGGCATCGTGACGGCGGGCGCGCTCGGCGGCGCCGGACTGGTCACCGCGGGCGACTCCGCGCTGGGCTCGGCCGCGCCGGGCGGGCAGCAGCTCTCGCCCACGCTCGCGGTCAGCCCGGTGCGGGTGGACGGCTCGCTCGTCGCGCCCTTCGGCCGCCATCTCGCCTTCGGGGCCGACCCGAAGACCCAGATGCGCGTCTCGTGGCAGGTGCCCTTCGCGGTCAAGCGGCCCTATCTGCGGGTCGGGCGCGCGCCGTGGGACCTCGGCAAGAAGATCGAGGCCGAGGTGCGCGCGCTGCACACCCCGTCGCTGTCCAAGGAACTGCCCGAGGTCGACCAGCTCTATCTGCACGCGGCGCTGGACGGGCTGCGGCCCGGCACCACGTACTACTACGGCGTCGGACACGACGGCTTCGACCCGACGGCGGCCGACCGGCTCGCCACGATCGGCTCCTTCACCACGGCCCCGGCCGGCTCCGGCGAGAAGTTCGTGTTCACGGCCTTCGGCGACCAGGGCGTCAGCTACGACGCGCTCGCCAACGACCAGTTGATCCTCGGCCAGAACCCGTCCTTCCATCTGCACGCGGGCGACATCTGCTACGCCGACGACTCGGGCCACGGCAAGGAGTCCGACCACTACGACGCGCGCGTGTGGGACCAGTTCCTCGCGCAGACGGAGTCGGTGGCCGCGCGGGTGCCGTGGATGGTGACGACCGGCAACCACGACATGGAGGCGTGGTACTCGCCGAACGGGTACGGCGGCCAGTCGGCACGCTGGTCACTGCCGGAGAACGGCCCTGACGCCAGGAACGCGCCGGGGGTCTACTCGTTCGTCTACGGCAACGTGGGCGTGATCGCGCTGGACGCCAACGACGTCTCCTACGAGATCCCCGCCAACAAGGGCTACACGGACGGCGCCCAGACGCGCTGGCTGGCCCGGCGCCTCAAGGAGCTGCGGGCCTCGGACGCGGTGGACTTCATCGTCGTCTTCTTCCACCACTGCGCGTACTCGACGAGCACCCACGCCTCGGACGGCGGCGTCCGCGACGCGTGGGTCGGCCTCTTCGAGAAGCACGAGGTGGATCTCGTCGTCAACGGCCACAACCACGTCTACGAGCGCACCGACCCCGTGCGGGGCGGCGAGCCCACCAGGAAGCTGCCGGTCGGCGAGACCACCGATCCCACCAGGGACGGGACGGTGTACGTGACGGCGGGCGGCGCGGGCAAGAAGCTCTACGACTTCCCCGTGCCGGACAGCTACGAGGGTCACGTGGACGACCGCGACAGCGTGCGCACCTTCCACTGGACGGAGAGCCGGGTACCGAACCCGGACCGCGTCGAGTGGTCGCGGGTGCGCTACACGGGCTTCTCGTTCCTGGCCGTCGAGTCCGACCCGGGTGCTTCGGGGCGTCCGCCCTCGCTGGACGTCACGGCCCTGGCCGAGTCGGGCGAGCGCGTCGACCACTTCAGGGTGACGCGCCGGGCTCAGTGAGCCCTCGGCACTCGCGGGACGGGGCGGACGGGACGGAGGGACGGACGGGACGGGGTGCGGCGGGAAAGTGGAGGTCAGTGCCCCGTCGCGCCGCCGTTGTCGCGGCGGTCGAGCGCGCGCTGGAGCGCGGCGGCGGCGTTCTTGCGGTCGGCGTCCTGGCCGTCCGTACGGACGGCGGCGGCGTGGCGGGCGCGGCGGCGAGTGGTCGCGTTCATGATCGGCAACTCCTTCTGCACACATGGACGAAGAAGGGACTCAACGCGCCGGAAGGGGCGGGGGCATCAGGTGCGGCAGGGGTCACCTGCCTCGGGGCACCAAGCCTCACCCGCCATTCGCTGATGAAGCGAGACGTTCGGCTCCTACAAAGGTAGAAGCCATGAGCCGTGATGTCTCGCCAATTAGTTGGCCTTCCTACTATCTGAGACGAACGCCACCCTCTCTTGCCTCGCGGCGAAGGCGTCAGGACGCCCGGGAAAGGCCCGTGAGCAGGGCGGGAAGCTCCGCCAGCGTGGTGATCCGCAGCGACGGCGCGACGGCATCCGGCGCGGCCCCCTCCGCTTCGGGGGCGGGCTCAGCGGCGGACGCGGGGGCAGGGGCGGGTTCAGGGCCCGTGCGGTCCAGCCAGACGCCCCGCAGGCCCGCGGCCTCGGCGGCGAGCGCGTCGATGTCGGCGCGATCGCCGACGTACGCGACCTCCCCCGGCGGCAGCCGCAGCGCCTCGCAGGCCGCGAGGAACGCCTCGGGCGCGGGCTTGGCGTGGCCGACGCGGTCGGCGCACAGCAGCAGCTCCAGCCGGTCGCGGATGCCGAGGGTGCGCAGCTTGCGCTCCTGGACCGTGGTGGCGGCGTTGGACAGGACGCCGTGCCGGTAGCCGGGGGTGAGCGCGTCGAGCGCCGGGAGGGCGTCGGGGAAGAGGGTCCACGCCTCCTCGTAGAGCGTCACGTAACGCCCGAACCAGGCGTCGGCCTCGGCATCGGTGAGCGGAGTGCCGAGGAAGGCGCGGGCCCGCTCCCTGCGGTGCTCCTGGAAGCCCAGTTCGCCCGCGACGAAGCGCCCGAACTGCTCCTCCATCACCGCCGCCCAGCGCGTCAGCGCCTCCTCGGCCGAGCCGTACCGCTCCAGCAGCCCCTCGGTCTCGATGTGCCGCAGGGCGGCGGCACGGTCCGAGTTCGTGTAGTCGAAGAGGGTGTCGTCAACGTCCCACAGGACGGCGCGAATCGGCATGTCAGGACGGTAACAGGGGCTGCCGCGCCGTCATCCGACGGACCTAGACTGCGCGGCCATGACAGATGACCAGGCCACTGACCACGCCACGGAGCCGGTGCCCGGATCCGGGCCTCCGCTCTTCGAGACCATGTCCACGATGCGCGCGATGCGGCGGCTCAAGCCCGATCCCGTGCCGGAGGAGATGCTGGAGCGGCTCGTCCAGGCCGCCGTCTGGGCGCCGAGCGGCTCGAACCTCCAGCAGTTCCACTACCTCGTGGTGACCGACCGGGAGGTGATGGCGCGCCTCGCCCCGCTGTGGAAGCGGTGCGTGGACGCGTACCTCGGCTCGGCGGGCAAGGCCACCCCGCCCACCATGGACGCGGACGCCTACCGGCGCATGGTCGCGGCCATCGAGTACCAGCGCGACCACTTCGCCGAGACCCCCGCGCTGATCATGCCCTGCTACCGCTACCTCCAGGACAAGGGCAGCGCCGAGGGGCTGCGCGCGATGGAGGACGCGCTCGGCGCGGACGCGACGGCGCGGCTGCTGCGGGGCAACGTGTTCGGCTCGATCGCCGAGGCGTCCAGCGTCTACCCCGGAGTGCAGAACCTGCTGCTCGCGGCACGCGGCATGGGTCTGGGGGCCACGCTGACCGTCTGGCACCTGTTCCTGGAGCGGGAGTGGAAGGAGGTGCTGGGCATCCCGAAGGACATCCACACCTTCGGCGTCGTCCCGGTGGGCTGGCCCAAGGGCAGGTTCGGCCCCGTCAGCCGCCGTCCCGTGAGCGAGGTCATCCACCGCGACCGGTGGTGACCCGTACGCCGGTGCCGTACGCCGGTCCCGGCGCGACCCGTACGCCGCCGGTCCCGGCGGCCCGTGCAAGGGGCCGCCGGGGCCGGGGGGCCAGGAGACCTCAGCCCATGTGCGGGTAGCGGTAGTCCGTCGGGGCCACCTGGGTCTCCTTGATGGCGCGCGGGGAGGACCAGCGCAGCAGGTTGAACTTCGAGCCCGCCTTGTCGTTGGTGCCCGAGGCGCGGGCGCCGCCGAAGGGCTGCTGGCCGACGATCGAGCCCGTCGGCCGGTCGTTCAGGTAGAAGTTGCCCGCCGCGAAGCGCAGCTTCTCGGAGGCCGCGGCCAGGACCGCGCGGTCCTGGGCCAGGACGGCGCCGGTGAGCGCGTAGGCCGAGGCGGACTCCATCTGGTCCAGCATGGCGTCGAACTCGCCGTCCTCGTAGACGTGGACGGCGATGACCGGGCCGAAGTACTCGGTCTTGAAGACCTCGTTCTCGGGGTCGGAGCAGGCGATGACGGTCGGGCGGACGAAGTAGCCGACCGAGTCGTCGTAGGTGCCGCCCGCGACGATCTCGCAGGTCGGGTCCTCCTTGGCGCGGTCGATCGCGGCCTTGTTCTTGGCGAACGCGCGGTCGTCGATGACGGCGCCCATGAAGTTGGACAGGTCGGTGACGTCGCCCATGGTGAGCCCGTCGGCCTCCTGGGCCAGCTCCTCCTTGAAGCCGTCCTCCCAGATGGAGCGCGGGATGTACGCGCGGGAGGCGGCGGAGCACTTCTGGCCCTGGTACTCGAAGGCGCCGCGCGTGACGGCGGTCTTCAGGATCGCCCGGTCGGCGCTGGGGTGGGCGACGATGAAGTCCTTGCCGCCGGTCTCGCCGACGATCCGCGGGTACGAGCGGTAGCCCGCGATGTTGTTGCCGACCTGCTGCCACAGGTGCTGGAAGGTGGCCGTCGAGCCGGTGAAGTGGATGCCCGCCAGCTCCGGGTGCGGCAGCGCGACCTCGGAGACGTCCTTGCCGTCGCCCGTCACCAGGTTGATGACGCCCTTGGGCATACCCGCCTCCTCCAGCAGCTCCATGAGGAGGATCGCGGAGTGGGTCTGCGTCGGGGAGGGCTTCCAGACCACGACGTTGCCCATGAGGGCGGGGGCCGTGGGGAGGTTGCCCGCGATGGCGGTGAAGTTGAACGGCGTGATCGCGTAGACGAAGCCCTCCAGCGGGCGGTGGTCCATGCGGTTCCACACGCCCTTGGGCTGGATGAGCGGCTGCTCGTTGAGGATCTCGCGGCCGAAGTGGACGTTGAAGCGCCAGAAGTCGATCAGCTCGCAGGGCGCGTCGATCTCGGCCTGCTGCGCGGTCTTGGACTGGCCGAGCATGGTGGACGCTGCGATCTTCTCGCGCCAGGGCCCGGACAGCAGCTCGGCGGCCTTGAGGATGATCGCGGCGCGGTCGTCGAAGGACAGCGCGCGCCAGGCCGGGGCCGCGGCCAGCGCCGCGTCGATCGCGTCCTGCGCGTCCTGGCGGGTGGCGTTGCGGTAGCTGCCGATGACGGCCTTGTGGTTGTGCGGCTGCACGACGTCCACGCGCTCGCCGCCGCCCATGCGCTTCTCGCCGTTGATGGTCATCGGCAGGTCGATCGGGTTCTCGGCCAGCTCCTTGAGCTGCTGTTCGAGGCGGGCGCGCTCGGCGCTGCCGGGCGCGTAGGTGTGGACCGGCTCGTTGTACGGGGCGGGAACCTGGGTCACAGCGTCCATGACTGCCGTGCCTCCTTCACTCGTGCGAACTGTCAGGTATCTCAGGTTTCAGGGTCTGTGCCGGGGCGGTGACGCCCGAGCGTCGGCGGCCCCGGGCGCGCGGCCCCGGGTTCAGCCGCGTGTGGCCAGTGAGCGCAGGAAGAACGCGAGGTTGGCCGGGCGCTCGGCGAGACGGCGCATGAAGTACCCGTACCAGTCTGTCCCGTATGGGATGTAAACGCGCATACGGTGACCCTCCGCCACCAGCCGCTCCTGCTCGGCCGCGCGGATGCCGTACAGCATCTGGAACTCGTACTCGTCGGGCTTGCGGCCGAAGCGCCGTGCCAGCTCCTGCGCGATGGCGACCATCCGGGGGTCGTGCGAGCCGATCATGGGGTAGCCGTCGCCCGCCATCAGGATCTTGAGGCAGCGGACATACGCCCTGTCCACCTCGCGCTTGTCCTGGAAGGCGACCTCGGCGGGCTCCTTGTACGCGCCCTTCACCAGGCGCACCCGCGAGCCCTCACCGGCCAGCGCGTGGCAGTCGTCCTCGGTCCTGAAGAGGTAGGACTGCACGACGGCGCCGGTCTGCGGGAAGCGCTCGCGCAGTTTCGCGAGGATCGCGAGGGTGGAGTCGACCGTGGTGTGGTCCTCCATGTCCAGGGTGACCGTCGTGCCCGCGGCGGCCGCGGCCTCGACGACGGGGAGGACGTTCGCGTAGGCGAGGTCGTCGCCGCCGGGGAGCGCCTGTCCGAAGGCCGACAGCTTCACGGACATCTCCGCGCGGGGGCCCAGGCCCTCGCTCGCGAGGGAGTCGGCGAGGGCGAGGTAGGCGTCGCGGTTGCGGAGCGCCTCGGACCGGTCCGTGATGTCCTCTCCCAGGTGGTCGAGGGTGACCTCCATGCCGTGGCCGGCCAGCGACCGCACGGTTTCGAGGCACTGGTCGAGCCGCTCGCCCGCCACATAACGGTCCACGACGGGACGGGTGACCGGCGCGGCCGAGACGACGCGACGGATGCTGTCGCTGCGCGCGGCGGCGAGAAGCACGGGACCCAGCACGGGCACCTCCACAAATGATCTTTTCAACGGCAGGGAAGCCACCCAGAACATAAGGATCGCGCCATCGCGGGACCATCGACACCTGTCACGCTTCCGTGGCCCGGATCTCAGACATCTGTATGAGGCTGTACGAGAATGGTCCGTGACGGTGGAGAAGAGCGGGACACGAGAGGGCGACGGGGACACATGCGCGAGGACTACCAGGCGCTCATCGACGAGGTGTCCACGCTGCTGGGCACCCCCGCCACGCTGGAGGGACGCGACTTCGGGCTGATCGCCTTCGGCGCCCACGAGAGCGACGGCGAGAGCCCTGACCTGGCCCTGGACACGGTCCGCACCCGCACGATCCTCCAGCGCCGCTCCACGGCCGAGGTGCGCGCCTGGTTCGAGAGCTTCGGCATCACACGCGCGACGGGGCCCGTCCGCATCCCGCCCGAGCCCGCCGCCGGTGTGGTGCACGGCCGCGTCTGCCTCCCGGCGCGCAGCGGCGGGGTGGCGTACGGCTACATCTGGCTGCTCGACGACGGCGCCCTCGACCTCGCGGGCCCGCGACTGGCCGCCGCCATGGAGTCGGCCTCGCGCATCGGCGCGCTGCTGGCGGCCGAGGCCCGTGCGGGCGCCCGCACGGGCGAGCTGCTGCGGGCACTGCTGACGGGGCCCGCGGCTTCGGGGCGCCGCGACGAGACCGTCGCCGAGCTGCGCCGCGTGCTGGGGCAGGGCGCGCAGGGCCCGATGGCGATGCTGGCGGTCACGCCCTGGGCGCCGGGCGGGGGCGGCACCGGGGCGGGCGGGGGCGAGGGCGCGGCGCCGTCGGCGGTGCCCGGCGGCACGGCCGGGATGCCGAACGTGGCGGCGCAGTGCGTGGTGCCCGTGGCAGGGCCGGACGGGGACGGCGGGAGCGGCGGAGGCGGGCCCGCGGACGGGGCCGTGGGCGGTGCCGACGGGGCGGACGGCGACGCGACGTCACGGAACGCCGCGAGCGGCCCCGGCGCGGGCGAGGGCGAAGCGGGAGGGGGCGGCGGGGACGGCTCCGGCACGTCCGCGCTCGCCGTGCTCGTGCGGCTGCGCTCCTCCGACGGCCTGGGCCCGGCCCGTACGGCGGCACAGCGGCTGCTGCGCTCGCACCCGGGAGGCGGGGGCGGGGCGGGCACGACGGGTGCGACGGGTGCGACGGGCGCGAGCGCCGGGATCAGCGCGTCCCGCACCGGGCTCGCCCAACTGCCCGCCGCATGGCGGGAGGCCGTGGCCGCGGCGCGCGCCGCACACGCCGAGCCCTCGCTCGGCGCGCCCGCCGAGTGGGCGTCGATCGGCCCGTACCGACTGCTCACCGCGCTGCCTCCGGGCGGTGTCCCGGACCCCGCCGTACGCGAACTGCTGCGGCCCGCGCACCGCGAGATGGCCCGCACAGCCGAGGTGTACCTCGACTGCGCGGGCCAGGCGGGACGCACGGCCGCGGCGCTCGGCATCCACCGGCAGACCCTCTACTACCGCCTCTCGCGCGTAGAACAGCTCACGGGCCTCGACCTGGACGACGGCGAGGACCGGCTGCTGCTGCACATGGCGCTGAAGGCGGCGCGGATGTGAGGACGGGTCAGCGGATGTCAGGGCGGGGCGGCGGACCGGGCGGCACCACGGGCGTTACGGGCGTTACAGGTGTTACAGGCGTTACGCCGGGCGGAGCCGCGCGATGATCCCGTCGAGGTCGCGCCGGAACAGGTGCTCGCGGACGAAGTGCCCGCCCGGCTCCTCGTACCACTCGTGCGGGATGCCGACATCGCCGAGGCGGGCCCGGAACTCCCGCTGGCCCGCGAGGACCTGGGTCTCGTTGACCGTGTCGAACCAGTTGACGGGGTCCGGACTGGTGCCCGCGACGAGGAAGACCCGCTTGTTGCGGTAGCTCTCGATGCGCTCGACCGGGTTGTCCGCGCTGACCCTGGCCTCGTCCCAGAACGGGGCCCCGTAGACCGTGCCGCCGCCCAGGTCCAGCGCCGCCGAGGTCGCGTTGGCCCAGTGGACGACGAGCCCCGAGTCGCGGCGCAGGCTGGCAGGACCCGAGTGCGCGCTCACCGAGGCGAAGTGGCCGTAGTACTTGGCCGCGTACTTCAGCGCGCCGAAGCCGCCCATCGAGAACCCGGAGACGGCACGCCCGTCGTACTCCGCGTACGCGCGGAAGTTCGCCTCGACCCACGGGAGCAGCTGGTTGATGTGGAAGGTCTCCCAGTTGCGCGGCCCGGTGAACGAGTTGACGGGGTTGGAGTACCAGCCCGCGTGCCCGCCGTCGGGCATCACGACGATGAGCGGCTTGCCCTCGGTCCAGGCGCGGATACCGAGCCGGTCGAAGGTGATGAAGTCCTGGTCGGTGCCGCCGCCGTGGAACAGATAGAGGACGGGGTACGTGCGTCCGCTGGTGTGGTAGCCGTCGGGGAGCAGGACGTTGACGCCCGGGTCCCATTCGACCGCGTCGGTCGCGAACCGGTAGTACCACATGCGGGGGTCGCTCTCGTTGCGGTCGACGATGCGCAGCCCGAAGCCGTCGTCGGCCGCCGGAGCCTTCGGCGCCGCGGCGGCGCCGGAGGCGGACGCGACGACGCCGCCTCCGGCGAGGGCCATCGCCGTCGAGATGCCTCCGACGGTCCTTAAGACACTTCTGCGGGTGGGTCGGTGCTCGCCCAACGCGGGCCTCCTGGTCGGGAAGTGACACGGACGCGGCTACGCGACGGACGTGACGGACGGGCGGGTTCCGCGCCGGGCGGGGCCGCCGCACCTACGCGCCGGTAGCCGCAGCAGAGGAAACCACGGGCTCCCCCGGCCCGCCAGAGCGCGCACGGACGGGCGCGAGGCTCGGGCACGGTCTCGGGCGCGGGCCCGAGACCGGACTCGCACATAGTCTATTTCGACTGTTAGATTTCGACCATGCCACGTCGCGCCCTGGACAACCCCCTCGTCCTCGCGGTGCTCGGACTGCTCGTCGAGCAGCCGACGCACCCGTACCAGATGCTCGCCGAGCTGCGGAAACGCAGCGAGGGCCACACGGCGGTGATCAGCAGGGGCTCCCTCTACAACACCGTCGAGGCCCTTGTCGCCGCCGGATGGATCGGCCCCCAGGGGCGGGAGCGCACTGGGAACCGTCCGGAGAAGACGGTGTACGCGCTCACCGAGAGCGGTCGCGAGGAACTGGTGCGGCGCCTGGACGCGCAGATCCGTGACCCGGCGCGGGAGTTCTCGCGGTTCCTGGGCGCCGTCAGCTACCTCGGCGCGCTCGGCCCCGAGGGCGCCGTCGCCGCGCTGGGCGAGCGCGCTGCGCGCCTGCGGGAGCGTACGGAGTCCGACGAGCGGCGGCTGGCCGACGTGCTCGCGTCCGGCGTGCCGCGGCTGCACGTGATCGAGGCCGAGTACGCGCTCTGCCTCGCCCGCGCCGAACTCGCCTGGACCGAAGCGACCGTCGAGGAGATCCGCACCGGCTCCCTGCCGTGGCCCGAGGGCACGGCGCCCCACGAAGAGAGGACCACCCAGCCATGACGTCAAAGAGCCTGCTCTTCGGGGTGTACCCGGGCGGGGTCGCCGGAGACGACACCGGTGGCCTCGCGTCCGGGCCGCCCGACGCCCCGGAACGGATAACGACGGCGCTGGACCAGCTCCAGGGACGGCCGGGCCGCCCCTTCCTGGTGCGCGCCTACACCGGCTTCGACGACGGCACACGCCTCGGGGGCACACGCGTCGGCGGCCCGCACCCGACCGCCGCACCGGCCAACGCGCCGCGCTACGCGGTCCGCGGCAGATCGCTCGACCTGGTGGCGCAGTACCAGTCGGCGGCGGGGGACGTCGAGGGCTACTGCCGCTACCTGCGCGAGCTGGTCGAGCAGTACGGGGCCGTCACGTCCACCCTCCAGGTGACCGAGGAGCCCAACGTCACCGGCAACCCGACGCTGGACGGCTACTACCCGGACGTGGCCCAGGCCCTTGTGCGCGGTGTCAGCGCGGCCAAGGCCCACGCCCGGCGGCTCGGCCACGGGCATCTGCGCGTCGGCTTCAATACCACCCCGCTGTTCGGGCCCGGCGCCTCCTTCATCTCCGGGCTGACGGAGCTGGCCGGGCGCGAGAGCACCGGGTTCCTGGACGACCTCGACTACGTGGGCCTGGACTTCTTCCCCGACGTGTTCCGCCCCGTCGCCGCCGATCAGCTCGCCGACGCGGTCGCGGGGCTGCTGCGGCACCACCGCGACACGGTGCTGACGCCCGCCGGGCTCGGCCGTCTGCCGCTGCACATCACCGAGCACGGCTGGCCGACGGGCCCCGAGCGCTCCCCGGAACGCCAGGCGGAGGTGGTCCGCACGGTGGTCGGCACGGTCGGGGCGCACGCGCGGGAGCTGCGGCTCAGCGGCTACACCCACTTCGCGCTGCGCGACGCGGACAGCGCGCGGACGGGACTGTTCCACCGCTTCGGCCTGCTCACCGACGACTACGCGCCCAAGCCCGCGTTCGCCGCGTACCGCGAGCTGATCGACACGCTCGGCGGCTGAGCCGGAGCCGGGCCGGACCACACCGGCTC